>JAJYSU010000005.1 GCA_021793395.1 Actinomycetes bacterium
GGCAGCCGTTGTGGATGAACGAGGCAAGATCCTCGACACGGCGTCTTTTGAGGTCAACGCCAAGGGCTACGCGGCGCTGACGCGCTAGTTGGAAGATTTCGGCACCCTCGTGAAGGTCGGTGTCGAGAGCACCGGTTCCTACCGCGCCGGGCTCGCCCGTCACCTCCAGGAGAGCGGCGTCGAGGTCGTGGAGGTGAACCGCCCGAACCGCCAGCTACGTCGTCAACGGGGCAAGTCCGACACGGTCGACGCCGAGTCGGCGGCGAGGTCGGCTCTGAACGGAGGCCACGGTCGTGCCTAAGGACAATGACGGCCCAGGTAGCGGTCAGGAGGCCCCCCGAACGCGACCCGTCCATGCCCGGCGAGCAGTACTTTCCGCCCGACCAGTCGCTCTGGTAGAAGTACTGCGCGTTGCGCAGAGCCCGATCCGCGACGCAGAGCACGCTCGTACCCTTGAGTGCGTAGCCGTACTTGTGGGTGTCGGCGGAGATCGAGGTCACCCCGGGAACGCGTAGGTCGAAGGGCGCGATGTCGTAGCCGAGTTCGCGGCCGAAGGGCAGGATGAAGCCGCCCAGGCAGGCGTCGACGTGCAGGCCGATACCGTGGTCGAGCGCCAGGGCTCCGAGTTCGCCGATCGGGTCTATCGTGCCGTAGCCGTAGTTGGTCGCCGATCCGATCAGTGCGACGGTGTCGGCGTCGATGTGCGCCGCGACCCAGTCGAGGTCTACCTGAGTGGTGACCGGATCGACCGGCGCGACGCGCATCGTGACGCCGAAGAGGTGACCAGCCTTGGAGAAGGCCGGGTGGGCCGTCTCTGGCTTGATCATGACGGGATGGGCGACGTCGGGGTGGGACTCACGATAGGCGAGCACCGCGTGGGCGATCGAGGCGGAGCCGCCCGACGTGACGAGCCCGGCGGGACGCGTGTCGGGGCCCGGGGTCCCGCCCAGAAGGTCGAGCGTCATCGCGATGATCTCCGCCTCGAACTTGGTGGCGCTGGGGCACATGTCGCGCTGGAGGGCGTTGACGTGAGAAAAGTACGAGAACGCCTTGTTTACGAAGTCGTAGTGATCGTGGTCACCGCAGTACATCGTCCCCGAGCACTGTCCGGACTCCCAGACCGGATCTTCCGCGCGCGCCATCAGGGTCAACGCGTCATGGACGCTCTCTCGATCGAGCCCCGACTCGGGTAGCTGGTAGTGGATGGCCAGACGGTCGGCGTAGGGAAAGTCGCTCATGGCACCTCGCTCTCGTGTCACGACAGTACGACACCACGGCGCGGCGCCGCCAGGATTAGGGGGCGAAGCGGATGGGCACACTCGGAGCCCAGTGCGCGGACTCGAAGCGGGCGATCTCGTTGTCGTGGCGAAGGGTCAGCCCGATCGTGTCCCATCCGTGCAGGAGTCGCTCGCGGGTGAGCGCGTTGAGTGAAAAGGCGTGCTGCCACGCGGCGTCGGGCACCTCGACGAGGAGCCGTTCGACGTCGACGACGACCAGCCTCGACGGATCCGCCTTCACGAGTTGGGTCAACTCTTCGAGGGCGTCGGGGGGAAGGGTCACGGTCACCAGGCCCTGCGAGGCGGCGTTGTTGGCGAAGATGTCACCGAAGGAGGACGCCACGACGGCGGCGAAGCCGTAGTCCATCAGCGCCCAGACGGCGTGTTCGCGCGACGAACCCGTGCCGAAGCGAGCCTGGGCCACCAAAATCGTGGCGCCGGCGTAGGCGGGCTGGTTGAGGACGAACGCGGGGTCGTCGCGCCACTCGCTGAAGAGTCCTCGCCCGAAGCCGGTGCGCTCCACCCGCTTCAACCACTCCGAGGGAATGATCTGATCAGTGTCGACGTCGGATCGCTCCAGGGGAACTGCTCGACCTTCGACCACGTGCACGGGCTTCACGCGCTCACCTCCGCGGGTGAGGCGAAGCGGCCCATCAGGGCGGTCGCGGCGGCGACGGCGGGCGAGACCAGATGGGTGCGTCCGCCGCGTCCCTGGCGCCCCTCGAAGTTGCGGTTAGAGGTCGACGCGCTGCGCTGGCCGGGCCGCAACTGGTCCGGGTTCATCCCTAGGCACATCGAGCAGCCCGGCTCGCGCCACTCGAAGCCCGCGTCGAGGAAGACGCGGTCGAGCCCTTCGGCCTCGGCGTGCCGCTTGACGGCGTGCGACCCGGGTACGACGAGGGCGCGCACGCCCTCGGCGACCCGCCGGCCGCGGACCACCTCGGCGGCCGCCCTCAGATCCTCTAGTCGGGAGTTGGTGCACGAGCCGATGAACACCACGTCGACCGCGACGTCGCGAATCGGCGTACCCGGTTCCAGCCCCATGTAGGCGAGAGCTCGGGCCGCCGCCTCGGCCTGGGCGGGGTCCCGCTCGTCGTGCGGCGAGGGGACGACACCGTCGAGGGCGACGACCTGAGCCGGATTCGTTCCCCAGGTGACCGAGGGGACGAGGTCGTCGGCGCGCAGGATCACTTCACTATCGAACGTCGCGTCGTCGTCGCTGACGTACGTTCGCCAGCGCGCGGCGAGGCGGGCGAACTCGTCGTCGTCGACGATCACGTGGTCGCGGAGGTAGTCGATCGTCGTGTCGTCCACCCCGATGAGTCCGGCGCGGGCCCCCGCTTCGATACTCATGTTGCAGATGGTCATGCGACCCTCCATCGAGAGGTCGCGGATGGCCTGGCCGCGGTACTCGATGACGTGCCCGGCACCACCCCCCGTACCCAGGCGTGCCACGATCGCCAGCACTATGTCCTTGGCGCTCACTCCGGGAGGAACCTGTCCCTCAAGGGTCACCGCCATCGTTCGCGCGCGCTGGTGAGGCAGCGTCTGGGTTGCCAGGACGTGCTCCACCTCGCTGGTGCCAATGCCGAAGGCCAGCGCGCCGAAGGCCCCGTGGGTGGAGGTGTGTGAGTCGCCGCACACGATCGTCATGCCCGGTTGGGTGGCGCCCAATTCGGGGCCGATGACGTGGACGATTCCCTGGTGCTCGTTGCCGCGTGGGAACAGGGTGATGCCGAACTCGCGACAGTTCTCGTCCAGGGCTTCGAGCTGGCGGCGCGAGACCGGGTCGCTCACCGGGGTCGACGGTGGGTCGGTGGGGACGTTGTGATCGGCGGTAGCCAACGTGCGCTCGGGGCGCCGCACGCGCCGCGACGCGAGACGCAGCCCGTCGAAGGCCTGAGGACTCGTGACCTCGTGAATCAGGTGCAGGTCGATGTAGAGCAGGGGCGCCTCGTCGGGCGGCGACGCGACGAGGTGCTCGTCGACCAGCTTCTCGTACAGGGTGCGCGCCACTCTCAACGCAACCCGACGATCGTCACGCGCAGCGTGCCCGAGGGGGCGTCGTACTCGACGACGTCACCTACCGCTCGGTCGAGAAGGGCGGCGCCGAGTGGTGAGGTGGGCGAGGCCACCAGAACGCCCTCGGGCTTTTCCTCGATTGATCCCACGAAGAACTCCTGGACGTCGTCGTCGGGGTCTCCTTCGTAGACGACTTGCACGATGGACGCGTGGTGCACGACCCCGGTGTTCACGTCACGCTCGACCAGTTCGTGGTTGCGCAGCACGTGATCGATCTGTCGGATGCGCGACTCCATCTTTCCCTGCTCGTCCTTCGCGGCGTGGTAGTCGCCGTTCTCCGAGAGGTCGCCGAGGAGTCGCGCGGCTTCGATAGTGCGAGCGATCTCCGTGCGTCCCACGGTGGTGAGGTAGTCGTATTCCTCGCGCAACTTCTCGAGGGTCTCCCTGGTGATGCGATGAATTTCGCCGGCCATGCCGCAACCTCGTGTACGAAGTGGTGAAGTTCTGAGTGTACAGTGCGAAGTCGTCGGCGCGTGGTTGTTCGAGATGCGCGACGCCGGGCAGACTGGTCGGGGGCTGAAGATACCAGGGCCCGCGTGGCCGCGAGGAGGACGGGTGCAGCACGGTTATCGGGTAGCGGTCATCGGAGGGGACGGCATCGGTCCCGAAGTGAGTGCCGCCGCTCTGCAGATCGCGGCGGCGGCGGGGGTGGCCCTGGACGTCACCAGTTTCGATCTCGGCGCCCAGCGCTATTTGCGCGACGGAACGGTGCTCGACGACGCGACGCTGGATGAACTACGCGGATTCGAGGCAATCCTGTTGGGGGCGGTCGGTCCGGCGATTGGCGACACGCGCATCCCGGGCGGAGTTCTGGAGCGGGGATTGCTGCTGCGCCTACGCTTCTCGCTGGACCTGTACGTGAACTACCGGCCGTTTCACGCGAGATCCGGTTCGATTGCTCAGGGGAGTTCCTTCGCTATCGTGCGCGAGAATACGGAGGGTCCCTACGTCGGCGAGGGTGGGGTACTGCGCCGAGCGACGCCGCAGGAAGTCGCGACTCAGGGGTCCGTGAATACGCGTTTTGGCGTCGAGCGCTGCGTGCGCTACGCCTTTGAACGGGCCGCCGAACTCGATCGGCCCCGACTCACGCTCGTCCACAAGACCAACGTGCTGACTTTCGCGGGCGACCTCTGGTCGCGAACCACGGCCGAGGTGGGTCGGGAGTACCCCGGCGTCGCGGTGGACTATCAGCACGTCGACGCGGCCTGCATCTACTTGGTTGAGGATCCGCGGCGCTACGGCGTCATCGTCACCGACAACCTCTTCGGCGACATTTTGTCCGATCTCGCGGGCGCCGTGACCGGTGGTATTGGCTACGCGGCTAGCGCTAACCTCAACCCCGCTCGAACGGGACCGTCACTCTTCGAGCCGGTACACGGGGCCGCACACGACATTGCCGGAACCGGGCGGGCGAACCCGTTGGCGGCGATTTCCTCGATCGCGCTGCTGGTCGACTTCCTCGGTGAACACGCCGCCGCCGCACGTATCGCCCGTGTCGTGCAAGACTTCGACGGAGACGTCTCCACCATGGGGACGGCCGAGATTACTGAAGCCGTGCGAGAGAGGTTGTAATGCCCATTACCCCCACCAAGAAGATATGGATGGACGGCGTCCTGGTCGACTGGGACCAGGCGCGCCTACACGTGCTGAGTCACGGGTTGCACTACGGTACGGGAGTCTTCGAGGGTATTCGGGCCTACCCGACACCGTCGGGTGTCGCCATCTTTCGCTTGCGTGAGCACATGGAGCGCCTGGTGCGTAGCTGTCGAATCCTCATGATGGACATTCCCTACAACGTCGACCAGCTGTGCGATGCGGCGCTCGAGGTCGTGCGAGTCAACGAGTTGCACGAGGGCTGCTACCTTCGTCCGCTGGTCTACCTCGGCTACGGCGAAATGGGGGTCAACCCTCTTATGGCGCCGGTGAACGTGGCGATGGCCGCCTGGCCGTGGGGCGCGTACCTGGGTGACGAGGGCGTTGCCCACGGTGTGCGTATGAAGATCTCGTCGTGGCGCCGCCACGATCCCAACGCCATGCCGACCGCCGCCAAGGGGACCGGGATGTACGTGAATTCGGCGCTGGCCAAAGTGGAGGCCGTGAAGGCCGGATACGACGAGGCAATTTTGCTGGGCCCGGATGGTCGAGTCTCCGAGTGCACCGGCGAGAACATCTTCGTCGTGCGTGACGGGGTCGTGCTTACCCCGCCGCCCTCCGAGGCCGGCGCGCTGGCCGGTATCACGCAGGCGACCGTGGTCCAGATCGCGCGCGACCTGGGTTACGAGGTGCGTTTCGAGGCGCTGGTGCGCACCGATCTGTACCTGGCCGACGAGGCCTTCCTGACGGGGACCGCCGCCGAAGTAGTGCCCATCGCCTCGGTCGACGACCGCGTGGTGGGCACCGCGACGCCGGGACCGGTGACCTCGGCCCTGCAATCGACCTACCACCAGGCGGTGCGCGGGGAGATGCCCCGCTACGAGGAGTGGCTCGCCAGGGTGTGAGTACGCGGCAGTAAGGTCGACGTGTGACTCAACCAACCTTTCAACCCGTGCCGATGGCGGGCGTCGTACGCCCGGCGATGACCACGCACACCCCCGAACTCGGCCGTCCGGCGAAGCCCGGGCTACAGCGTTCACCCCATCGCGCGGTCGCCGCCAACCGTGGGACCCCCGCGCCGGATGAGGGGTACGCCCTCACGCTGGCGCACGCCGAGGTCGCCACGCGGACCTTCGAACACGATCACGATCGCCATGACGTCGAACTGGGCGTGGGGCTCGTGGCGGCGAAGCGAGCGAGTCTTATCGGCCGCGGACCCACCCTCGGCGACGTCCGCGTCGCGATGTCGGTGCTCGGGCTGGATCGTGGCGACGTCGTTGACGCGCGGGCGGCCGCACCCTTCGCGGGTCTGGCGCACAGCTACGTCGCCCAGCGTCGCTTCGTCGATAGCGTGGCGGACGACCAGCTGGTGGCCGAATCTCTCGCGGCGAGCACGCCGTCAGGGGCGGTCGGGCGATGACGTACCAGTTGAGTGATGAGCAGCGTGCGTTTCGTGACGTGTTGCGCGGCTTCGTCGACGAACGAATCGCCCCACTCGCCGCGCAGTACGACCGCGATCAGGTGTTCCCTCAGGAGAGCTTTGACGCGTGCGTGGAGATGGAATTGCCCGCTCTGTGGGTGCCCACCGAGTACGGCGGGGCCGGGGCGGATATGGTGACCCAGGCCATTATGGCCGAGGAGATCGCTCGAGGTTGCGCTTCGACGTCGGTGACCATGCTGATCTCGAAGCTCGGCATGCTTCCGATAATGAATTTCGCCTCCGAGGAGATCAAGCGGGCGTACCTGCCGCGAATCGCGACGGGGGAGATCCAGGCTAGTTATTGCCTGTCCGAGGCGGACGCGGGATCCGACGTCGCGTCGATGCGCACGAGGGCCGTGCGCGACGGTGACGAGTACGTGCTGAACGGTTCGAAGTACTGGATCACTAACGCGGGCGTTTCTCAGACCTACACGGTCTTCGCGAGTACGGATCCGTCGAAGCGGAGCCACGGAATCTCGTGCTTCCTGGTGGAGAAGGATTGGCCGGGCGTGTCGTTCCCCAAGCATGAGGACAAGTTGGGGCTGCGTGCGTCACCGACCGGTGAGGTGGTGTTGAGCGACGTGCGTGTTCCCGCGAGTCACCGTATCGGTGCCGAGGGGGAGGGCTTTAAGATCGCCATGCATACGCTGGACCGCTCGCGCCCCACTATCGGCGCGCAGGCCGTCGGCATCGCTCAAGGGGCGATTGACTACGCCGGAAACTACATGCGGGGCCGTCAAGCTTTCGGTGCACCGATCAGCAACCTTCAGGGCCTGCGCTTCATGCTCGCCGACATGGCCATTCGAACCGAGGCGGCGCGCGCACTCGTCTACCACGCGTGCTCGACCATTGACGCCGGTGACCCCGATCACAACCTGAGTTACCTGGGGGCCGCCGCTAAGTCGTTCGCCTCGGACACCGCGATGAGTGTCACGGTGGACGCGGTGCAACTTCTCGGTGGCTACGGGTTTACGAAGGACTTTCCGGTGGAGCGATTCATGCGTGACGCCAAGATCACCCAGATCTACGAGGGAACCAATCAGGTCCAGCGTGTCGTCGTGGCCAAGCACCTGCTGAAGTAGGTCAAAACCCGACAATAATTGAGTCAAGCTTCTTCGCGAGGTCGTGGACCGCCGGAGCCTTCCGCTCGTCGAGAGGTTAAGGGAGGTGTCTGACGTGGTGGTGGCGTCGGAGTAATCGGGGGTAACGCGCACGCCTTGTCACTGGCCGTACGGCGTGCGGGTAGGTCCGCCAGAGACGACCGTCGTGACTTTATTAAACCCATTTCTAAGCGCAATTCATAATGAAGATTACTTCCTCTTGACCAGGAAGTATACGAGTATAGTGTTTGAAGATACTGACAAGAGTGTGGCTTTCTACATCGACTCACAGACTCAACACAGACACTCTACATTGACAACGAGTGAAGGTGAACCTATGGTCAGAGCGGCAAGGGCACTGAACCAACCTCATCATAAGGGTGCAAAAGGAGGCAGTATGAAGAGCACAGTGCTCAAGATGTTGGCGGGCGTGAGCCTGTTATTGGTAACAGGTCTTGGAGCGGCGACGGCCAGTGCCTCGTCGTTGACAACGATCACGGGTGGCAACCCTTCACAACTGGAGCCGGGAACGATCGACATGTATCAGAATTTCGTCATCGTCGACGGCAACAACCCGATCGATGCGTCTGGTTTACTAACCAGTTGGTCCTACTACGCGCAATACCAAGCACCCCGTCCGAAAACTCCCTACGGCTCCTTACCTGCCAACAACACGGGACAAGTGGAGTTGGTAGTCGTGCAGCCCGGTGCGACGTTGGCAACTGGCGCAGTGGTTACCTACGTCAGCGCCCCATCAACGCCATTCATTTCCTCACCCGTCAGTTCATCGTCGGACAGGGTAGTGACTGTGCCTCTACCCGGCGGAGTCTGGGTGCAGAAGGGTGACGAGATCGGGCTTTACTTCATCGGGCCGTCCGTCGTTCCCTTCACTGGTGTGCCCAGTGGGGGAACTTCCGGATCGGTTCTCTACACCTCAAACGGCTATGGAGCAAATAACTCAATATCGATGAGTGGCAGTCTCGCATTCCAGGGAGCTACTTCTCGGACGTACGCCGTTTCCGTGAGCGGTGTCACGGGAGCTGGTTGCAAAGACGGCGGCTATGCGACGCTTGGCTTCTCGAACCAGGGTGCGTGTGTGAGCGCTTTCGCGACCCATGGTGACGTGCCAATTGGCGCGCCGGGACACTGACCTTTGCGGTGAGTCCTGCCGTGACGAGCGGGTAGGAGCCCGATTGAGAGTTCGCTCGGGGTGCGAGATAGTGCCCCGAGCGAGTTCCTTTTGTCGTGACTTGCCGCACGCGGCGAGTTCGATGCGGCTCGTGTCGAGGCCAAGCGTTTCGTTAAGGCGCAGTCCGGTCGCGACGTCGAACATCGGCTGATGTGACGTCTGCCACGCGGCGTCTGGACTCAGCGCCTTGTTGTACAGGACGATCAAAGCGGTGCGGCGGCTCTCGATGATACGGTTCGCCGGGCCGAGTTGGCTGACCACGTCGAGGGTCGGGACGTCGTCGAGTCCGATACCCGTGTCGTCGTCATCGTCGGGGGAGTAACTCTCCTGGTTGACACGGGTGAGGGCCCTGACGCGCAGTTTTGCCTTCTTCGCGAACCGGCCCTCGTTCGTCTCCGCCGCGAGGAAGAGGAACGGGTTCTGGTCGAGGTAGCCATTTCTTTGAAGCCACATCCCGAAGTTGTTGATCGACACCTTCTCTTTGCGCAGCGTGTTCGCGGCCTTGGGTGCCCCACCGTGCCCATTTCCCCTGGCTAATTGCGCGACGACGGATCGCGCGGCGTCGCCTTCTAGGTCGCGGACCCGGAACTCTCGTTTGTCGCACAGTGTGCGGAGTCCTCGAGACACGTCGGAGATACGCGCCTTGCCCGTGCCGTCGGGAATCATCCTTGAGGCCATACCGTCTCGAAGTTCACGAACGTATCGGGCCAGCGCATGGGAGAGGGGCGCGTCAGCGTTGTTGGCCCCGGGAGCGTACGCGTTGCGTCGCTCGATGAGTGATCGACGTAGCACGGCCGCGGCCCTCTGCGCCGCGGCCTTCGAATCGTGGCTGATGGGATGTTCCGTACGATCCTTTGGATCCGTGATGAAGCCCGTGGGGTAGTAGCGCACTCGCCAAATGTTTCTCTTGCGAAAGACCGACACGGGGTCGCCGAATGGGTTCTTCGTCCTAGCCACGGCGGGCCTCCTCTAGTTGTTCGGCGATTGTCGAAGGGTCGAACGTGGGCACGTGCGTGACGGCGCTCGGTGCCTTGGCCGGCGTGACGCTGGTCGACCTACGCCGTGGCGCTGTAGCGGTACGGGGCGTCGGTGCGCGCAGCTGGTCGATCCAGGCGATGACGTCGCGGGGCCGCCACCGGCGTCCCTGCAGGCCGAGCGGGACGGGAGCGGGGAAGTCCGGGTGTCGGGCGATCAACTCATCGATCGATCGGAACCCGACGTAGGCGGCGACGTCGTCGTCCCCCCCAGAGTCGACTGGTCGGTGGGTCGCCGTGTCGTTGGTAGCTGTCATCCCACATACCGCTCGACCGTGCGGCGTCGTGAGCGGGGCGCAGTGGGCACCAGTAGTGCTCGTCGTTGCGTGGAGCGCCTTCGATCACTGGTGGTGGGTTCGTGGGGCGAGAGCCAGAATTCGTGGTGTCGGACGGGTCGCACGTGGCCAGAACTCCCTGGCTTCAGGCCCGTTCATATGCGCCACCGAGATCTACGAGGGCGCCAACCAGGTTCAGCGCGTGGTGATCGCCAAGAACCTACTGAAGATAGGTGCTACGTCGTTGGTGTTATCCATCGTCGAGGGGCTTGACGTGGTCCACGGCACATCCCTCGTTTCGGGCGGGGGTGCGGTGTCACGCTCACCGTCGTCGTCGCCCTACAACGCCGCGTGGGCGAGTCGTTCGATGGCCTCGGTGAGGATCTCCTCACTCGTCGCGAAGTTCAGGCGTACGTGACCATCTCCGCCCGACCCGAAGGCGGCTCCGTCGCTCAGTGCCACGCGCGCGTGCTCGAGGAAGTGTGACGCCGGGCCCGAGAGCGACGCCATGCGGCCACGCTCACCTCCCGAGGAGTGGGAGTACCCCAGATCACGCAGATCCAGCCAGGCGAGGTACGTCGCCTCGCCCGGAAGGTAACGAGCCGAGGGGAGGTGCGCGTCGAGCAGGGCGATGAGAAGTTTCTGGCGCGCGACCAGATCATCGAGCAGTGCGCTCAGCCAGTCGTCACCCTCGCGCAGAGCGGCACCCTGGGAGAGCACGCCGAGTTGGCTCGGACCGGGGACGACTCGGTGTTCGAGGGTGGCGAGGACGTCGCGCGCATCCTCGCCGACCACCAGGGCCGCGGCGGGTGCGCCGGCGAGGTTGAAGGCCTTGGACGCCGATAGCACGCTCACGGAGCTCTCGGCGCCGGGCAGGCTCAGCAGCGGGGTGAAAGACCCGTGCAACACGAGTGGCGCGTGAATCTCGTCGGCGATGACGCGCAGGCCGTGTGCGTGGGCGAGCGCGAGCGCCTGAGAGAGCTCGTCGGGCCGGTGCAGTGTGCCCGTGGGATTGTGCGGATTACTGAGCAGGTAGGCCGGCCGGCGCGACGCGGCGCGGGCGCGAGCGAAGGCGCGGTCCAGCTCATCCAGGTCGAGACGTCCGTCGGCGCCGAGCGGTGCCTCTTCGACGACGCGTCCGCTGTTCTCGGTGTAGGAGTAGAAGGGTGCGTAGACGGGGCAGTTCACCACGACGCGGTCGCCGGGTTCGGTCAGGGCCGTGATGGCGGCCGCCACGCCACTCATCACGTTGGCGACGGCACGACTGCGATCAGCCGTGACGCCGCCCCACTCCCAGTGGCGCCGGGCGAAGTCCCCCAGAGCGTCGAGGTAGGTGGACGCGATCGCGTAGCCGAGGTCGCCGTTTCGTGCCGCCGCGACCAGTGCTCGCTCGACGGGTTCGGCGAGTGGCACGTCCATCTCGGCGACCCATAGTGGCAGGACGTCGTCGGGGTAGTGGCGCCACTTTTCGCTCGTGCGCTGACGCAAGTCCTGCAGACTGATGTTCGCGAGGGGGTGGTCACGGAGTGTCATCGTTCCTCGAAACTACTTCCCGGTGCCGCCGTGCGTGGAGGTGGCGATTCTCGCACAGGGGTAGTGCTCGGCCGCGTGATGGGGTGCGCACGACCGTGACACCGCTCACGGTGCGTGAGGTTGTGTCGTGGGGACCGGTGAGGGGCGGGTAGTAGGTTCGTATGGTGCGAGTAGTCATCCGCGCCTCGATCGGAGGCGATGTCCGTTGGTTCGCGCCGCGAGTACCGACAGGTGGCGCGTGCGTCGAGATGGGTGGGACGGCGTTCGACGGGGCCGCCATCGCGTGTCACGCAGGTGAGGAGTGAACGTGACTGACGTCGCGGTGAGTGCGGCGGGTCCGTCGCGGGTACGTGTTCTCGTGGTGACGTCGCTGGCGCACTTTATGAACGACGGGATGGTTTTCTTCATCCCGGTGGTGGCCGCGCTCCTGGCGGCTGGTCACTCGGTGTCGCCGGTGGTGATTACCGCGATGCTCACGGTGTTCTACCTGGCGTCGGCCGGCTTCGGAGTGGTGGTGGGGCTCGTGGCGGCGTCGGGCCCGCGGCGCGGCCGAGTGATGGCCCTCGGCTTGTTCATCGTGGCACTGGGACTGTGGGGATTCGCCGTCGCTCTCCACACTGCTCCCGGGACGGGACGCGACACGCTGGCGATCGCGTCGGCCATCGTCGCGGGTGTGGGGAGTGCCGTGTACCACCCGGTGGGAGGATCCATTCTCCAGTCAACCTTTGGCGCGTCGGCGGGCCGAGCCCTGGGCATCAACGGCTCGTTCGGCAGCCTGGGCCGGGCACTGTACCCGACGCTGTTCGTGGCCACGACGGCTCTCGCCGTGAGCCACGACGGTGCCGTGGCCCTCTTCGCCGGCGTGGGCACACTCAGCGCCGTGGTGATCGTGCTGGCTCTGGGACGCCTACCGGGTGTGGCGGGGAAGGCGCACGAGTCGTCCTCGCTCGCTCGTCCCACGATGCGTGCGCTGTTCACGCGCAGCGTCGTCGCGTTGATGGTCATCGCCTTCCTCCGGTCGGCTGCCTTCATCGGGATTGTCTCGTGGATGCCGATCTATCTCACGTCTCACCGACACTTGGGCGTCTCGAGTTTGGGTCTGACCGTGACGATTATGTACGTGGGGGGAATCGTCGGCCAGCCGACATTCGGGCTGCTCGCCGACCGATTCGACAAGCGCTGGATGTTGGCGCTGGACAGTGTCGGTTCGGCGCTCGTCACTATCGCGTACGTGGCGTCGTCGGGCGCCTGGGCCACGGTCTTTCTCCTCCTCTTCGGCTTCTTCACCTTCAGTGGCTTCCCGCTCCTGTTGTCACTGGTGCCCGACTACGTGGCGCCCGAATCGCACGTCATGGGTAACGCTCTGGTGTGGGGGGTGGGTTCCACGGGTGGCCAGGCACTAGGTCCGTTGGTGGTCACCCTGCTCACGGGCGGTTCCTACGCCCACCTCGGCTTCGCGTTCACGGTTCTCGCCGTGGTGGCCGCGCTGACCGCGGTCGGCACACCGCTGCTGGCGAAGGTGCCCCGTCGAGCGCGCGTCGCGCTCTTCGGCTAACGCCACGTCGGCTGTTAGCATCGCGCTACATGTCGTCGAACACCGCGAGCACTTCGGAGATCATTCGTCGCACCGTCCTCTCACTCGACCCCGTGGCGGTACTGGAGGTGGTCGACGCACTCGACCTACGACCGAGCACCAAAATCACCGCGGTGATGGGCGTGCCCCTGCGTTCGCTTCAGGAGCGCCGTGACGTGGCCACCTTCGCGGCGGGAGCTCCGCTGCCGGCGGTGGCCGCGTTGCTGGAGGTGATTGCTGCTGCTCCCCTCGAGCGGGTGATCGCGGCGTTGGGCGAGCACGCGGAAGCACCCGACTTCGACCAGTTGAGCGCCGCGGTGGACCAGGTAGCCGACGAGGGAGTGACTCGCGACGAGCTCGTCGCCGTTCTGGGTCACGCCGCGGGCGAGGGGTTCCCGGCGGCACCCCACTGTCGGCGACTACTGGACGAGCGGGCGGAGTTCGCCCTGGCCGAGCTGCCGAGTGTGAGTGTGCCGCCGCGCCCGTTGGGTCGCGAAGTGGATCCCGCGCAGCGCGAGCGTCGTCGCGCCCGTCGGGCCCAGCGGCGTCGGCCCACGACGGCGCCCCCACGCCGCCCGCGCCGCGCCAAGTAATCGGGGAGTCGCTCGACGCCGAGCGGGGCAACGTCGCACCGATACCATCGAGAGATGAGCGACGACTTTCACACCATCATTGAGCCTTTTCGCATTCACTCGGTCGAGCCGCTGCGAATGACCACGAAGGAGCAACGAGAGAGCGCGATCCAGGCGGCCGGGTACAACCTCTTCAATCTTCACGCCCAGGACGTGCTGATAGATCTGCTCACCGACTCCGGGACGGGCGCGATGTCGCGTGACCAGTGGGCGGCCATCCAACACGGCGACGAGAGCTACGCCGGGTCTCCGTCGTGGTTCCGATTCGAGGCCGCCGTCAAGGAACTCTTTCCGTTTCGCCACGTCATCCCCACTCACCAGGGTCGCGCCGCGGAGAAGATCCTCTTTAGCGTGCTGGGTGGTCCGGGAAAGGTCGTGGCGAACAACACCCACTTCGATACCACTCGCGCCAACGTTGAGGCCACGGGCGCCGAGGCGCGCGACCTGCTCATCGCCGAGGGGCACGATCCCGCGGTCCTCCACCCCTTTAAGGGAAACATGGACCTGGAGTCGCTCGAGGAACTGTTGTCCGAGCGACGCGCCGACGTGCCGGTGGTGTTTCTCACGATCACCAATAACTCGGGCGGGGGTCAGCCAGTGTCTCTGGCCAACATGCGCGCGGTGAGCGAGATCTGTCACCGTTACGGCGTGCCCTTCTTTCTTGACGCCTGTCGCTTCGCCGAGAACGCGTGGTTCATCCACGAGCGAGAAGCGGGACAGTCGGCGCGCGAGATTCCCGACATCGTGCGCGAGATGGCGTCGCTGGCTGACGGCATGACCATGAGCGCGAAGAAGGACCCCTTCGGCAACATCGGCGGCTGGCTCGCGCTCAACGATGACGCCCTGGCCGAGCAGTGTCGTAACCTGCTCATCCTGACCGAGGGTTTCCCGACCTACGGGGGACTCGCCGGTCGCGACCTCGAGGCGCTGGCGCAGGGTCTGTCCGAGGCGGTGCACCCCGACTACCTGCGCTACCGCATCCGCTCGACCGCCTACGTCGGTGAGGCTCTGGATCGGGCGGGGGTACCCGTGGTCAAGCCGATCGGGGGTCACGCGGTCTACCTCGACGCGCGCGCGTTGCTCAGTCACCTGCCGGCACTGGCGTACCCGGGCCAGTCACTCGCGGTCGCGCTCTACCAGGCCGGTGGCGTGCGCAGCGTCGAGATCGGCACCGTGATGTTTGGACGTCAGCCCGACGGCCGTGAGGTTCCGGCGGCGATGGAACTGGTTCGCCTGGCCATTCCTCGGCGCACCTATACCCAGAGCCACATGGACTACGTCATCGAGGTCGTTACGGACGTCGCGTCGCGGGCGTCGTCACTGCCGGGCTACGCGATGGTCTACGAGCCCCCCGCCCTACGCCACTTCACGGCTCGCTTTGAACCGGTGGCGTAGCTAGGGCGAATGGATCGTCGTGGTCGCGCCGTCGGGGGCGTTCTCGCCGCGGGCGCGACGGCGCCGGCCCTGGTGGACCCAGAGAATGACGCCGCCGAGTGACAGGACGAGGCCGGCGAGCTGGACGCCGATCGAGCCGCTATGGGACTGCTGTCCGAGGAGGAGATGCTCGTCGACGGTCCGTTCGATGCCCCAGGCGATCATGGCGATCGCGGTGAGCACGCCGGCGGTGCGAACGATACGTCGACGCTCGAGCCCGAGTAGTACCAGCCAGAGCGTGCCGTCTTCGGCACCCTGGATGAGGGGGACCGGCACGCGCTTGCCGACCTGTCCCACGTAGTGCAGCCCGAACCACTGGTGCGTCAGGTGTCCGCCACCTTGGACCATGAACTGAGGGCCCAGGACGCGGCCGAGCGCCCAGCCAGCGACGAGGGCGGGCACCACGGAATCGGCGAAGCGGGCGAGCGACGTGTCGGGCCACCACCGGTGGTGGAGGTAGAGCGCCACGGGCAGCGCGAAGCCGATGCCCCCGAAGCTGGAGATACCACCCTGCCAGAAGGCCAGCCACCGTCCCGGGTGCCCGGAGTAGTAACCCCAGTTGGTCACCACGTTGGCGGCGCGCGCGCCGATCAGGCTCGCGATGATGATCGCGACGGTCCAGCGCGTCAGCGGAGCGGTCGAGAGTGCGTGGCGGCGTAGGCGACGCTCAATGTAGAGGTAGGTGACGTAGGCGGCGATCGCGAGACCAAAGCCGTAGAGGTGGAAGACCAGGGGTCCGACGTGGAAGGAGGTGGGGACGCTGCTCATGTCACGCGCGGGGGCGCCCCGCGCCCGCGAAACCGTAGCCGAGGCGTACGGGGGTGATGTGCACGACGGCGCCGGTGTAGGGAGCCTCGATCATCTCGCCGCGACCGAGGTACATCGCGACGTGTTCGTCACCGTTGTACCCGTAGAAGAGGAGGTCGCCCGGCTGCAGGTCGTAGAGCGGTACTCGCACCGTGTCGGCGAACTGGGCGCCGGAGTAGTGGGGTAGGTAGATGCCGGCGGCGTCGTACGCGAGCATCACCAGACCGGAGCAGTCGACGCCCGCGCGCGAGGCGCCTCCCCACACGTAGGGAACGCCGAGAAAGCTGAGGGCCGTGCGGATCGCGATGGCCGCTCGGGGATTAGGCGGTGGTGCGGGAAAGCCGACGACGGGCGCGGCGTGGGTGAGCGTCGCACGCGACGCGGCGGCCGCGGCGGCTTCCTGCTCGCTAATGAGGGTGGCGATCTGTCCCTTGACCTGGCGTAGGGACCGTTGGAGCGACGCCTGGAGGCCTTGCGCTTCGTGGAACGACTGAGCCGCGGCCCGCTCGACCGCGCCCGCCTCGCGATCCTGGTTGGTCAGGATCGAGCGCTCCTGGGTCAACTCGAGTCGGTAGTTGGCCAAGTTCGCGAGCGTGGTGGCGATGTCACCTTGAGCGAGCTTGCTGTACACGTTGAGCGCACCCAGATTGGTCGACGGGCTGGCGAAGAGTGGATTTCCTGATGCCGCCGCGCCATTGGTGACGTAGACGAACACGGCGTCGGCGCGCAACGCGGCGCTGCCGCGAGAGACCCGACGTTGGATGGAGGCGACGACGGTCTTGGTGTTCACGATCAGGTTGTTGAGTCGCTCTAATTTGACGTGCGCCTCGTCGTAGCGCTGGCCGAGGACCCCCACCCGTGCGGTGATGGTCTGGATCTGGTGGTAGAGGATGCGGGCCGAGGTTCGCTCGTTGCTGACGGGTGAGGCCCCCGCGCGCGATGTCGTCATCGCCACCGCGACGGGTGCGACGGTGGTGAGCGCCACCATCGCGGCGACCGCGCCCCTACGGGCGCGCCAAAACCACCGACGCGGCGCCGAGAGGCGCCCGGGGCGCACGGCGTGCAACACGGGTTCCACCCTACTGGCTGGGGGGTCTCGCACCGCCTCCGCGAGGGGTCGTGCGTCGGGAAATACCTGATCAAAGCGGTGGCGTAACTCACCGCACCTCGCCACGGGGGATACCGACTCGCGCGCGAGTGACGAGTAAGTACCCTGAGGTTCTACCGAGCGGAGGCACGATGATGACGAACGCGCAGGGACGCGACGCGGGGGAACGAGTGGGTTTCGTCGGACTCGGCGTGATGGGCGCGCCGATGGCGCAGAACCTCGTGACGGCCGGCTTCGACGTCACGGTGTGGAATCGTACGGCGGCGCGTATGGCCGCGGTGGTTGATCACGGCGCGCGCGCCGCGGGGTCGCTCGGGGAGCTCGCGCGACGGTGCGACGTGGTGGTGCTCTGCGTGTCGGATTCGCCCGACGTTGAGTCGGTCCTCTTCGCCGACGACGGTCTCGCGGCCGGGTTGGCACGCGGGTCGCTGGTCGTCGACTGCTCCACGATCAGTCCCGAGCGAACGCGCGAGTTCGCCGACCGTCTCGACTCGCGAGGGGTGGGGTGGGTGGACGCGCCCGTCTCGGGCGGTAGCGAGGGCGCGTCGCGGGCCACTCTGAGCATCATGGTGGGCGGCAGTGATCGTGACGTCGCGCGCGCGGAGCCGATGCTACGAGCCATGGGGTCAACCGTGACGCACCTGGGCCCGGTGGGGTCGGGCCAGTGGGCCAAGGTGCTCAATCAGGTCATCCTGGCGGGGGTGTACCTGGCCGTCGCCGAGGGCGTCACCCTCGGGATGAAGGCGGGGATTGACGTGGCGGGCTCGCTGGAGGCTCTGCGTGCGGGCGCGGCGGGCTCGTGGGTTCTGTCGAATCGGTCCCAGCGCATGATCGACAACGAGTACCCGCTCGGCTTCAAGTTGCGCCTGCACCGTAAGGACCTGGCCATTGCCCTCGAGCTGGCCCGCGCGGTGGGAGCAGCGCTTCCGGTCTCCTCGCTGGCGGCCACGTTGGAGGACGGCCTCATCGGGGAGGGCTACGGCGACGAGGACAACGCGGCGCTGGCGCGTGCGGTGCGCCGTCTCGCGGGGCTGTAGGTCCACGGACGGCGGCCCCGGAGGCGAATAGGCTCGACTCCATGTCTGCTCGTTCTCGCTCACTGCCTCGACGCTCGTGCCTGTCTACGCCGGGATCCTCGGACCGCTTCTTGGCTAAAGCTCCTACGGCCGTCGCCGACATGACCTTTCTCGATCTGGAGGATTCGGTCGCCCCCGCCGAGAAGGTGCAGGCGCGCGAGAAGGTGGTCAACGCCATTCGAACCCAGGACTGGGGAGATCGCGTGCTCTGTGTGCGGATCAACGCCTGGGACAGTGCCTGGACGTACGGTGACGTGATTGACGTGGTGGGACGAGCCGGCGAGCGCCTCGACGAGGTCATGTTGCCCAAGGTTCAGTCGGCGGCCGAAGTCGTCGCGCTCGACCTCCTGCTGACTCAGGTGGAGCGTCAAGTCGGGCTGCCCGTTGGCCACGTCGGTATCGAGGCCCAGATCGAGACCGCGCGAGGACTCATCAACGTTGACGAGATCTGCGCGGCGTCGCCGCGACTGGAGACCATCATCTTCGGCCCCGCCGACTTCGCCGCGTCGCTGGAGATGCCGGTGCTGACGGGGGGCGTGGCTATTCCCGAGTACCCGGGCGATCACTTCAACTACGTCTTTTCGCGCATTCTCGTGGCCGGGCGCGCGAACGGCCTTCAGGTGATCGACGGTCCGTTTCTCAAGGTCCGCGAACTCGACGAACTACGGTCGTTCGCGCAGCGTACTCGCGTGCTCGGCTACGACGGGAAGTGGGCGCTGACCCCCGATCAGGCGTTGGTACTTAACGAGATCTACTCACCGACCCAGGAGCAGTTCGACCGCGCGTGGGACATCCTCGAGGCCTACCGCGTGGCCACCGAGGAACGCGGTACCGGAGCGGTGATGTTCGGTGACGAGATGATCGACGAGGCGAGCCGGAAGATGGCCATGAAGTTCGTTACCCGAGGGGAGCGCGCCGGACGACGTCGTTCGCCGCGCTGACGTCTGAGTGGTCAGGCGTCCTCGACGAGGCGTCGGGCGATCACCTTCACGCTGAGCGTTTCGTCGGCCCCTTCGAAGATCGAGAGAACTCGCGCGTCGACGAAGTAGCGACTGACGGGGTATTCCTCGGCGTAGCCCATGCCACCGTGAATCTGCAGGGCCTCGCGCGTGACCCATTCGGCGGCGCGACACACGTAGGCCTTGGCCATCGAGGCCTCGAGCGTGCCGGTGCCGCGGGCCATGAGTCGCGCGACCTCGAGGGCGAACTGGCGCGAGTTTTGGATGATCACGGCCATCGTGCCCAGAGTGACGCGAGTCAGCTCGTAGTCGATGAGGGGCCGTGCGAAGACCACGCGGGAGCGGGCGTAGTCCAGTGCCGCGTCGTAGGCGGCCTGCATCACGCCGATCGCCCGAGCGGCCGTCTGGAGACGTCCGTTCTCGAAGCCCGCCATCTGGTAGTAGAAGCCCTTCCCGAGACCCTCCTCCTCGCCGATCAGGTGATCATCGGGGACGAACCAGTTGTCGACGCTCAGCTCGTAGGAGTGCATACCCCGATAGCCGATGGTGTCGATGGGGCGCCCCTCGAGACGGCCCTCGCCCGAGGACGGGTCGTCGGGCCGCGCGTCCTGGTGGAGCACGAAGCCTCGTCCGTCGCCCTGCTCCTTTTCCACGAGGAACAGCGAGAGTCCCCGGTGGGCCCGTGAGCGGTCGGGGTCGGTGCGCGCCAGGAGGACCAGGACGTCGGCTCGGGCCGCGAAGGTGCACCAGGTCTTGGTGCCGTGCAGTCGCCAACCACCCGGGACACGGGTCGCCGAGGTGGTGATACCGGCCACGTCGCTGCCGAAGTCGGGTTCGGTGACCGCGATGGCGGCCAGGGACGTACCGGCGGCCAGGCGCGGTAACCAGTAGGCGCGCTGGGCGGGGGTCCCACCGCTCAGCAGGGCGCGCGTCATGATCTCGGGGCGAGTGATGAGCGAGCCTCCGATACCGAGGCTGCCCCAGGACAACTCTTCGGTGGCCACCACCATCGCGAGGTAGTCGGACTCGGCCCCGGTGGCGAAGCCGCCGAACTCGTCGGGAACCGAGAGTCCGAAGCCGCCGAGCTCGCGCAGCCCGTCGATAATGGACTCGGGGATGTCGGCGTTGGCGCGGTGAACGTGTTCGGCGTGGGGCCGCACTCGCTCGAGTGCGAAGCGGTGGAACGTGGCGGCGGCCATGTCGAACTCCGGATCCAGGTGTCGCGGTCCCGGCGTGTCGGCCAGGGCGGCGAGTCTCGCCGGGTGGCGCTCGTGCGCCACGAACTCCCTGAAGTGGTCGAACCAGTCGGGGGCGACGCCCCACAGGTCCTCGCGACCGAGGACGTGGGCGGCGAGGTCACTGAGGGCGAGACCGAGGAAGGCGTCAGCCAGTGCCGTCTCGAGTGCGCCGCGCGCCGCGTAGGCCCTGGTCGCTCGCGCCGTCGCGATCGCGCTGGCACCGTGGGCGAGGTCGTAGGCGAAGCTCTCGTGCGCGTCGACGCCACCGAGTCGACGTAGCGACCGTGCCGCGCCGTCCACGACGGCCTGGGCGCGTTCGATGAGTTCGAGAGGGTCCGGGTGAGTGGTCGGGGCCATGGTGAGAAACTACCGGCTTTCGCGAGGGGGACGCGGCCCGCGTAGGCTACGGACGTGAACGTGACGATGCTCCTGGCGGACGCGGCCCAGGTGGCCGACGGCAAACTCTACATCCTGGGCGGCGGCTGGTCGATCACCGGTCCCGAACCCGTGCCGTCGGCGGTGGCGATCAAGGTCGGAGTCGACTGGCACGAATTTGACGCGCAGCACCACTGGGAGTTGTTTCTCGAGGACGCGGACGGCAACCTGGTCACCTTTGATACCCCCGAGGGCGCGCAGAGCATCGAGGTGCGCGGTGACTTCTCCGCGAGTGAGCCCGTCGGGGTGCCGGTGGGGACTCCGGTGGACGTCCCGATCGCGGTGAACTTCGGTCCGATTCCGCTCGGCCCCGCCTCGCGCTACACCTGGCGCCTGGTGATCGACGGTGAGACCCTCGAGGGAGCCGACGTGTCCTTCACCACGCGCCCGATAGCGGAGCAGCCGGACGACTAGCGACGAGCGACGCGGGTCGACTCGACCCGTGGGTGGTGACAGACTGGGGTCGTGAGCAGCCACGAACGTCCCTTCGGCCGCTACCTCGAGGATTTCGTCGTCGGCGACGTGTATCGTCACTGGCCCGGCAAGACCATCACCGAGGCTGACGACCACCTCTTCTGCATGATCACGATGAACCATCATCCCCTGCATACCGACTCGTGGTTCGCCGAGCACGAGAGCGTGCACGGGCGAAACGTGGTGGTCGGCAATCTGGTGTACTCCTTGGTTTTGGGTATGAGCGTGCCCGACGTGTCCGGCTCGGCCATCGCGAACCTGGAGGTGGAGTCGCTCATCCATCGTCACCCCACTTTTCACGGGGACACGATCTACGCCGAGACGCGCGTGGTCGCGGTGACGCCGTCCGCCTCCAAGTCCGACCGGGGGATCGTGACGGTCGAGACGAAGGGTTTCAACCAGGACGGACGCGAAGTGTGCTACTTCCGTCGCAAGGTGATGGTGTGGCGCCGTGCCGGCGCGCCGGCGCGCCAACGACCCTACGGTGACGACGTCTGGGAGTGACGCGGCCGCGGACTTTCGACGCGCCCTGCGCCGAGGAGCACCGCGCGTGCGGCGAGACCTGCCGTGGATCAACCACCCTGATCCGTGGGCGGTTCTCGTCAGTGAGGTGATGCTGCAGCAGACACCCACCTCCCGGGTGGTCGAACCCTGGCGTCGCTTCCTTGAGCGCTTCTCGAGCCCGGCGGCGTTGGCGGACGCGTCGCTCGCCGAGGCTCTGGCCCGTTGGGAGGGCTTGGGCTATCACCGACGCGCGCGGAACCTCCACGCCGCCGCGGGGCAGATCGTCGACCGTTTCGCGGGCGTGGTGCCGTCGACGCTCGAGGACCTTCGTTCCTTGCCGGGCGTCGGTGTCTACACGGCGTCGGCCGTGGCCTCGTTTGCCTTCCACGCTCCGGTGGCCGTGGTGGACACCAACGTGGGTCGGATCCTGGCTCGGGCGTGGGCTAATCGGACTCTGGGCCACGCGGAGGCGACGCGCGAGAGTGCGCGGCTTATGGGTCGCGCGCCGAGTGCGCCCTTTAACCAGGCCATGCTGGACGTGGGAGCGCGCTACTGCCGCTCGCGCGCGCTGTGCGAGGGTTGTCCCCTCACGCGGGTGTGCCGTTGGCACCGCGAGGGTGGTACGGATCCCGCGCCGACCAGCGCCGGGGTGTCACGTCGCCAAGCGCCGTTCGACGGCTCGCGACGACAGGTGCGCGGGGCGCTGCTGCGTGAGACGCGTGCGGGACCGCGCTCGCTCGCCGTGCTGCGCCGTGACCTGGCGCCGCTGACGGTGGACCGTCTCGACGAAGCACTGGCGTCACTGGTTCGAGACGGACTCGTCGAGTGTGACGCGGGCGTGGTTCGTCTGGCGGGCTGGCGCACGGGGCGGGGCCGGTAGGGTCGACGCGTGTCGCTGACCGAGAGCCAGTTCAAGGACGTCGTGAGCCACGTGGCGAGCGGCGTGGTCGTCGTGGCGGGTCTCGCGCACGACGGCCCGGTGGGCTTCACCTGCCAGACCTTCGCGTCGCTGTCGCTTCGCCCGACCCTCGCGTCCTTCGCCGCGGGCAATACGGGTCAGTCGTGGCCGCGCGTGCGCGACGTCAATATCGTCGGCGTCAGCGTTCTCACCGATGAGCAGAGTGATCTGGCTCGTCTCTTCGCGACGTCGGGCGTGGACAAGTTCGCCCACGCGCCCTGGACGTCGGCGCCGGGAGGATCGCCGTGGCTCGACGGAGCCCTGGCCCACTTTGAAGGTCGTATCGTCGCGTTGACGACTCACGGCGACCACGACATCGTGGTGGTCGCCGTGGAGCACGCGGTGGCGGGGTCCGGGCGCCCTCTTCTCTACTTCCGTGGTCAGTACGGGAGCCTCGCCTGAGCCTCTCGACTCACTACGCTTCGAGTGGTGCGAATGATGTGGGCCGCGTGGGCATTGGTGCTAGTGGGTGTCGGCTCGTCGACGTGGGTGTCCGTGATCGTCGTCGTGGCGCTGGTGGCCATCGCCGTCGTGGCGGGCGTGACGTGGTGGTCGCGGCGCGGCCGCACCCCCACGGAGGTGAAGGAGGGGCCGCCGTCGCCGCCGTCGTCGCCCTACGCGAGGGCCCGAGGCGTACGCGTGCTGGGCGACGAATCTCCGTCGTCGCCGCCGCCGGCTGAGCCGCCGCGACCGCGTTTGGACCCGGACCGCGAGTACGTCTTTGGCGACGCGCCGCCGTCCTCGGACGAGGTGGTACCGGTCACGACGCATCGCGGACACGACGAGCAGTGGGCGCTCGAACGATCACTGCATCACCGCCGACGCCGGTGGCGTCGGGCCGTGCTGCTCGCGGGCGCGGTGCTCGTGGTAGTGATCGTCGTGGTGTATCTGGTGGCGGGCCATCACGGCGCGACGGCGACGCCCGGCGCTCTGGCCCCACTCGCGGCGGCGGTTCGCGTCGTCGCGCCCGCGCTCTCGTGAGCTACGAGGCCGAGCGGGCGACGGGCGGCGCGAGGGCGTCAAGGAGGAAGGCGATGATCTGCGCCTCGTCACGCCACGAGTCGTAGCGCCCCGAGGGCCCTCCGTGTCCGGCGCCCATGTCGGTCTTGAGCAGGGCGACGTTGTCGGGATTAGCGTCGCGCAGCGCCAGAACCCACTTCGCGGGCTCCCAGTAGCCGACGCGCGAGTCGTGCAGGCCTCCCGTGGCGAGGAGGCGAGGGTAGCGTCGTGACGATCCGTCGTCGTTGGTCGCGCGAACGTTGTCGTAGGGGGAGTAGGACCGCATGGTGCGGTAGGTCGTGGCGCTCGACGCCGGGTCTCCCCACTCCTCCCACTCGCCGATAGTCAGCGGCAGCGACGAGTCCAGCATCGTCGTGAGCGCGTCCACGAAGGGGACCTCCGCGATGACGGCGCGCCAGAGATCGGGATCGAGGTTCATGGCCGCGCCCATGAGCAGACCGCCCGCGGAGGCACCTCGGGCGGCGAGACGTGCGGGAGTCGTCCAGCCCTGCTCGACGAGTGCGCGACCCACTCGCACGAAGTCGCTAAAGGTGGTGGGCTTTTGCGACAGGCGCCCCATCTCGTACCACGCGCGGCCTTTTTCGCCTCCTCCGCGTACGTGGGCGATCGCGTAGGTCACCCCACGCTCGAGGAGCGAGAGGCGTGGCGACGAGAAACTCGGGTCGATCGCGATCTCGTAACTGCCGTAGCCGTACAGGAGAAGGGGGGCGTCTCGGGTGGGGACGAGCTCGCCGCGTTCGTTGAGGGTGGCCTGGTCGGCACGGGTGACGAGCGACACCGGGATGAGTTCGCCGTCACTGGCGCGGATCCACAGCCGTCCGGTCACGTAACGGTCTCGGTCGTAGCCGTGTACGCGCAGTTGGTGGCGTACCAGTACCTCGCCGGTGCTGACGCGTACGTCAGCGCTCTGACGGGGAGTGACGAGGGAGGTCAGGGAGATTCGCAGGTAGTCGGTGGCGTACTCGAGGTTGGTCGACAAGGTCACTGTCGAGGGTGCGGCGTCGCCGTCGACGAGGTAGGAGCGCGCGAGGAGGTCCTCGTCGAACGCGAGGTCGCCGTCGGGCAGGGGTATGACGCGCAGCGCGGCGCTCGCGTCGTGACGCTCGCTCAGCGCGAGGAAACCTTCGAAGGCGTCCACGCTATCGAGTCGATTTCCCGGTCGCTCGCCAATCAACTCACGCCAGGTCGTCTCGTGGATGCGCCGTGCGAGGAGGCGAAAGTCGGTGGCGTTCTCGTTGGTGACGGTCAGCCACCACTCGTGTCCTGACGGGTCTCGATAGTGCTCGACGCCGTAGTCGATCCCGTGGCGGCGTCGTTCGAGCACGCGCGGCGCCGCGGTCGCGTCGTTCGCGGGGACGAACCACCATTCGCTTGTCGTCGACGAGCTGACGTGCATCATGATGACGTCACCGTCGCGGCTGCGAGCGACCGAGACGGTGAACTGAGCGTCGTCTTCCTGGTAGACGAGAACGTCGTGCTCGGGCGGTGTCGAGATCGCGTGGCGCCAGACCTGCCACGGTCGCATCGAATCGTCGACGCGCGTGTACCAGACGTGGCGTGCGTCGTTAGCCCACGCGAACCCGTAGTAGACGTCGTGAATCTCGTCGGTGAGCGGTGTCTGGCCGGCGAGGGGGCGAAAGGTGAGGGTGTGGCGCTCGTCGCCCTCAACGTCGACGCCGACCGCGACCCAGCGGTCGTCGGGACTCACCTCGAAGACGCCGACCGAGAAAAAGTCGTGTCCGCGTGCGTCGTCGTTCTCGTCCAGTACGACCTGTTCGTCGGGCGCGGGACTCGTCGGATCCACCACGGGGGGCGTCGGGTCGTCGCCGCGGGCCGCGAGGCGACAGGTGATGGCGTAGTCCAGACCCTCGCGCGTGCGTTCGAAGTACCACCAGTCGCCGTGGCGGACGGGCACGGTGTAGTCGGTCTCGTCCACCCGAGCGCGAATTTCGTCGTAGAGCGTCCCGGCGAGTGGCGCGAGCGGGGCGAGGACCTCGTGCAGGTAGGCGTTCTCGGCCTCCAGGTGTTCGAGGACGTCGGGATCGGTCTCGCCGAGCCAGTAGTACGGGTCCACGCGCCGGTGGCCGTGATGGACGAGGTCGTGAGGGCGCTGGGGTGGTCGGGGGGGTACAGGCATCGACCTACTCTGCCACCGAATCGCTCGCGCGGGTGACGTCCGGTCCCTGCGTGGCGAGGAGCCGTTGTTGTCGCGATGACGGTCGAACCGTGACGGGTACGCTGGTTCGCGGCGTCCGGCGTGACGTTGATCGGCACGGTCGGTGGCCTAGTTACTACTATGACCGTAGGGGTAATTAGGGAGGAACTATGACGGTCGAAAGTTTGGACTTCAGTCGCTACCAGTTGGGGTGGTCCGACGACCAGATTCCTGTCTTCAAGCCGCGCAAGGGGGTCAACGAGGCCATCGTGCGTGAGATGTCGGCAATGAAGAATGAGGAGAAGTGGATGCTGGACTTCCGCCTCCACGCGCTGGCGCGCTTCGAGAAGAAGCCGATGCTCCCGTGGTTCGCGACGCGCATGCCCGACCTCGACTTCAACGATATCTACTACTACATCAAGCCCACCGAGAATCAGGTCAACCGGTGGGAAGACCTCCCCGACGCCATCAAGAGCACCTACGAGCGTCTCGGGATTCCCGAGGCTGAGCGCAAGTACCTGGCGGGAGTCACCGCGCAGTACGAGTCGGAAGTGGTTTTTCACCGGAACCGTGAGGACCTCGAACGCCTCGGCGTGCTGTTTTGTGACATGGACACCGCCGTGCGCGACTATCCGGATCTGGTACGGCGCTACTTCGGTACGGTCATCCCCCCCAACGACAACAAGTTCGCGGCCCTGAACTCGGCGGTGTGGAGCGGAGGATCCTTCATCTACGTGCCCCCGGGCGTGAAGGTCGACCAACCTCTCCAGGCGTACTTCCGTATTAATACCGAGAACATGGGACAGTTTGAGCGAACCCTGATCATCGCCGACGAGGGGTCCCAGGTGCACTACGTCGAAGGGTGTTCGGCGCCGGTCTACTCGAGCGACTCGCTGCACTCGGCGGTCGTGGAACTCGTGGCCCTGCCAGGGTCACGTATCACCTACACCACGATCCAGAACTGGTCCAACAACGTGTACAACCTGGTGACCAAGCGCGCGCGGGCCGAGGCCGAGGCGCACGTCGAGTGGGTCGACGGCAACATCGGCTCGCGTCTGACGATGAAGTACCCGTCGGTGTACCTGATGGGACCCAAGGCCTCCGGTGAAGTCCTGTCCGTCGCCTACGCCGGCCCGGGTCAGGTGCAGGACGCGGGGGCCAAGATGGTTCACGTGGCGCCCGAAACGACCTCGACGATCATCTCCAAGTCGATCTCCAAGGACGGTGGGGTGACCGCGTACCGCGGTCTGGTCAAAGTGGAGGAGGGGGCTATCGGCGCCAAGAGTTTCGTGCGGTGCGACGCGTTGATACTCGACGAGCAGTCCATCTCCGAGACGCGGCCCTACATGGAGGTAGGCGAGCGCGACGCGTCCATCGGCCACGAGGCCACCGTCTCCAAGATCGGTGATGATCAGTTGTTCTACCTCATGAGTCGGGGTCTGTCCGAGAGCCAGGCCATGGGCATGATCGTGAACGGATTCATTGAGCCGGTGACGCGCATCCTACCCATGGAGTACGCGGTTGAGTGGTCGCGACTCATCGAGCTGCAGATGGAGGGGTCCGTCGGCTAGACGTGGCGGGCCACACGGCGAGTGCCAGACTAGAACGATGGCTATGCGCGAGGAGTGCAAACACTTCCAGAGTCGTACGTACTCCACGGGGGACGTCGCGAGGTTCTGCGTTCTCGGTAACGCTCCTGATCAGCCCTGGTCGTGCCCCGCGGACTGCCCCACCTACGAGCGACGCTTCGCCGACGTTGGCTGGTCGCACGGATCGCTGGTGGAGCCCCCGGCCGAGGTCGTGCCCGCGACGGACGTGCCGATTGAGGATCGACGCGACCTGCTCGAGGCCGCCGACGAGATCGTGAACGCCGTGGCCCCCGACTTGATTCGCGAACGCCGCCGCGAACTCGGCGAGCGTGACGCGCGCCCGTCGCGTGGCTGGAAGTTCTGGCGTCGCTAGGTTCGCACGGCTAGTCGCCGCGGAACGTCGGCGCCCGGTGCTCGAGGAAGGCGTTGATGGCTTCGCCGAGATCGTTGGATCGTAGGTACATCGTGTTCCAGCGGGCCACGAAGTCCAGGCCGTCGGCGATGCGACGCTCGTCGTGGTGGCGAAGAACCGCCTTGGTACCGCGCACGGCCCACGGGGAGTTGGCCGCGATGACGCGGGCGAGTTCGTAGGCCGCGCCGAGCACGTCGGCCCCGCTAGCCCCGTGCACGTCGTTCACCAAACCGATTCGTCGCGCTCGGTCGGCATCGATGTCCTCACCGGTCAACGCGAGTTGCGCCAGGTGACCCGCGCCGATGATGCCGGGCAGGCGCTGCAGTGATCCGAGATCGGCCACGATCGCGACCTTGGCCTCTCGCAGGGAGAAGATTGCGTCGCCGGCGGCGAGGCGGATGTCGCAGGCGCTAATCAGGTCGACACCGCCACCGATGCACCAGCCGTGTACCGCGGCGATGACCGGTACGCGCAGGTCGGCGAGCGCCTGGAGTGAACTCTGCATGGTGCGTACGGCACGGTAGGTGTTCTCACTCGCGTGCGCCGGCGACGTCGAGGTCTCGCTGCCGACGAGGTCGCCTCCCATCTCCTTGAGGTCGAGCCCCACACTGAAGTGGTCTCCGCGCGCGGCCACCACGACCGCACGAACGTCCGTGTCGTCGTGCAGAGCGGCGCAGGCGAGCGGGAGATCGTTCCAGAAGGCGCGACCCATCGCGTTGCGCGCGTCGGGACGGTCGAGCCACAGGGTCGCGACGTGTCCGTCGCGTTCGAGGGATAGGACGTCAGAGTGAAGTTCCACGGTCTCTCCTTGGCTCGTGGGCAGCCTAGGTCGTGTCGCAGGATGGGTGTCGACCGTTACACTGACAACGCCCCCTCCTATGACAACCTTCGCCGACGCCGCTACCTCCTTCATTGAACGTCAACCCAATGCCCACGATCGTCGGCGAGCGTGGGCGGCGTTCGAGGCCCTCGGTCTGCCGACGACGACCGACGAGGTGTGGCGTTACGCCCCCTTGAGTGAGCTGTCGCTCGACCGTTTCGCGTCGACGACGTCGAGTGCGGCGCGAGCCGACAGCGCCATCGTCGACGGTTTGGTGGCGCACGCCGGACTCGTCGTGCGCGTGGTTGACGGAGTGGTCACGTCGACGGGTACCGCGCTCGAGGGCGTGAGTGTCACCGCCGAGGCGACGGTCTCTGACGAGGCCCTCGCGCAGCGCTACGCCGACGACGCGTTCGCGCAGTTGAACGCGGCCCTGGCCCCCACCACGATCACGGTGCGAGTGGCGCGTGGCGTGCGCGTGGCTCGTCCCGTCGTGATTGTGCACCGCACGGAGGGGTCCGTATCGTTTCCCCGCACCGTCGTGGCCCTCGAGGAGGGCGCGGACGCGACCCTGGTCGAGTACTACGAGGGGGGCAAGGACGCGCTCGTGGTACCGATGAGTGAGTACCACGTGGGTGAGAACGCCGAGTTGCGCCTGGTGACCTACCAGCGTCTCGACCCGAGTGCGTGGCACGTCGCGCGCTCGACGGGCGTCATCGCCCGTGACGGGCGTCTTCTTCAGGCGGTCATCGGCCTGGGTGGTTACTACGACCGGTCGCGCAACGACGCGGTGCTGGCCGGTGCGGGCTCGCACAACGAACTGCGAACCACGTTTTTGGGTGCGCAGAGCCAGGTTCACGACTTTCGCACGCATCAGCTTCACCTGGGGGCCCATAGTTCCTCGGTGCTGCTCTCCAAGGGGGCGGTCACGGACGAGTCGCGCTCGATCTACACCGGACTCATTGAGATCGAACACGGCGCTCGGCGTACCGACGCCCGCCAGACCAATCACAACCTGCTGCTGTCGCCGCGTGCGCACGCCGACAGCGTTCCCAATCTCGACATCCGTGAGAACGACGTGCGCTGCGCCCACGCGTCGTCGGTCGGACCGCTGGACGAACTGCAGCGCTGGTATCTCGAATCGCGAGGCGTGACACCAAGTGACGCGCAGCGACTGATGATTCGTGGTTTCTACAACGAGATGCTGGTGGCGCTGCCGGCGCAACTGGCCCACCTGGTCGAGAACGACGTCACCGCGGTACTGGAATCGGTGACGGCGGTCGCGTCGTGACGACGCTCGGACCCGCGGTCGATCTCGGCGCGCTGGACGACTTCACCTCGGGTGAGGCGCGTCAGTTGCGTGTGGAGGACCGAGTGCTCGTGGTGGTACGAATCGACCAGGACGTCTACGTGCTCGACGATCGCTGTAGCCACGAGGACTTCAGCCTCGCCCAGGGAGAGGTGGACGTGGAGACCTGCGAGATCGAGTGCGCGCGCCACGGGGCGATGTTCGATCTGCACGACGGCGCGCCGACCTCACTGCCCGCGACACGTCCCGTGGCTCGCTACGACGCGCGGGTTCGCGACGGCCGAGTGGAGGTGGTGCTCTCGTGAGTTCGCAGTTGGTGATTGAGGACCTGCACGTCGAGGTTGGCGGCGTGCTCGTACTGAAGGGTTTCGACCTGTCGATGGGCTCGGGCGAGGTGCACGTCATCATGGGTCCCAACGGATCGGGAAAGTCCACGCTGGCCCACGCTCTGGCGGGTCGTCCCGGTTACCGGGTGGTGTCGGGCACGGTGAGTCTGGACGGAGCGGACGTGCTCGCCCTTTCGCCGACCGAGCGTGCGCGGGCGGGACTTATGGTGGCCCTGCAGCAGCCCCTTGAGGTTCCGGGCGTGCGTCCCTACGACGTGCTCGTCGCGGCCGGGGCGGACCCGTCGGGACTTCGCGGGCGCATGGGCGATGAAGCGCGTCGCGTCGAGTTGAACCCCGACGTGCTGGACCGCTTCATGAATGTGGACCTGTCGGGTGGTGAGCGCAAGCGTGCGGAAATGGTTCAGATCGGTGTGCTGCGCCCCCGCTACGCCGTGCTGGACGAGATCGATTCCGGGCTCGACGTCGACGCCCTAGGGGCTGTCGCCCGCCGGCTGTCGGCCGCGGCGGGAGAGTGGGGCTGCGGAATTCTGGCGATCACTCACTTCCGCCGCCTGCTGAGTGAGTTAGTGCCCACGCGCATTCACGTGATGAGCGACGGGCGCGTCGTGGCGACCGGCGGACCCGAGCTCGCGGAGGTTCTCGAACGCGACGGCTACGAACCCTTCCGCGCGAGAGCCGCCGAATCCGCGTAACCCGCGATCGCGCCGGCGGGATCACCGAGGCGCGCGACGTCTAGGACGGCTCGGCGAGTGCCTGCTCGAGCGTGTTCCACGCGAGGGTGGCGCACTTGATGCGTACCGGAAACTTCACGACTCCCGCGAGGGCGTTGATCTCCTTCATCGAGCGCAGGTCACTGGCGTCGTCGTCGTCGGGCCGGCCCTCACTGAGGGAGGCCTCGCGCAGTCCCATCATGGTCTTGAACGACTCAATGGTCGCGTGCACCTCGTCGAGGGGTCGACCCTTGACGGCCGCGCTCATCAAGGAGGATGACGCCTGGGATATTGAACAGCCGTGTCCGGTCATCTTGATGTCGACCAGAACGCCGTCGCGCACGTCAACGTAGAGGACCAGTTCGTCACCGCACAGGGGATTGAATCCCTCGACGCGCCGCGCGGGGGGCGGCAGCTCGCCGCGGTTTCGCGGGGAGCGGTAGTGGTCCAGGATGATGTCGCGGTAGAGGTCGTCGAGGTTGGCCATGGCTACGAGAAAAGGGTTAGGGCGTGGCCGAGCGCGTCGATCAGGGCGTCGGTGTCACGAGTGAGCGAGTAGGGGCCGAAGGAGGCACGGGCGGTGGCGGCGAGGCCGAAGCGTCGCATCAGCGGCTTCGCGCAGTGGTGACCGGGTCGCACGCAGACACCGTACTGGTCGAGTACCTGCGCGACGTCGTGGGGGTGCACGCCCTCGACGTCCAGGCTGATGACGCCCCCTCGGTCGACCGTGTCGAGCGGTCCGATGATGCGTACCCGACCGGCGAACTCGCCGTGTAGTCGCGCCAGGGCGTCGGCGGTCAGTGCCCGTTCGTGGGCGACGATGGCGGCGGGACCCAGATTCTCCAGGTAGCGCAGCGCGGCGGCGAGGCCCGCGGCCTCGGCGATGGGCGGGGTTCCGGCCTCGAAGCGCGCGGGACCGTCGGCGGGAACGTACCCGTCGAGGCGAACATCGGCGATCATCCCCCCACCCCCGAGGAAGGGGGGCATGGCCTCGAGGAGCGCCGTGCGTGTCCAGAAGACTCCGATGCCGGTGGGCCCGAGCATCTTGTGTCCGGAGAAGGCGAGGAAGTCGATATCGGCGGCGACGACATCGGTGACGCCGTGGGCGACCCATTGGGCGCCGTCCACCGCCATGAGGGCCCCGTGTTCGTGCGCGACGCGCGCGAGGTCCCCAATGGGGTTGATGGTTCCCAGGACGTTGGACATGCCGGTGAGCGAGACCAGCTTCACGCCACGCATCAGGGACTCGAGGTTACTCAGGTCGAGGCGGAAGTCGTCACCCACCGGGATAAAACGCACCTCAATACCGACGCGATCGCGCAGGTGGAACCACGGCACGATGTTGGCGTGGTGCTCCATCTCGCTGATGAGCACGACGTCGCCGGCTCGCAGGTTGGCGACTCCCCACGAGTTGGCGAGAAGGTTGAACGCCTCGGTGGTGTTCTTCGTGAATACGATCTCGTCGGCCCCGCCCGGGGCGTTGATATAGCGTGCGGCGGCGGCGCGGGCCCCCTCGTAGATTTCGGTCGCCTCGTTAGCGGTTTGGAAGACGCCACGATGGACGTTGGCGTGGTGCAGCTCGTAGTAGCGGCTGACCGCCTCGATCACGGTGCGCGGCGGTAGTGACGAGGACGCCGAGTCGAGGTAGGCGATGGGGTGGCCGTTGATGACGCGCTCCAGGACGGGAGTATCGATCCGTACGCGCCGGGGGTCGTAGCTGGTCACGCGTGCACCTCGCGCCACGAGTCGTAACCCTCGCGATCGATCGTGGTGGCCAACTCTTCGCCTCCGGACTCCACGATGCGCCCGTTGACGAGAATGTGGACGTGATCGGGGTGCAGTTCGTTGAGCAGGGTGACGTAGTGGGTCACGACGAGTGCTCCCATCGTCGGGTTCGCGTCGCGCACCGAGCGAACACCGCGGGCGACGACGCGCAGCGCGTCGATGTCGAGTCCCGAGTCCGTTTCGTCGAGCAGGGCGATGTCGGGCCGCAGCAGCGCCATTTGGAGGACTTCGTTACGTTTGCGCTCACCGCCCGAGAACCCTTCGTTGAGGTGTCGCTCGGCGAAGGCCGGTTCCATGCCCAGGCGGTCCATCCACTCCGCGAGTTCGAGACGAACCTCCAGGACGCTGAGCTCGCTGAGCGCCCGTCGCGCGGCGATGGCCTGGCGCAGGAATTGGACGACCGAGACGCCACTGATGGCCTCGGGGTACTGAAAGGCGAGGAATATCCCCGCGCGCGCACGGTGGTCCGGGGTCCAGGAACTGATGTCCTCGCCCCTCAGGGTGATACGTCCGGCACTGACGTGGTAGCCCGGGTGTCCCATGATCACGCTGGCGAGGGTCGACTTCCCGGCGCCGTTGGGGCCCATGAGTGCGTGCACCTCGCCGTCGTTGACGCTCAGGCTGACGCCGCGCAGGATGGGCACGCCGTCGGCGTCGGCGTAGACGTCACGTAGTTCGAGAAGTGGTTCGCTCACGAGTGGAGCCTACCGGGACGTTCGCGCCCGTTGACCTACCAGCCTCGAGCCACCCACTCGTCCAGGTGGGGTCGCTCGCGTCCGAGTCGCGTCGGGGCGCCGTGTCCCGGCCACACCAGCGTGGAGTCATCGAAGCCTCGCCAGATTCGCTCGGTCAGCGAATGCACCAACGTCGCGAAGTCACCACCCACGCCCCGCGCGTTGCCCGGTCCTCCCGGAAAGAGCGTGTCGCCGGTGAACAGCACGGGGGACCCCTCCAGGGTGAAGCAGGTCGACCCCGGCGTGTGTCCGGGCGTGTGGAGCACTCGCAGGCGAAGGTCCCCGACGACCAGGACCGAGTCGTCGACGAGCGGACGATCGAACTCGTCGAAGAGCGAGGCGTCGTCGGGGTGCGCCCACACGGGAATGCCACCGGCTCGTAACGCGGGAGCCGCCGCCACGTGGTCGGCGTGGCCGTGGGTCGTGAGCACGCTGCGCACGCCGAGGTCGGCGGCCACGCGGGTCAGCCGGGCGGCGTCGTCGGCCGCGTCGATCAGTGCGGACGTTCCCGAGCGGCGACAGCGCACGACGTAGACGTTGTTGGCGAGGGGCCCCACCACGAGGCGATGCACCGTCGCCGCCGCGTCAGACCAGATGACCTGCACGTCATTCACGACTCCAGCCTGCCACGCCAAACGGCACCGTGAACTTTCGATAGTCTCGCTGGTGCGCGAGTGTGTACCACCCAGTAAGGACGGGTTCACCATGAACTTTGGATTTAGTGCCGAGCAGGATGAACTGCGAGCGATGGTTCGTCGCTTCTTGGAGGACAAGTCTCCCGAGAGCGAGGTGCGTCGTCTCATGGCCACCACGGAGGGCTACGACCCGGCCGTCTGGTCGCAGATGGCTCAGGAGTTGGCTCTTCAGGGACTGGCTATCCCCGAGGAGTTCGGGGGTCAGGGCTTCGGTCCGGTGGAGCTGTACGTGGTCTTCGAGGAGATGGGTTCCGCGCTGTACTGCGGCCCGTACTTCTCCACGGTCGCCCTGGCAGCGACCGCGCTGGTGAATTCCGGCGACGAGTCCGCGCAACGGGCTTTCCTTCCCGGAGTCGCCGACGGGACCACTATCGCCACCGTGGCCCTGACCGACGAGTCGGGGAACTGGGACCTCGCCGCCACCTCGACGATGGCCGTGCGACGTGGTGCTACCTGGTCGCTGCGCGGCGTGCGTAGCTACGTCACCGACGGAGCGATCGCGAACCTCATCCTGGTGCCCGCCATGACCGAGTCGGGCCTGTCGCTGTTCGCGGTCGCGGGCGACGCACCGGGGCTGGTGCGCGAGTCCCTGGACACCATGGACCAGACGCGCAAGCAGAGCCGTCTCACCCTGAACGACGTGCCGGGCACGTTGGTGGGTGAGGAGGGTCACGCCACGGCGGGGCTCGAGGCCACGCTGCACACGGCGGCGGCGATGCTGGCGGCCGAACAGGTGGGCGGGGCGCAGCGAGTGCTGGACCGGGCCGTAGAGTACGCGAAGTCGCGGGTCCAGTTTGGACGACCCATCGGCTCGTTTCAGGCAATCAAGCACAAGTGCGCCGACATGCTGCTCGACGTGGAGTCGGCGAAGTCGGCCGCGTACTACGCGGCGTGGGCGGCTCAGGAGAAAAACGACGAGTTGCCGATTGCGGCGAGTCTCGCCAAGTCGTTCTGTTCCGAGGCGTACTTCCACTGCGCCGCCGAGAACATTCAGATCCACGGGGGCATTGGCTTCACCTGGGAGCACCACGCGCACCTGTACTTCAAGCGGGCCAAGAGTTCCGAGCTCTTTCTCGGTGACCCGGCCTACCACCGCGAGTTGCTGGCCCAGCGACTGGGCATCTAGGCCGCGTGCTGGCTCACGAGCAGCTCGATAGCGACACGTCGCGCCTCGACCTGCGCGTCGCCTCGCCCGCGAGTCGGCCCGTGTCGGGCCACGTTCTGATTCTCGTGCACGGCCTGCCGCGCGCGGTGGGCATGGGGCGTCAGGCGGCGGGCCTGCTACCCGAGTTGGCCGAGCACCTCGCCAACGAGTCGGGGTGGGTGGTGGCCTCGGGCACCCTCTCCGGAGTGGGCACGAGTACCGGGGCCTTTTCGGCGACGCAGTGGCGACGTGATCTCGCTCGCGTCATCGACCATCTGGGGGGCGAGGATCGGCGCCTGTCCCTCGCCGGTTTTGGCTTCGGTGGCGCTCTCGCCCTGGCGGTCGCGGCGCAGGACGAACGCATTCGCGGGGTGGCCACCTTCGCGGCGCCCGCGCACCTCGAGCCCTGGTGCGGCAGCGCGGACGAGTTGCGTCGCGCCGTGGTGGCCGCGGGAGTGGCGCGCGACGAGGCTGATCTTCTGGACGCGGTGGCGTTGCGCGAGGACGTGCTGAGCGTGGATCCGTGTGGGGCCATCTCTCGCATTCCCCCGCGGCGACTGCTGGTCGGACACGGAACCGAGGATCTCGAGGTGCCCGTCGGTGACGCGCGTGACCTCGTGGCCGCCGCGAACGGGCGCGCGGAACTACGACTCATACAGGGTGCGGGCCACCAGTTACGCGCGGATCCGCGAATGGTGGCCACGCTGCTCGGCTGGCTCGACCGTCATCGCTAGATCCACCACGCGTCGTCTCCTCGTGAGCGGGCCGTGACACCCCCGACCGCGCCGACGGGTCAGTCGGGCGTCCGCGGCGGATCGCGCCGCGGTCCTGGCTCGCGGGATCCCGGGGTGGCGAGCGTTCTGGGGCACAATGGGGGAGTGCAGATCCCCGCGAAGGCTGACTACGCACTGCGCGCCTTGCTCACGCTCGCGGCCAGCGACTCCTCCGTCAGTACCGAGGAGTTGGCGCGCCAGCAGTCCCTTCCGGCCAAGTTTCTCGGCGCCATCCTCTCGGATCTTCGTCGCGGAGGTTTGGTGACGAGCCAGCGAGGACCCGAAGGGGGGTTTCGTCTCGCGCGAGACCCCGATCAGATCGTGGTGGCGGACGTCCTGCGCGTGGTGAGCGGTCCCATGGCCGGCGTACGCGGGATGCGACCCGAGACGGTGGTGTACGTGGGCGAGGCGACGCACCTGCGCGACGTGTGGGTCGCGGTGCGCGCGGCGTTGCGCGAAGTACTCGAACACGTGACCTTGGGCCAAGTGCTACGCGGTGAGTTGCCGACGTCGGTCACGCGATTCACCGCGGACCCCGATGCGTGGATCACCCGCCACCCGTGACCACCATTCACACCGACGGAGCGTGCCGTGGCAACCCGGGTCCCGGGGGGTGGGCGTGGGCGAGCGACGACGGGGACTTCGCGAGTGGTTGCGACGCTCACACCACGAATCAGCGCATGGAGGTGCGCGCCGTGATCGAGGCACTGCGCGAGTATCCCGAGGGACCGCTGATCATCGTGAGCGACTCCTCGTACGTGGTGAAGTGCTTTACGGACCGCTGGTACGTCGGGTGGCGGCGTCGTGGATGGCGCAACTCCCAGGGTCAGCCGGTCGCTAACCGGGATCTGTGGGAGGAGTTATTCGCGCTGACCCTGGACGTGGAGCGCCCGGTGACCTTCACCTGGGTGAAGGGTCACTCCGGGGATCCCATGAACGATCTCGTCGACCGGTTGGCCACCCGTGCGGCCGACGAGCAGCACGGCGAGCGCTCGCGTCACGCGCCGTAATCGTCGCGAGCCGAGAAGATTAGGCTTTCTGACGTTCGCCGTCGAGAAAAGGGGTTGTCGTGTCCTCAGAGGTCCAGCACTTTGATCTGGTGATTGTCGGCGGCGGACCTGGGGGGTACGCGGCCGCGCTCTACGGTGCGGCCGCCGGTTTGTCTATCGCTCTCATTGAGCGTGACAAGGTAGGAGGGACGTGCCTTCACCGTGGCTGCGTGCCGGCTAAGGAGTTTCTCGAGACCGCGCACGTGCGCCGCACGCTCGAGCACGCGGACGCGTTCGGCATCACGGCGAGTGGGGTTACGGTTGATTTCGCCGTCAGCCAGAAGCGCAAGAACGACGTGGTCGGACGCCTGCACAAGGGGTTGACGGGACTGCTGAAGGGTCGCAAGGTCACGATCTTCGAGGGTACGGGCCGCTTGGACGCGGACCAGACCGTGACGATCGTGGACGGTGCCGACGCCGGCGTGATCGCCCAGGGCACCAACGTCATCCTGGCGGCGGGTTCGGTCGTGCGGTCCCTGCCAGGCTTCGACGTCGACGGGACCACCGTGGTGACCTCTGACGAGTTCCTGGACCTCTCCTCACTGCCCGCGAGCGCGGCGGTCATTGGCGGAGGGGCGATCGGGTGCGAGTTCGCGTCCATGCTCGCCGACATGGGCACGTCAGTGACGATCCTCGAGTTTCTGCCCACGATTCTCGCGGGCTGCGACGCGGAAGTGGTAAGCGTCGTGCAGCGCTCCTTCAAGAAGCGGGGTATCGACGTACGCACCGGTGTTCGCGTGACGGGCCACACGCCGGGTGGTACCACGACGACGGTCGCCGTTGAGGGAGGGGATCCTCTCGAGGTGGAGATGGTCGTGATGTCGGTGGGCCGTCGACCGCGCACGGAGGGTCTGCTCGGTGAGGGCACGGACGTGGCGCTCGACGAGCGCGGCTTCGTGGTGGCCGACCGGTACCAGCGCACCGCCAACCCCCACGTCTACGCCGTGGGCGACGTCGTGGCCGACTCGCCCCAGCTCGCTCACGTCGGATTCGCCGAGGCGATCGTGGCGATCAAGACCATCCTCGGCGAGGCGGTAGTCCCGGTGGACTACGAGCGCGTTCCCTGGGCGATCTACTCCAACCCCGAGGTTGCCTTCTGCGGTCTCACCGAGGCCGCGGCCAAGGAGAAGGGCTACGAGGTGGTCACGAAGAAGGATCCCTTCGGTGGCAACAGCCGCGCGCAGATCATCGGCGACACCGACGGTGTGGTCAAGATCATCGCCGAGCGTCGCGCGGACGGCTCCGCCGGCCAAATTCTGGGTGTGCATATGGCGGGACCGTGGGTCACCGAACAACTCGGTGCGGGCTACTTCGCCGTGAACTGGGAAGCCACCGCCGAGGAGGCCGCGGCGCTTATTCAGCCGCACCCGTCACTGTCGGAGACCTTCGGCGAGACGCTGTTGGCTCTAGCCGGACGGGGGCTCCACGTTGGTTGACGTTACGCTCCCGTCACTCGGCGAGTCGGTCACCGAGGGAATTATTACCCAGTGGTTCAAGCACGTCGGTGACAGTGTCGCGCGTGACGAGCCGTTGTTCGAGGTCTCCACGGACAAGGTCGACTCGGAGATGCCCTCGCCCGCCGCGGGCATCCTGACCGAGATTCTGGCCGCGGAGGGCGACACCGTTGAGACCGGTGCTCGCGTGGCGGTCATCGACGATACCGCGTCCGCCCCCACGGCCCCCGCTCCGGCTCGGGACGCAACTCCCCGCGTCGAGGCCCCCGTGGCCCCCGTGGCGGGCGGGTCCGCGTCTCCGGCGCCGGCGACTCGTTTCGCTCCGACTCCGACCCCTGCGTCACCGACTCCGACCCCTGCGTCACCGACTCCGGCCCCTGCGTCACCGACTCCGGCCCCTGCGTCACCGACTCCTGCGCCGGCGGCCCCTGCGTCGTCGAGTGAGGCGGGCGCCGGGCTGGTTCTTTCGCCGGTTGTTCGTCGCATCCTCGCGGATGGAGGGGTTGACGCCGCCGTGATTCAGGGCACTGGTCCGGGGGGGTCGATCACCCGGCGCGACGCCGAGCGCGCGGTCGCGAACGGACCCACGGACGACGTCGTGGTGCCACTGAGCAACGGCCGTCGTCGCATGGGCCACCACATGAGCGAGTCGAGTCGCGAGGCGCCGCACGGCTTCGTCGCGGTCGAGGTGGACGGATCCGTGTTCGCCGACCTCGAGGAGCTCGGACGCGTCACGCGTGACGGTATCGCGGTGAGCGACGAAATAGTGGTGGGCCTCGCGGCGGTGCGCGCGCTGGGTGAGTTTGACTTTCTGAACGCGACGTTCGCGGGCGATGAGTTGGTGGTGCACCGCACGGTCAACCTTGGCTTCGTGCGCGCCGCCGCCGCCGACGGCATGCTGATTCCGGTCGTGCACGCGGCCGCCGGCTTGACGTTGCGCGCGCTCGCCCGTCGAGTGGTGGAATTGGGCGAGCGGATGGCGTCGCGACAGCTCACTGCCGACGACCTGATGGGCGGTACCTTCACCATCGTGGGGGCGCCGAGCGCGCATACCCTCTTTACTGAGCCCATCATCATTCAGCCGCAAGTCGCCGTCCTCTCGGTGGGCGCGGTGCGTGAGGTGCCAGTGATCGCCCACGACGACCAAGGTGCGCGAGTCGTACCCGGCCGTCGGCTGGTTCTGGGGCTGTCGTTCGATCATCGGGTGTGCGAGCCGGTGACGGCGGTCGCTTATCTGGAGCGGGTTGGTGAACTTCTCGCGGGTATGGATCTGGCGAGCGAGCACTAGATGCTGCGTCGGCGACACCTCGGCCGCGTCTCTTTCGAGGAGGCGAACGATCTCCAGCGTGCGTTGCTGGACGCGCGGGATGACTACCTGCTGGTGTTCGAGCATCCGCCGACCTACACCCGTGGCGTGCGCGCGCGCGAGGAGCACTTTCTCGTCCCCCCGGAGTCACTGGACGCGGTGGTGATCGACGCGGATCGTGGGGGGGACGTGACCTACCACGGACCCGGTCAGGTCGTCGCGTGGGCCATCGTGACGGTACCCGACGACCCCGGGGCCGGTCGCGCGCACGTCGCTCGCCTCGAGGACGCCGTGATCGCCACCGTGGGTTCCTTCGATCCCGACGGGCGGCTGGGTCAGGTGGGTCGCCTCGAGGGCTATCCGGGAGTCTGGGTGCACCTCGAGGACCGTCCGGCCAAGATCGCGGCGGTGGGCGTGCGCACCGAACGTGACGCCAGTGGACGGCGCCGCACGCTGCACGGCGTCGCGCTCAACGTGACGGTCGACTTGGGAGCATTCGCGGCCATCGTGCCGTGCGGTATCCCCGATAAGCCCGTGGTGTCAATGGCCTCGTTGGGTCTAGCGGTGCAACCGGCTGAGGTGGAGGAGCGTCTGGGCATCGAGTTGGGTTCGCGTCTGGGTGGAGTCGAGCACGTCGCGCGCGTTGACGTGGCGCACACGGGACCGAACACCAGTACCGAACGACCGCCACTGCGCCGACTGCGTCAGGCCGGGGTCGACCCGGAGGCCGGTATCTCGCTGCGAGTTCGTAAGCCCGAGTGGTTGCGGGTCGAAGCGTCGATGGGACGTGAGTATCAGTCCCTGCGCACTCTCACCGATGATCTGCGCCTGGTGACGGTCTGTGAGGAGGCCGGGTGCCCCAACATCTTCGAGTGCTGGTCGTCGGGGACCGCCACCTTTATGGTCAACGGCGAGCGGTGCACGCGCAACTGCGCGTTCTGTCTCATCGACACGCGCAAGCCGCTCGCGCTCGATCCCAGCGAGCCGTCACGAGTCGCGCAAGCAGTCGTGCGTCTGGGTCTCAGTCACGCCGTCGTGACGTGCGTGGCGCGTGACGACCTCGCCGACGGTGGGGCGGGCGCGATCGCGGCGACCGTGCGCGCGATTCGCGACACGTCGCCGACAACCAGCGTGGAGGTTCTCATCAGCGACTTTCAGGGACGGGCGGCGTCGCTCGACCTGGTGATCGACGCGGCACCCGACGTCGTGAATCACAACATCGAGACGGTGGCGCGTCTGCAGCGTGCGGCTCGACCGAGCGCGGGGTACCTGCGCTCGCTCACGGTGCTCGCGCGCGCGGCACGCGCCGGCATGACCACCAAGTCGGGCATGATGGTGGGCCTGGGGGAGACGGTCGACGAGGTTGAGGAGACGATGGCCGACTTGGCCGCGGTGGGGGTGTCGATCGTGACCATCGGCCAGTACCTGCGCCCCACCGAACGTCACCTGCCCGTGTCGAGGTGGTGGACGCCCGAGGAGTTCGAGGACCTCGCCGCGCGCGGCCAGCGTCTCGGCCTGGACCACGTGCAAGCCTCGCCCCTGACGCGCTCGAGTTATCACGCTCGAGAGGCGCTGGCGAGCGCGACGCCCGTGCGACTCGGACGCTCCTAGTAGCCGAGTTCGCGCGAGCGGCGACGAGTTCGCTCAGGCGACGAAGTACTTGGCCATCGGGTGGTGGCAGATGATCGCGTCGGTGGTCTGCTCGGGGTGCAGTTGGTAGCCCTCGGACACGCTCACGCCGATTCGGCCGGCACCGAGCAGGGTGGCGACCTTCTCGTTGTCCGTGAGGTCGGGGCACGCCGGGTAGCCCCACGAGTAGCGTCCACCCCGATACTGCTGACGGAACAGTCCGGCGAGTGACGGACCGTCCTGCTCCGCGAAGCCCAGCTCCTCGCGGATGCGCCGGTGCCATAGTTCGGCGAGGGCCTCGGCCATCTCGACGCCGAGGCCGTGTAGGAGCAGGTACTCGCTATAGCGGTTCTCGGCGAAGAGTTGCTGGGTACGTTCGCTGACGCGTGGTCCCATGGTCACCAGCATGAAGCTGGCGTAGTCGCGCTCGGGGCTGGTCGTGGGGCGAAAGAAGTCGGCGATGCACAGGTAGGGCTCGTGGTGCTGACGGGGGAAGGTAAAGCGCGTGAGCTCCTCGGTGCGCTCGTCGTCGGTGTAGACGATGAGATCGCGGTCCGACGAGGCCACCGGGAAGTGGCCCCACACGACCTGAGGGACCAGGAGGTCGTCGCGCTTGGCAATGGCGAGTTGCTCGCGCAGCGTCGCGCTGACGCGAGCCTTGAAGGCGGGATCGTCCTCTCCGTTCTCCGGTCGGTAGCCCCACTGGTTGCGAAAGAGCGCCGTGAGGTTCAGGTAGTCGCTCACCTCGTCGATCGAGATGCCCCGGGCCACCCGGCTGCCCAGGAAGGGCGGCACGAAGAGGGGATTGTCTCCCTCGACCACTGGGCTGCGCGTGGGCAGGCCCTCGGGCTCGGGCTCCGGCTCGGCGCGGCGGCGCCGGGACGTCGGGCGCGCGGCGACCTCGCGTCCGAAGCCGGGGTCGTCCTCGGCGCCGGTGCGCAACTCACCCAAACGGTCCAGAACACGCAGGCCCTCGAAAGCGTCCTTGCCGTAGAAGAGGCGGCCCTCGTACACTTCGCGCAGGTCGTGCTCCACGTAGGATCGCGTCAGTGCCGCTCCGCCCAGAAGGACGGGCAGGGTGGTGACGCCGCGGTCGTTCATCAGTTCGAGGTTCTCGCGCATGATCAGCGTCGATTTCACCAACAGGCCGCTCATGCCCAGCGCGTCGGCGTGATTCTCGTCGACCGCGGCCAGCATCTCGTTGATGCCGACCTTGATGCCGAGATTGATCACCTCATAGCCGTTATTGGTGAGGATGATGTCCACCAGGTTCTTGCCGATGTCGTGGACGTCGCCCTTGACGGTGGCTAGCACGACGCGTCCCCGTCCCCCCTGGTCGCTCTTCTCCATGTACGGTTCCAGGTACGAGACGGCGGCCTTCATCGTCTCGGCGCTCTGCAGCACGAAGGGCAGTTGCATGTCGCCGCTCGCGAAGAGGTCACCGACCTCGCGCATTCCTGCCAGCAGGATGGTGTTCACCACGTCGAGGGGAGCCAGGCCGCGCGCGAGCGCCTCGGCTAGGTCGTCCTCGAGACCGCGCCGCGACCCGTCGATGATGCGCTGGCGGAGGCGCTCCTCGAGGGGCAGGTCGTCGAGCGTGGGACCCGTGGTGGTCGTCGTCGCCCCCTCGAACAACGCCAGCAGGGCGTTGAGGGGGTCGTAGTCGTCGCGCCGCCGGTCGTAGATCAGGTCGAGGCAGACGCGGCGGGCCTCCTCGTCGACGCGCGCCAGAGGCAGGATCTTGGCGGCGTGGACGATGGCCGCGTCCAGGCCGGCCCGGGCGCACTCGTGGAGGAAGACGCTGTTGAGTACTTGGCGGGCCGCGGGGTTGAGTCCGAAGGAGACGTTGGAGAGTCCGAGGATGGTGTGCACGCCAGGGATCTCGGCCTTGATCCGTCGAATCGCCTCGATGGTCTCGATGCCGTCACGACGCGACTCGGCCATGCCGGTCGACAACGGCAGGGCGAGGGGGTCGATGAAGATGTCCTCGGGCGCGAGACCGTAGCGCTGCACGGCGAGGTCGGTGATGGACCGCGCCGCGCGCACCTTCCAGTCGGCGGTGCGGGCCTGGCCCTCCTCGTCGATGCACGTGGCGACGATCGCGGCGCCGAACTCCGCCGCCAGGCGCAGGAAGCGATCGAGTCGCGTCCCCGGCGCGTCGCCCTCCTCGAGGTTCACCGAGTTCAGGATGGCTCGCCCCCCCAGCCACGTCAGAGCCTGGCGGGCCACGGGGGCCTCGGTGGTGTCGACCATGATCGGTACCGACGACTGGGTCGCGAGTCGACTGATGACCTCGTTCATGTCCGACACGCCGTCGGCGCCGGTGTAGTCGACGCAGACGTCCAGGACGTGGGCGCCCTCGCTTATTTGGTCGCGGCCGATGGCGACGCAGGTGTCCCAGTCACCAGCCAGCATCGCCTCACGGAACTTCTTCGAGCCGTTGGCGTTGGTTCGCTCGCCGACCAGCAGCACTGACGAGTCCTGATGGAAAGGGGTGGCCGAGTAGATCGACGCGGCCGACGGCTCCACCGTAGGGCGACGAGCGGCGGGGGACAGGTCGCGCACGGCGCGCACCACGTAGTCGAGGTGCTCGGGTGTCGTGCCGCAGCAGCCGCCCACGGCGCGCACGCCGTACTCGGCGACGAAGTGCTGGTGGTGCTCGGCCAGGGCCTCGGGACTGAGGTCGTAGTGCATGCGGCCGTCCACGACGCTCGGCAGACCCGCGTTGGGCAGGCAGGACAGCGGCAGGTCGGCGTACTCGCTCAGGCGCCGTAGCGGCTCGTACATCTCGACGGGCCCGGTCGCGCAGTTGATCCCGAGGACGTCAACGCCGAGGGGGCGCAGGGCGGTGATCGCGGCGTCGATCTCGGTGCCCGGCAGCATTCGTCCGGTCAGCTCGATCGTCACCTGGGCCTGAATGGGCACGACGCGGCCGTGGCGCGCCATCGCCCGGTGGCAGGCCGCGATCGCGGCCTTGCCCGAGAGCAGGTCGAACATGGTCTCCACCAGCAGCACGTCGACGCCACCCTCGAGCAGGCCCAGGGCCATCTCCTCGTAGCTGGCGCTCAGTTCGTCGTAGCTGATCTGGCCGAGCGTGGGGAACTTGGTGCCGGGGCCCATCGACCCGGCAACGAAGCGCGGGGACCCGGGGCTCGCGTACTCGTCGGCGACGCGGCGCGCCAGCGTAGCGGCCGCCCGCGAGAGCTCGTGGGCGCGATCGGCGATTCCGTACTCCTGAAGCACGACGGAGAACGATCCGAAGGAGTCGGTCTCGATGACGTCGACCCCGACGTCGAGGAAGGACCGGTGGAGCCGTTCGATGGCGTCGGGCCGCGTCACGGTGAGGATCTCGTTACAGCCCTCAAATGCCGCACCGCCGAAGTCGTCGGCCGTAAGGTCCTGGAGTTGAAGGTTCGTCCCGGTCGCCCCGTCGAAGACGAGGAGCCGCTCGTTGAGCGCGCTGAGGTAGGGATCGTCGTGGCCGGGTCGGGCGAAGGGGGTGGAGGGTACAGAGGTCAGATCATCCATGGTGATCTGAGGCTACCGGGACAATTCGCTCACTACGCTGGGGGTCGTGAGGATCTACACGCGCAGCGGCGACGACGGAACCACCGGACTCTACTTTGGGGGTCGGGTCGCCAAGAGCGACGAGGTGATGTGGGTCAACGGCACCGTCGACGAGGCGCAGGCCGCGCTGGGTTTGGCGCGCGCCTTCTGCGACGCGGCATCCCCCCTGCACGAGATTCTTCTGGGGTTGCAGCGCGACCTGTGGATTTTGATGGCCGAGGTGGCGACCAGTGAGGCGAACCGGGTGAAACTGCGCCCCGGTGAGACGATGGTCACCGCCGCGATGGTCATCCGCCTCGAGGAGATGATCGACACTCTCACCGCGCAGGTCGTGATGCCGAAGGAGTTCGTGCTGCCGGGTGAGAATCCGTTGGCGGCCGCCCTCGACGTGGCTCGCACGGTGGTGCGTCGTGCCGAGCGCTTGGCGGTGCAGAGTTCGCCCGCGGAATCGGTCGTCGTGGCGTACCTCAACCGGCTGAGCGACCTGGTGTGGACAATGGCCCGCTGGGCCGAGGGTGAGGGTGCGCGACGAGTTCGCGGCGTCGGCGGGGTCGTCGCGTGATGCGCCGCGCCCGCGTCGTCACTCTCCGCGAAGGTGTCGCGCGCGCCACGTTGGTCGTGCCCGTGATCGTCGACGCCGGCGAGGCGTTCGTGGACCACGATGTGCCCGACGAGCTCGGTGACCAGGTCCTGCCCCGGCACTTCGACGCCGCGTGGTGTCGCGCGCAGCGGATGAGCGACCAACCGGGGTCCTCGGTGACCCTGGTCGCGTCGACGGGTCGGCGGATTGTTCTGGTAGTGGTGGGCTCTACTCTGTGCGACCTCGAGCACTACCGTCTGGCGGGGGCGACGGCGGTGCGCGAGGCGCGCGACGGCGACGTGGCCTTTTTTCTACCCACCGGAGGACTGGAACAGCCGGGCGACGTTGCTCAGGCGATCGTCGAGGGGGCTCTGCTGGCGTCGTACCGCTATAAGGAGTCGTCGGACGAGGCGACCGTCGATCTCGTTCCCTTGGGGTCACCACTACCGACCGTGGCGGTGCACGACGAGGTGAGCGAGGGTGTGCGTCGTGGCACCATCGTGGCCGACGCGGTCAATTGGGCGAAGCGGCTTATCGACACGCCCGCCGGTGCGCTGACGCCGCGTGACTTCGCGAACGAAGCGCTGGCGCGGCTCGACCGATCGCCCCACGTCACGGTCGAGGCCTGGAATGAGTCGCGCAGCCAGCGCGAGGGCCTCGGCGGCCTGCTCGGCGTGGGTCAGGGCTCGGCGCAACCCACGCGGTTGGTGTACGCGACCTACGAGCCACCGGGGACCGCCCTAGCGCACGTGGCGCTCGTGGGCAAGGGCGTGACCTTCGACTCGGGCGGACTCAGCCTCAAGCCACCCACCGCGATGACCACGATGAAAACGGACATGACCGGAGCCGCGGTCGTGCTGGCGGTGCTCGACGCCGTGAGCGCGATGGGCGTGGCGGTGCGCGTGAGCGTCATCGCTCCCATGGTGGAGAATCTGCCGGGCGGTCGCGCCCTGAAGCCGGGTGACGTCATCACGGTGCGCGACACGACGACCGTGGAGGTTCTCAACACCGACGCCGAGGGCCGCCTCATACTGGCCGACGGGTTGGCACTGGCGGCGGAGGTGAATCCCGACGCCATCATCGACGTGGCCACGTTGACCGGGGCGCAGCGGGTCGCGCTGGGCGACCGGGTGGGCGCCTACTTCGCGTCGACCGACGACATCGCCGAGAGTGTGGAGCGCGCCAGCGCGCGCAGCGGTGAGTTGTTATGGCGTCTTCCTCTGGTCGACGCGTACGAGTCCGATCTGGACTCCGACGTGGCGGACCTGGCGAACATCGGCAAGCCCGGCAAGGCGGGGACGATCGTGGCGGCGCTATTTCTGCGCCGCTTCGTGGGCGATCGTCCGTGGGTGCACCTGGACATCGCCGGGCCCGGTCGGGCCGAGTCCGAGTACGGGTACGTGACGCGTGGCGGCACCGCCTTCAGTGCACGCACCCTCATCGAGTTCGTACGCGGTGTCGAGGCGGGATCGCCGGGCTGATTACGGCACGCGGCGTACTCGCTCGCGGCGTGAGGGGACGTGACGTTGCAGGGACCGCGAGGGCGTGTCGCGGCCATCCGCGCGGCCGATGAGTACCGAGGCGAAGAGTTCCTCGTCCGCGGCGATACCGGCCCATCGCAGGATGTCGGTCGCGTGGCGAAAACTACCCCAGATCGTCGACTGCCATCCCGCGTCCTCCACCAGCAACAACAGCGCCATGGTGGCCATGGCGGCGTCGGCGTGCCAGTAGGGCACGGGCCAACTCTCGCGCTCGTCCAGGCCCGCGCGGACCTTGTCCGCCTCGGCGTAGCGCGCCAGATAGTCCCCGGGACGCGAGGTGACCAGGACCACGCCACCGGCTCGGGCGAGTCCGGCCGCACGCGGCGAGGTCTCGCGCCACGTCGCGTCGGTGGCGACGCGTAGGTACTCGCTCACGTGGGTCGCGCCGACGCTGTAGAGGCGCACCCCCGCACTGTGGCCCGCGGTAGGGGCGCGCAGCGCCTCGGCGCAGCACTCGTCGAGCCAGTCCTGGTCGACGGGCGTCGCGTCGAAGGAGCGCGTCATGCGTCGTCGCGCCAGTACGTCGCGTAGCTCCATGGGACGGGTCTAGCAGCCTGGCGGTTGCGAAAGTCCCCTCGACCGGTAGGATTTACGCACCGAGAAGGAGTGTTAGGTGCCTACAACACGAGAACTGCTTCAGGCCGCGAGAACCGAGGTGCGTGAGATCGAGCCTCACGAGGTGGCGGCGCGCCTCGACCACTACCGACTCCTGGACGTGCGCGAACCCGACGAGTACACCCAGGGCGCCCTTCCGGGCGCCGTCCACCTGCCGCGGGGCAATCTTGAGTTCTCGGTGGAGGGCCGCCTGCCCGACAAGGACACGCCGATCGCGGTCTACTGTGCCGGAGGATATCGATCGATTTTTGCGGCCAAGACGCTGCAGGATCTCGGCTATCGCGAGGTGGTCTCGGTCATCGGGGGCTTCAACCGGTGGAAGGACGAGGGGCTCATCTGGTCGACGCCGCGTACTCTTTCTTCCGATCAGCGCAATCGCTATCAGCGTCACCTTCTGCTGCCCGAGGTGGGCGAGGAGGGTCAGATCAAACTGCTCGATTCCAAGGTGCTCCTCCTCGGTGCGGGAGGTCTGGGCTCGCCGGCGGGCCTCTACCTCGCGGCGGCCGGCGTCGGCACGATCGGGATTATCGACATGGACGTCGTGGACGAGTCCAACCTGCAGCGTCAGGTGCTGCACAACACCGAGCGGGTGGGTATGCGCAAGGTTGACAGCGCTCGCCAGACGCTCAGCGCGCTCAACCCGGACCTGGTGGTCACGACCTACGACGTGCGACTGGGCGCGGACAACGTGCTGGACATCATCGACGGTTACGACGTGATCGTCGACGGGACGGATAATTTCCCGACTCGTTACCTGGTCAACGACGCGGCGTTGCTGCGGGGTATTCCGGTGGTGCACGGCTCGATCTTCCGCTTCGAGGGCCAGGTCACCGTCTTCGACCCCTACGTCGGACCCTGCTACCGCTGCATGATCCCCGAGCCTCCGCCCGCCGAACTCGCTCCCAGTTGCGCGGAGGCGGGCGTCCTGGGGGTTCTTCCGGGCATCGTGGGATCCCTCCAGGCGATCGAGGCCATCAAGATCCTCCTCTCCCTGGGCGAGACGTTGAGTGGACGGCTGTTGACCTACGACTCGATGGATCAGAGCTTTCGCACGTTCAAGGTGCGTCGCGACCCCACCTGCCCGGCCTGCGGGGAGAACGCGGGGCCCATCGTGATCGCCGAGTACGACGATCTGTGCATGCCTCACGTGGCGGTGAGCGTCTAGGTCGGGCGCTAGACCCGTTCGACCAGGGTGCGAGCGAAGCGGTCGTGCAGCGTCTGCTTGCGCGCGTTGAACAGTGGGAAGAGACAGTCGGCCAGGCCGACGAGGGACATCACGGCCGCGAGGCCGCCGGCCGCGCCGAGCGCGTGGGCGTGGGTGGTGCCGCCCTGACTGAACACCTCGAGCAGGCTGTACACCGCGATGAACCCCCACCGCTTGAGGGCCTGAGATCGCGAGAGGGTGGCACCGGACATCTCGTCGCGCACGCGGGTTCCGACGACGCGATTGCCGATGGTCTGTCCGCGCGGCGAGGCCAGCAGTTCGACCATGTAGACGCCCTGAGCCGCGACGCCGGCGAGCTCACCAATCGTCGTGCCGGCGAACTGAGCGATCACGACCGCGACGATGGTGGTGGGGATCACCAGGATCAGGCTGTCCACGATCGTCGCGCCGACGCGGCGCCACCAGCCCGAGAGATCGGTGTGTGACGTCGGAGGCTGCCCGCTGAACGTGCCGCAGGTTGAACAGTAGGAGCCGTGAAGCTCCGCGCCGCAAGTCGTGCATTTCATCACTTCATCTTGGTACACGCGAGGGTGGTCGGGGGGTGAGCCCGGCGCGGGTTTCCGAGTCGGGCGCGCGCGACGTAGTCTGGGTCGTGGACTCCGACGAGCGCACGACCGATTCGGGTATCGAGATTCGCGCGTTCTACGACGACGGCGACCTCGATGGCCCGGAGTTGTCGTCGCGGCTCGGACGTCCCGGCGAGTTTCCCTACACGCGTGGGGTGCACCCCACGATGTATCGGGGACGGCTGTGGACGATGCGTCAGTACGCCGGCTTCGGGACGGCCGAGGCCACCAATCAACGCTTCAAGTTCCTGCTGGACGCGGGCCAGACGGGATTGTCGTGCGCGTTCGACCTGCCCACCCAGATGGGTTTGGACGCCGATCATCCCCGCGCCGAAGGCGAGGTAGGCAAGGTCGGCGTGGCGATCTCCTCACTCGACGATATGCGTCTGTTGCTGGCGGACCTGCCTCTCGGTGAGGTCACGACCTCCATGACGATCAACGCCACGGCGTCCACGCTGCTCCTGCTGTATCAGTTGGTCGCCGAGGAGCAGGGTGTGGCGGGTGATCAGTTGCGCGGCACTATCCAGAATGACATCTTGAAGGAGTACGTCGCGCGCGGTACCTACATCTACCCGCCCCGGCCCTCCATGCGTCTGGTTGTCGATACGTTCGCCTACTGCGCGCAGCAGATACCGCGGTGGAACACCATCTCCATCTCCGGTTATCACATCCGCGAGGCCGGGTCGACCGCGGTGCAGGAGATTGCGTTCACGCTGGCCAACGCGATCGCGTACGTGGAGGCCGCGCTCGCCGCCGGCCTCGCCCTCGACGACTTCGCGCCACGACTCAGCTTCTTCTTCAACGCGCACAACAACCTCTTCGAGGAGGTGGCCAAGTATCGTGCGGCACGGCGGATCTGGGCACGCATCATGCGCGACCGTTTCGCCGCGCGTGACCCGCGTTCGATGATGCTGCGCTTTCACACCCAGACGGGAGGCTCCACCCTGACCGCCCAGCAGCCCGAGAACAACATCGTGCGCGTGACCCTCCAGGCGCTCGCCGCGACGCTGGGGGGTACGCAGAGCCTGCACACCAATGGCTTCGATGAGGCGCTGGGACTTCCGACCGAGCGCGCGGCGAAGGTGGCGCTGCGCACGCAACAGATCGTGGGCTACGAGTCAGGTATCACCGACACGGCGGATCCGTTGGCCGGGTCGTACTTCGTGGAGTCCTTGACCGACGAGGTGGAGAGTCGGGCACTCGCCTACATGACGGCGATCGACGAGATGGGTGGTGCCGTGGCCGCCATCGAGCAAGGCTACCTGCAGGACGAGATCGAGTCGGCCGCGTACGACTTCGCGCGGCGGGTGGATCGCGGCGAGAAGGTCGTGGTGGGGGTCAACCGCTTCGTCGACGCCTCGCCGACGACGGCCGAGGTCTTCCCGGTCGACGCGGCCCAGCAGCGGGCCCAGGTGGAGCGGGTGCGCCTCTTCAAGTCGAACCGCGACTCGGACGCCGTGCGTCACGCGCTCGACGACCTGGCGAGCGCGGCGCGCGGCTCGTCGAACGTGCTCTACCCGATGAAGACGGCGTTGGCACGCCACGCCACGCTGGGCGAGGTTGCCGACGTCCTACGCGGCGAGTTTGGCGTGCACCACCCTCGTTAGCGCGCCAGCGGCTCGTCGTAGTGGCGCACGTCGGGGGGTTCGACGTAGAAGGGGTGGGTGAGCGAGCGCCACTGCTCGAACTGAGCGCTCGCGCGGAAGTCGCCGTGAGCGCTCAGCGACTCCCACCGCACCAGCAGCAGGTAGTTCGAGGGATCCTCGAGTTGAGCTCGCACCTCGGCCCCGTGACAGCCGGGGGCGGACTCGAGAGTGACCAGCGCGCGCACCACTGCCGACTCGAAGTCGCGCTCTCGTCCGGGCGTGACGCGCAGAGCCGCGTGTTCCATGATCATGATCGCTCCATCAGTCGGTGTCGTAACGCGTCGTCGCGGGCCACGCCCACGGCGGTGAGGGCCAGCGCCACGGCGCCGTCGATCACCGCGCGGTCGGCGTCGGGCGTGATGCAGGCCGCGGTGAAGGCGGGCTGGTGGTTGACCGCTCCGCCGGTCTCCAGGCCCAAGAGTGGGTGAATTGATGGCACGACCAGTGAGACGTTGGCCATATCGGTGGACAGGGTGGGCGCCGGTACTCCGTGATCGTCGCGATCGAAGCGCCGTCCCCGGCTCTCGGCGACGCGCCGGTAGTGGGCGAGGATCTCGCGATCACTCGTCATGTGCGAGAAGGTGTGACCCAACTCCTCGGTGTGCCAACTCGCTCCGGTGGCGCGCGCCCCGGCGTCGAAGCAGGCGTGGACCCGCTCGCGAAGGTGGGTGAGTCCTTCGGCGGTCGTCGACCGGCACATGTAGCGCGCGACGACGTGTGCCGGAATGATGTTGGCCGCCGATCCTCCTTCCACAACGATGCCGTGGATCTGGTCGCCCGGACGGAGGTGCTGACGCAAGAGTCCGAGGGCCACCTGGGCTATCGTCAGGGCGTCGAGGGCGTTGATGCCCTCCCAGGGTGCCGCCGAGGCGTGAGCCTCGTGGCCGATGAAGGTGACGTCGAAGTGGTCGACGGCGAGGCACGTCGCCTCGAGACGGTCCTCGGGCCAGGGGTGCACCATCATGGCCGCGTGGACGTCGTCGAAGTACCCGGCGTTGAGGAGGTCGATCTTCCCGCCGCCGCCCTCCTCGGAGGGGGTGCCGAGCAGCACGACGCTGAGGTCGAGGTCGTCGGCCACGTCCGCGAGACCGAGGGCTGCGCCGAGCGACGAGGCGGCGATGATGTTGTGGCCGCACGCGTGACCGACGTCGGGGAGCGCGTCGTACTCCGCACAGTAGGCCAGACGTAGTCGACCGTGCCCCGCCGTGGCGCGAAAGGCCGTCGGCCGCGACGCGACGCCTCTCTCGACCGTGAAGCCGTGACGCTCGGCCGCCGCCGCGACCGCTTCGGCGCTGGCGAACTCCTCGTAGCCGAGTTCGGGAGTGGCGTGGATGGTGTGGCTCAGTTCGATCAACTCGTCGCGCACCCGGTCGATGGCGTCGCGCACGCGGTCGTCGAGCGTGTCGTGGAGGGTGTCGTCGGGTGTGGTCATTCGATCACCACCACGACGTCACCGGTACTCACCGAGTCACCGGGGGCGACGCGGATGGCCGTGACGACTCCGGAGCGCTCGGCGTGTACCGCGTTCTCCATCTTCATGGCCTCAAGAATGAGCACCGGCTCACCGGCCTCGACCATTTGGCCGACCTCGACCATCACTTTGACAATGGTGCCCTGCATCGGCACGGTGACGTTGGCCGCCCCGCTCCCGACGACGCCGGGATGGTGCTGACGCCGGGGGCGTGCGGCGGTGCTGGCCGCGCGCGGGAGTCCGCCCGAGTCGGGCACGAAGAGGGTGACGGCGATTCGACGGCCGTCCACTTCGGCGGTGAGGTCGTGACGTTCGACGAGGGCGGCGTCGGGCGACTCGTCGGCGACGCGTGCCGTGAGCGGGGTGAAGTCGAGGGTCTCCTCGACCCACTTGGTCGAGTGCGTGCCGCGTGCGAAGTCGTCGCTGGAGAGGATGATGGTGTCCGCGGCGAGGGTGGTGGCGACACCCTCAATCCGCGTCTCGTCGATGGCGCGTAGCATCCGGCGCCGCGCTCGTTCGCGGTCCGGAGCCCATACCACGAGCTTGGCGATCAGGTTGTCGTAGTACTGGGAGATCGTGTCACCGACCTCGTAGCCGGCGTCGAGGCGCACCCCGGGCCCGGCGGGCTGATCGAAGCGACTGAGGGTGCCGGGCGACGGGATGAAGCGTCCCTGCGCGGGGTCCTCGGCGTTGACGCGGATTTCAATGGCGTGGCCCCGCGCGGCGATGTCGTCCTGGGTGAAGTCCAGCTCCTCACCGGCCGCGATGCGTAGCTGCCACTCCACCAGGTCCAGACCGGTGACCAACTCCGTCACCGGATGCTCGACCTGGAGCCGTGTGTTCATCTCCAGGAAGAAGAACTCCCCGTCCTGGTAGAGGAACTCGACGGTGCCGGCGTTGACGTACCCGCACGCGCGTGAGACCTTGACCGCGGCCTCGCCCATGGCGCGACGCACGTCGTCGGGGAAGTTCGCCGCGGGTGACTCCTCCACCAGCTTCTGGTGGCGGCGCTGGGCCGAGCAGTCACGTTCACCGAGCCACAGGGTGTGGCCGTGGGCGTCGGCGAGGATCTGCATCTCGATGTGACGGGGCCAGGCCAGGTAGCGCTCGACGTAGCATTCGTCGCGGCCGAAGTAGCTGAGGGCTTCGCGTCGGGCACTCTCCCACGCGGCGGAGGCCTCGCCGGCGTCTCGCACGACCTTCATGCCGCGCCCGCCACCGCCGTAGGCGGCCTTGATGGCGACCGGCCAGCCGAACTCCTCGCCGAAGTCCACGACGTCGTCGGCGCTCGTCAGCGTCGTGCTACGCCCGGGAACGCCGGCCACGCCGACGCGTTCGGCGGCCAGTCGCGAGGAGATCTTGTCACCCATGACCTCAATCGCCTCGGGGGGCGGACCGATGAAGGTGACGCCGCGCGACGTGATGGCCCGAGCGAAGTCGGTGTTCTCGGAGAAGAACCCGTAACCGGGATGCACCGCGTCGGCACCGCTGCGCTCGAGGATGTCGAGAATGGCGGCGGTGTTGAGGTAGCTCTCGGCCGCGCTCGCGCCACCGAGCGCGTAGGCCTCGTCGGCCAGGCGCACGTGCAGAGCGTCGCGGTCGAGGTCGGAGTAGATCGCCACCGTGGCGACGCCCATTTCGCGACACGTACGCGCCACGCGCACCGCGATCTCTCCGCGGTTGGCAATTAGGACCTTCCGTAACACGTGTACCTCCCCTCGGCCGGTCTGCCGGCGCGTCCCCTAAACCCTAATGTTTGGGGGTGGAAGCTTTGGACTGGCGCGTGACGCACCTGGCGGAGGTGGCCTCGACCAACGAGTGGCTGGCCGAGAGGGCCGACGCACCCGAGGGCCTGGTCGTCTACGCCGATTACCAGTCGGCGGGACGGGGCCGCCGCAATCGCACCTGGTCGGCCCCCGTAGGGTCGTCCCTGCTGTGCTCGGTACTGCTGCGAGCGCCGGCGAGTGATGCGCAGTGGGTCGTCGCGGCGTTGGCCCTCAGCGCGCGCGCGGCGCTGGCCGACCGGGCGGGGCTGGCGGTCTCGCTCAAGTGGCCCAACGACCTACTCGTCGGCGACGCGAAGCTGGCGGGCGTGCTGGCCCAGGCCTCGACGCACGGTCCGGTCGCGACCGTTGTGGCCGGGCTGGGCGTCAACCTCACGGCGCACCCGGCGGACGTGGACGCGACTGACGTGCGCGAGGCGTCGGGCGTGGTCGTCGATCCGGGGGATCTGCTGAGCGCGACGCTCGACCACCTCGCCGTGCGCCACGCCGCCCTCGTGCACGACGAGGGGCGTGACAACCTGCGCCGCGAGTACCTCGCCGCTCTGGCGACGCTCGGGCGACGCGTTCGCGTGGAGCGAGGGCCCGACGTGCTGGAGGGCGTGGCCCGCGACGTGGACGCGACCGGGGCCCTCGTGCTCGACGTGGACGGCGCGCGGCTCACGGTCAGTGCCGGCGACGTCGTGCACCTGCGAACGGTGGCGGGAGCAGCCTCGTGAGTCGCCCCGTGCGCGTCCTCGTCACCGGGGCGGGGGGACAGGTGGGTCGCGACCTCGTCGACACCCTCCAGGGGATAGCGGTCCCCGGAGCGGACCCGGAGTTTTGGCCCGACGACCACCCGGTCGAGCGGGACGAGTTCGAGGTGGTGGGGCTCACGCGTCACGAGTTGGACGTCACCGATCGCGGCGACGTCGTGCGCGCGATGACGGTGGTGCGCCCCGACGTCATTGTTCACCTGGCGGCCTACACGGCGGTGGACCGCGCCGAGACCGACGCGGACACGTGCTACGCCGTGAACGCGCGAGGAACCGAGACGATGGTCCTGGGCGCGCGCGCGAGTGGCGCTCACCTGGTCGCGGTCTCGACGGACTACGTCTTCGACGGCGAGAAGGGTGCGCCCTACGTCGAAGACGACCTCGCTAAACCCCTGAGCGTGTACGGCGCGTCGAAGTGGGCGGGCGAACAGTACTGCGGACCGGAGGACAGCGTGGTACGCACGTCGTGGGTCATGGGCGTTCGAGGGCGCAACGTCGCGCACGTCATCGCGGAGCGCGCCGACCAGGGTGCGACGGTACGTTTCGTGGACGACCAGGTGGGGACCGTGACCGTGGCGGCGGATCTGGCACGGGCGCTGGTCACCCTGGTGCGTGCGCGGCCCGGGGGGGTCTGGCACGTGGCCAACTCCGGCGAAGCGACCTGGTTCGAGGTGGCGCGCCACGTGGGCGAGTGTCGAGGTCGTCACGACGGGTTCGCCACGGCGATTCGGACCGATCAATTAGACCCCGCCCCCCTGGCGCGGCGCCCACGGCGTAGCGACCTCGCGACGGATCGGTGGCGCGAGCGGGGGTGGGCGGCCCTACCCCCGTGGCGTGAGGGCGTCGCTCGCCTGGTTGCCGATCGTTCTCGCGGGAGCGTCGCGTGAGTGGCGCGTTACCGACACTGAGCGCGGTGGTCGTCGACTACCACGCGGGACCGGCCCTCGAGGACTGTGTCGCCTCTCTGGGGGCGAACGGAGTCCGTGAGGTGGTGGTGGTGGACAACGCGACGCCGGGCACGGCTCGCTCGATCCTGGCGCGACGTCCGGTCACCGTGGTAGAGACCGGGCGCAACCTCGGCTACGGCCGGGGCGTGAATCGTGGCGCGGCGGTGGCGGCGCCCTCACGGTACCTGCTCGTGACCAATCCCGACGTCGTGGTGCACGACGGCGCGGTGGATGCACTGGTGGCCTTTCTCGAGCAACGCGACGACGTGGCCCTCGTCGGTCCGCTGATCGTGCGCCCGGACGGATCCCTCTACCCGTCCCAGCGCGTCTTTCCCAACGTGTGGCTGGCCGCGACTCACGCGTTGATCGCGCCGTGGTGGCCGACCAACCCCGCGACGCGTCGCTATCGCTCGCCGCGGCCGGACGGCACGGTGGACTGGGTCTCGGGGGCGTGTTTCGTGATACGCCGTGAGGTCTTCGAAGCCGTGGGGGGGTTCGACGAGCGCTACTTCATGTTCGCCGAGGACATGGACCTCTGCTGGCGGGTACGCGAGCGCGGACTCGCCGTGGCCGCGGTGAGTACGGCGGTGGTGACCCACGTCGAGGGGGTGTCGCGCCGGGGCGTGTCGCGCGCGATGGTGGTCGCTCACCACGTCAGCGCCCTGCGCTTCGAGGCGCAGACCTCGCGGGGTTGGCGTCGTGCTCTGCTGCCCCTGGCGGCACTGGTGCTGGGGCTGCGCCTCAGCGTCCTGTCGCTGCGTGCGGGCCGAGGAACGTAGACTGAGGGAGGCTGCGGGCGGGTCTGTGGTTGAAAGTCGATGCCAGCCGCGGGCGAAACGACCCACGTAAGGCGTCTCGCGACGCTGATCATGGCGCGGTTTAGAGGTAAGTCCCGCCTCGTGGTGGTCACCGTGGCCATCACGGGAGTCGGTGGAACGACGTACGTGCGTTCCGCCTGTGGGCGAGTGTGGGGTCAAAGACCAGGTCAGACGCCCGTAGCCCCACGGTGGCGCGCGTCCGACCGGTAGGGTGAAACACGACATGAGTGTATTTAGCAAGATTCTGAGGGCCGGAGAAGGCAAGCGCGTGCGCCAGCTCGCGGAGCTGGTGGGTCCGATCAATGACGCGGCCGGAGAGGTGGCGGGCTTGACCGACGCCGAGTTGCGGGGCCGCACGGACGCGTTTCGTGATCGCCTCGCCGACGGCGAGACGTTGGATGATCTGCTGATCGACGCCTTCGCCGTGGTTCGCGAGGCCGCGACGCGCGTACTCGGGCAGCGCCACTACGACGAGCAGCTGATGGGTGGCATGGCCCTGCACTTCGGGTGGATCGCGGAGATGAAGACCGGTGAGGGCAAGACGCTGGTGTCGACCCTGCCGGTGTACCTGAACGCGCTGAGCGGTCGCGGCGTGCACGTGGTGACCGTCAATGACTATCTGGCGACGCGTGACGCCAACTGGATGGGCGAACTGCACCGTTTCCTGGGTTTGACGGTCGGTCGCGTCGGCCCCGACCTCGAGGACTTCGAGGACAAGCGCGCCGCCTACCAGTGCGACGTCACCTACGGTACGAACACCGAGTTTGGGTTCGACTACCTGCGCGACAACATGGCGCGGCGCCGCGAGCACATGGTTCAGCGCGGTCACCACTACGCGATCGTCGACGAGGTGGACTCGATCTTGATCGACGAGGCCCGTACACCACTGATCATCTCCGGACCCGCGTCGGACGTGACGAAGCTCTACTACCAGTTCGCCTCGATCGTGCGCACCCTGGTGCGCGACGTCGACTACGAGGTTGACGAAGAGAAGAAGACGGTCATGCCAACCGAGTCGGGCATCGAGAAGGTGGAGCGTCAGCTCGGCGTCACGAACCTCTACGACGCGGTCGCGACGAACTACGTGCACCAGTTGGGTCAGGCGCTGCGGGCTAAGGAGTTGTTCCACCGCGACAAGGACTACCTGGTCGACGGGGGCGAAGTGAAGATCGTCGACGAGTTCACCGGGCGCACGCTCGAGGGACGGCGGTGGTCGGACGGACTGCATCAGGCGGTGGAGGCGAAGGAGCGGGTGCGCATCCAGGAGGAGAACCACACCTGGGCGACGGTCACGCTGCAGAACTACTTCCGCCTGTACGAGAAGTTGGCGGGCATGACGGGCACGGCCGAGACCGAGGCCAGCGAGTTCTCCAGTACCTACGGCCTCGCGGTCGTGCCGATTCCCACCCATCGCCCGCTCGTGCGCGTCGACCAGCCGGACCTGATTTTCAAGACCGAAGAGGCCAAGTTCGCCGCCATCGTCGAGGACGTCGCCGAACGAAGTGGTCGGGGACAGCCGATTCTGCTCGGTACCGCGTCAGTGGAGAAGTCGGAACTGCTCTCTCGCGCCCTGTCCCAGGCGGGTATTTCTCACGAGGTGCTCAACGCCAAGCAGCACTTTCGCGAAGCGGAGATCGTGACGCAGGCGGGGCGACTGCACGCGGTGACCGTGGCGACCAACATGGCCGGTCGAGGCGTCGACATCATTCTGGGAGGTAATCCCGAAGGGTTGGCCGCTCGAGAGGCGATCGCTCGCGGTCTGGCGCCGGGCAGTGACGAGTACGAGGTGGTCTACCGCCAGGAGCTGGCGCGCCTGCGCCCCCTCTGCGAGGCGGAGGGTGACGAGGTTCGGGCACTGGGCGGACTCTACGTTCTCGGCACCGAGCGTCACGACTCGAGGCGTATCGATAACCAGTTACGCGGTCGATCCGGTCGTCAGGGCGACCCCGGCGAGAGTCGCTTCTATCTCTCGCTCGAGGACGAGTTGATGCGTCTGTTCGCCACCGGGGCGGTGTCGTGGGTGATGGACCGCACGATGCCCGAGAGCGAGGCGATCGAGGCGAAGATGGTGTCGCGGGCCATCGAGCGGGCGCAGAATACGGTCGAGAGCCGCAACGCCGAGATTCGCAAGGACGTGCTGAAGTACGACGAAGTGATGAACGAGCAGCGCAAGGTGATCTACGAGCGCCGCCAGCAGGTCATCGACGGTGACGATATCCACGACGTGACCCTCGCCATGATTGAGGAGGAGCTGTCTCGCGCGGTACTCGGTCAACTCGGTAGCGAGTACGCCGAGGAGTGGGATCTGAACGCGCTCCTCATGGAGCTGCAGTCGTTCTACCCCTCGTTGCTCACTCTGGAGTCACTGGGCACCTACGACGACCGCGACGAGGTCGTGGCGCTCGTGGTCGAGGACGCGGTGGGACTCTACGAGCGCAAGTGCGCCGAGTATCCGGGAGGCCTAGAGACGGCGAAGGAGATCGAGCGCGACGTCATGCTGCAGATCCTCGACCAGCGCTGGCGCGATCATCTGGCGGACATGGATTACCTGCGCGACGGCATTCACTTGCGTCAGGTGGCCCAGCAGGACCCGCTGACCGCGTGGCAAAAGGAGGGTTATCTCATGTTCGAGCACCTCCTCGAGGCCGTGAACGCGGACTACGTGCGTTACATCACCCACGTCGAGGCGACGCCGACCGAGGAGGAGTCGTTCGAGTCGGACGAGGACTTGGAGCGGGCGGTAACCAACGTGGCCGAGGTCGCGCCGGGGGCGCTGGAGCCGCCGCGTCACGACCCCGCCCCGACGACGAAGAAGCAGGGGGACAAGATCGGCCGTAACGAGCCCTGCTGGTGCGGGTCGGGTCGCAAGTACAAGCAGTGCCATGGCCGACCCTAAGGCCGAAAATGCCCTGCGCGACGACCTGGCCACGCTCGCGCAGTACGAGGAGCGCTGGCGCGCGGCGGGCGAGTACCTCTCCATCGCCGAGGCGCGGGCGCGCCACGAGGCCCTGGCCGGCGAGGTGGAAGCGCCGGACCTGTGGGACGATCAGGATCACGCGCGCCACGTGACCACCGAGTTGGGACGTCTGGGCAACGACCTGGACCGTTACGACGCGCTGGGTCGCTCGATCGATGACTGTACCGTGCTGGCGGAGTTCGCGCGCGAGTCGCTGGGAGGTGACGAGCCCGACTGGTCGTCGCTGGGAGAGCTCACCACGGAGTTGGAGTCGTTGGGTCGCGCCCTCGACGCGCTGGAGACCGAGAGCCTGTTTCGTGGGCCCTACGACCAGAACGACGCCATCGTGGAACTGCACGCCGGGGCGGGCGGGACCGACGCTCAGGACTGGACCGAGATGCTGGTGCGGATGTACTCGCGTTGGGCCGAGCGGCGCGGTTTCGTCGTGGAAGTGGATGAGGCGACCGAGGGCCAGGAAGCGGGGCTGCTGTCGGCGACGTTCATCGTCAAGGGACGTTATGCGTACGGCTGGCTCTCCAGTGAGCGCGGCGTGCACCGGTTGGTTCGCATCAGCCCGTTCGACTCCCAGGCGCGTCGTCAGACCAGTTTCGCGTCGCTCGACGTGACGCCGCTGCTCGAGGGTGACGCGTCGGAGGTTGAGATCGACGAGAAGGAGCTGCGCATCGACACCTATCGATCGTCCGGGGCGGGCGGCCAGCACGTGAACAAGACGGACTCGGCGATTCGTATCACTCACCTGCCGACGGGTGTCGTGGTGAGCTGTCAGAACGAGCGCTCCCAGCACCAGAACCGCGCGCGGGCGATGCAGATCCTGGAAGCCAAGTTGGCCGAGCGCGCCAGGGCGCAGCGACAGGCCGAAATGGACGCCCTAAGCGGCACGCGCGCCGACAACGCCTGGGGCTCGCAGATTCGTAGCTACGTCCAGGCTCCCTACCAACTGGTCAAGGACCACCGCACCGACGTCGAGACGGGCAACGTCGAGGCGGTGCTGGACGGCGATCTGGACGCGTTCATGGAGGCGGAACTGCGCCGCCAGCGTACCGGGCGCTCTTGAGTCGCGTGGCGTCGCGCCGCCGTCGTGGCCACGTACAATGGAGCATCGTGTACGTAGGCGCCGTCGGGCCAGTCAGTAGTCCATCCTGGAGGGTGCGAGCGTGATTCGTTTTGACCACGTGTCGAAGACGTATAAGAACGGCACGCCCGCGCTGAAGGACATCTCGCTCAATATCGACAAGGGCGAGTTCGTCTTTCTCGTCGGGGCGTCGGGTTCGGGCAAGACGACGTTCCTGCGGCTCCTGCTACGCGAGGAGTTGCCCGACCAGGGTCGCATCCTCGAGGCGGGCCGCGACATCGGTCACCTCTCGTCGTGGCGCGTGCCCTATCTGCGTCGCAATATCGGCTGCGTGTTCCAAGACTTTCGCCTTCTCCCCAACAAGACCGTGTTCGAGAACGTGGCCTTCGCCCTCGAAGTGATTGGGCGACCCCGCTCGACGGTGGAGTCGCAGGTGCCTCAGATCCTGGACCTGGTGGGTCTTGCCAGTAAGGAGAAGAATTTGCCCGGGGAACTTTCCGGTGGAGAGCAGCAGCGCGTCGCGGTGGCCCGCGCGTTCGTGAATCGACCGCTGATCCTTCTGGCCGACGAGCCGACCGGCAATCTTGACCCTACTAACTCGGAGTCGATCATGGCGCTGCTGGAGCGGATTAACCGCACGGGAACGACGGTGGTGATGGCCACGCACGACAAGGTTCTGGTGGACCGGATGCGCCGGCGGGTTATCGAACTGGACCGGGGCGAAATGATACGTGACCAGGTTCGTGGCGTGTACGGCATCGACGAGACTCCCGTGAGTTTGTAGGTGCGCGTCTACCTGCGCTACGCGCTACGTGAGACCCTGGGAAACCTGTGGCGAAATCGGATGATGACCATTGCCGCGGTCTTGACGGTTGCGGTGTCGCTGTCGCTGGTCGGAGCCGCCCTGCTCTTGAAGCAGAGCGCCGCGCAGGCGTCGGCTCAGTGGCAGCAGGGGACTCGCGTGACGGTGTGGATGCAGCCGACCGCGTCATCGAGCGAACTTGCCAACGTGCGCTCCCAGTTGGCCAACCTGCCCATCGTGAAGAACTGCGTCTTCTACTCCCAGGCGCAGGACTACCGCGAGGCCGTGAAGATTCTTCCGACTAACGAGTCGAGTGTGTTGCGCGTCGCGGACATGCCGACCTCGTTTCGCTGCGTGCCGACGGTTCCCTCGGACGCGGCGGTGGTGGCGTCGACGTTCGCCCACCAGCCGGGGGTGTACCAGATCACCGCGCCCGAGCAGCAGATTCGCGAGATGAATCGCGCCATCCGCATCCTGCAGATCGTGTTCCTCGCGCTCGCCGCGGTTCTGCTGCTGTCCGCGACCGTGCTCATCCTGAATACGATCCGCATGGCCATCTTCTCGCGGCGCCGCGAAGTGTCGGTGATGAAGTTGGTCGGCGCGACGAACTGGTTCATCCGGATCCCCTACATCACCGAGGGGTTCATCCAGGGATTGATCGGGTCCGCCGTGGCGATACTGGCCGTGACGGCACTGCATACGTGGTACCCGCTGCACAACGAGTTTCAACTCGACACGCGTGCCCTGTGGGGCACGAACGTGGTGGTGCTCGTGGTGGGCGTCGTCATTGGCTCCGTCGGCTCGGGAATCGCTATCCGTCGCTTCCTCGACGTCTAGCCGCGTCGCTACTCCTCGATGGGATCGAACTCCAGGGCGAGCGAGTTGACGCAGTAGCGCAGTCCGGTCGGAGTGGGGCCGTCGTTAAAGACGTGGCCGAGGTGTCCACCGCAGCGCGCGCACAGGATTTCGGTGCGGCTGCGCAGGAGAGAGTGGTCCGGTCGCTCGATGATGGTGCCGGGCTCGCAGGCGTCGAAACTCGGCCACCCGCACTCCGAATCGAACTTCTGATCCGTGGTGAACAGCTCCTGGCCGCACCCGGCGCAGGAGAAGACGCCACGGTGATCCACGTGCAGTAGTGAGCCGGTAAAGGGGGGTTCGGTCGCCGCGCCGCGCAGCACCGCGTAGCGGTCGCCCGGCAGATCGGCGCGCCACTGTTCGTCACTCTTTACCACCTCGTAGTCCATGGACGCATCGTACCGGCGTTCGTCGCTCAGTGTCCCTCCAGGGTGACGGTGGCGGTGGCGCCATCGTCGGCGGGAGTGAAGCCGATGACCTGGCCGTAGAAGGAGAGTTCGGACTCGAGGGCGCGACGCACCGAGGCGGGACGGCGCAGGCCGTGCCCCTCCCCGTCCAAGAGCACGAGGGCGAAGGGCACGTGGCGCGCTCGCAGCGACGCGGCCATCGTCTCCACCTGCGACACGGGTACGACGGGGTCAGCGGTTCCCTGGATCAGCAGCAGGGGCGTCGTCATTTCATCGGTGTGGTGGGCGGGAGAGCGGGCGTCGTAGAGGTCCTGGCGAGCCGGCCACTCGCCGACGAGGCCGTCGAGGTAGTGAGCCTCGAATTTGTGCGTGTCGCGCGCCAGTGTGGAGAGCTCGGCGACGCCGTAGTAGCTCGTCGCGCCGGCGAAGTCGTGGTGGAAGGTCGCGGCGCACAGGGCCGTGAATCCCCCGGCGCTCTTTCCTCGAATGACGAGCGCCGAGGCGTCGGCCAGACCACGGCGAACCGCGTCGCGCGCGGCGTCGACGCAGTCGTTGACGTCGAGGATGCCCCACTGACCGCGTAGTCGGTCACGGTAGCGGCGTCCGTACCCGGACGAGCCTCGATAGTCGACGCGCAGGAAGCCCATGCCGCGACTGGTCCAGTACGCGATCTCGTAGTCCACCGCGACGATGCAGTGCGACGTGGGGCCCACGTGGCCGCTGACGATCAGCGGAGCCGGGCCGTCGACGCGGAACTCGGGATGCGTGGGCGGGTAGTAGAGAGCGTGGGTCACGTCGCCGTCGCGCGTGGCGACGTCGATCAACTCGGGGACGGGAAGGTACGCGGGGTCGATGCCGCTCGCCCCCGGGGCCCGCACTATCTCCGAGTGTCCGTCCGCCAGGCGCACTCGCGCCAGGGCGGGCGCCATCGTCGGTGAGGCCACGACGGCCACGACGGTTCCGTCACCGTCACCGTCGAGCGAGGCGATCGTGCTCCAGGGCGTGGTGATCTCGTTTAGGGTGCCGTCCGGCGCGAGAAGGCCGAGGTGATACCAGGGTCCGTGTGACCAGGTGACGGCGATCGAGCCGTCGCGTTGGGGAACGTACGACGGCTGCGAGGTCCACGGCGGGTCGGCGAATTCGTCCGCGCGTGGCGCGAGGGGTGTCGATCCGTGGACGTCGTCGCGGTAGAGGTTCCACCAGCCCGTGCGGTCCGAGAGGAACAGAAGAGAGCCGTGGGCGTCGTAGCACGGTTGCTGGACCGACTCGTGGGGTCCGCCGGCCACGACACGCACGTCCTCGAGGGCGCCACCACGCAGGGTGGCCTCGTAGAGGGTGGTGGCGTCCCAGGGCATGGCCGGGTGGTCCCACGCGATCCAGGCGAGGCGCGAGCCGTCGGGGGATAGGACGGGGGTGGCGTAGAAGTCGTGACCCCCGTGCAGCGTGATCGGATCCGCGCGTCCGTCGGTCGCGACGAGGACCAGGTCGTTGTCGACCCGCGTGGTGCCGTGACGTTCACGTACGCAGATGATGCCGGTCGCGTCGTGGGTCAGTGCCGGTTCGACGTAGCGCCAGGCGCGTGGCGAGGGGGGCTCCGGCGTGAGGGCGAGGGGTGTCGAGTCGGCCGCCACGCGGTAGAGGCGCTGGTCGTCGAGGAGGGTCACGTAGACGACGTCGTCGGGCCCGACGACGTAGGGTCGGCTACCGTACTCGTGGACCAGACTGCGGGCGGACGCGTCGGGTGGGAGAACGTCGGTGGGCGCCGAGTCGGTCGTCCGACGTACTAGAACGTCACGACCATCCTCCTCGGGCCGTCGCTCAATCCAGTAGAGAGCCGACGCGGTGGCGCGGGGGTACGAGACGTGCGTTGCCTGGCGGGTGACCAGATCGCTGGTCACCGGGGACGGCCAGGTGCCTCCCCGGCCGGCGCGCGCGAGGTCAGGCGTAGCGGCCTCGTGGCGCGACCGGCGGCGTACGGGGGAACTCCGGCTCGTCGGCGAGGAGTCGGGCGAACGCGCTGGCCAGTCCCGCGGGGTCCAGTCCCAATTCCGCCAGCAGATCGTCGGGCCGGTGGTGTTCGAGGTAGGCGCGCGGTACACCGAGAATACGGGTGGTGGGGAAGGCGCGGCGCAGATCCTGGGCGCGGTTGCGCACCGCCGACACCATGAGGGTTCCCGCGCCCCCGTGGCGCGTCGCGTCCTCGATCGTCATGATGCGCTGGTGCTCAAGGGCGTCGTCGATCATCGCCGGGTCGGGCGGGAGGACGCGTACGTCGTAGAGCGTGACGCGGCTCGCGTCGTCTCCCATCAGCGTCAGGGCCCGGTACGCACTCGCCGCCATCTTGCCGACGGCCAGCACGCAGAGCGAACCGTCTCCGCGCGTGACCCGTCGGGCGTGCAGGCCGTCGCCGATGGCGCCATCGAAGGGCTGGGGCATGGTCTTGGGGAAACGGATCGCCGTGGGGCTCGAGAGCGACAGCGCCGTGGCGAGCATCCCCGCGACCTCCTCCGCGCTCGAGGGGGCGAAGATCGTCACGTTGGGGATCGACAGGCACAGCGCGATGTCTAAGATGCCGTGGTGGCTCGGCCCGTCATCGCCGGTGATGCCGGCGCGATCGAAGACGAAGACCACGGGGAGGTCGAGCAGTCCCACGTCGAGATTGGCCTGGTCGAAGGCTCGTGAGAAAAACGTGGAGTACAACGCGACGACCGGCTTGAGACCGCCCATGGCCATTCCCGCCGCGGCGGTGACGGCGTGCTGCTCGGCGATGCCGACGTCGAAAAATCGTTCGGGGTAGCGATCCTGAAATCGTAGGAGTCCCGTGGGGCCCGCCATGGCGGCGGTGATCGCGACGATGCGATCGTCCACGCCGGCCATCGTGACCAGTGCGTTCGAGAAGGCGTCCGTGTAGGACTGGGGCGCCACGGCGTCCTCGAGAAGTTTGGGGGGCAATTTGTAGTCGTGCATGCGCAGGTCGTCGCGCGTCGCCGGCGCGTAACCGCGTCCCTTCTCGGTCAGCACGTGGACCACGATCGGGCCATCCCATCGCGAGGCACTGCGCAGCGCGTGCTCCAGGGCTTCGATGTTGTGTCCGTCCACCGGACCGACGTAGCGCACGCCCAGCATTTCGAAGAAGGTATGGGGCGTCACCATCTCGCGCATGGCCGACGTCACGACGTCCACGCTCGTGTACGCGGCACGCCCGAGGCTGGGCAGGTGCGGGACCAGCCGACGCAGACGTTGACGCCACGAGAGGTAGCGTCTATTGAGGCGTAGAGCCGTCAGCGACTCGGAGAGTTTGGAGATCGTGGGCGCGTAACTGCGACCATTGTCGTTGAGGACGATGACCACTCTCTGGTTCGAGTGACCCAGGTTGTTGAGAGCCTCGAAGGCCATGCCACCAGTGAGCGAACCGTCGCCCACGATCGCCACCACGTGACGTTGCCCGCCGTGGCCGATCAACTCGTGGCGTTGCTGGAGGGCGACCGAGAGGCCGTGGGCGTAGGAGAGCGCGGTCGAGGCGTGCGAGGACTCAATCCAGTCGTGCTCGCTTTCCGAGCGATTCGGATAGCCGGAGATTCCGCCGCGCTGACGCAGTTTCTTGAAGCCGTAGCGCCGACCGGTGAGTAACTTGTGCACGTAGGCCTGGTGCCCGGTGTCCCAGAGTAGGATGTCGCGCGGTGAATCGAACACGCGGTGCAGCGCCAGCGTGAGTTCCACTACCCCAAGGTTGGAGCCCAGGTGTCCACCCGTGGAGGTCACGGTGTCAATGATGAAATCACGGATCTCGCCACTGAGTTCACGTAGATCGTCGTAGGAGAGGGGACGAAGGTCTGCGGGACTCTCTATAAACGGCAGAATCACCACACCAGCCTATCGACGCCCTCCGTGGGGTGCCGGGGCACTCAGTCGCTCGTCGTGGACGCCGGTGTGGGGCTGGGTGAGGGGCTCGTCGTACTCGGAACCGTGCTGGTGGGTGTTGAGTGCGTGGACCCGGGCGGAGTGGCGCTCACTTTGCTCGAGCGGCTGTCGGTCTTGTAGAAGCCGCTGCCCTTGAAGACAATGCCCACTGACGAAAATACCTTGCGCAGCGACCCGCCACAGTGAGGACAGGTCGTCAAAGGGGGGTCGCTGAAGCGCTGTACCGCCTCAATTCTCTGGTGACACGACTGACATTCGTACTCGTAGGTAGGCATGTGTACTCCCGCAACAACGTCGTGGCCAGTGTATCGGTCGTGGTGGGTGCTCGGTCGCGACGACGACGCGTGGCTCGCGAGCCACGACTCACTAGCATGGCGCGGTGGACGATTTCCACCAATTGCGTCGGGTGCCGCGTTCGGGCGGCCTATCTCGTGATCTCGGCTCCCTCGAAGTCAGTGCCCGACGGGCGCTGGCGCGTTGTCGGATTACGATGCTGCCGGCGACCACGGCGAGCGTGGCGGCGAATACCATCAACAAGGGCGACGTTCTCGCCACCGCACGAATTGCCGGCATTCAGGCGGCCAAGCAGGCGGCACTGCTGCTGCCCATGGCGCACCCGGTGCTCGTCGGAACGGTGTACGTGAACTTCGCGCTGGGCGACACGTACATCGACGTGGAGGTGAGCGTCGACACCGTGGACCGCACGGGCGTGGAGATGGAGGCCCTGACCGCGGTGACGGTGGCCGCGCTCACCATTTACGACATGTGTAAGTCCATTGATCGAACGATGACGATCGAGCGGGTGGCCCTGTGGGAGAAGTCTGGTGGTCGATCGGGTGCGTGGCGCCGCGACGAGGCGCTGCCGGCGCACGGCGGCGATTGACGTTGGCCGCGGCGACGCACGCTACCCTTCGACGGAAGGAGGGTGGCGTGGCTCATCAGTCAGCGGAGGAGAGTCGTGAGCGTCTGGTCGCATTGACCCTGCTCTTGCAGAATGCGTCGGCCAGTCGACCGCTC
>JAJYSU010000045.1 GCA_021793395.1 Actinomycetes bacterium
AGCGGTGCTGGGCGGTGTTCAGGTTGTCGAAGTACATCTCGGCCAGCTGGTCGGTGGTGAAGACCCGGTGGCGGAAGAGCATGGTCAAGATGGAGCGGTCCCGTTCGGTCAGCCGGTGCGCCACAGTCATCACGAGCCCGTCGCCGGCCCTCGGCCGGAGAGAAGAAGCAGTCATGAGAACAATCCCAAGGAGTCGGGGTTCGCGACTGGCGGGGGTGGAGTAGCGACACGCTGGACCTTCAGCGCACGCGACCCCCTCCGTTCAGGACTGGCGACCGTGGTGGCGGGGGTGATGGCGACCGTGGTGGCAACCCTGTGGATCCCCCTCACGCCGAGTACCCCGCACGGCGGGCCTTGGCGTACCGAGCCGCCAGGCTGATCGCCGGCCCCTCGACGAGTGGCTCGAGGTTCGCATTCTGGGAGGCCGGGTGCACCGATCGCGTCAGGGCGCGATCCATCGGGTTCGCACCGCCTCGCACGAGAGGACACGCGCGACGCCGTCGCGACGTTCAACGCGGATCTGGGGAGGAGCCGTGCAAACCGCACGGTAGCTGGATCAGCGCGTGTTCACTGTGGCGCCGCATCTCGGTGATCACCTCCGCGTCGGGTGCGCAACCCGACGCTCGCCGTACGGCAATGACCTGGTCCTCTCGCCGTTCCCGGAGCGCACCTTGGCGGCGAAACGTCCGAGACGCGTCCCACTGGTCCTCCAAGGGCGTCGTCGCTCCTGACGACCCCCATCGCACCGACCTCGTCGAACGGACCGTGCGCTCGTAGGCGCGGAGGAGGACGGCAACGACGCCCTCGTGTAGTTCCTAGGCTGGAACGCCGACGTGGCGTGTCTCGAGCACGCACCGACGACGAGACCAACCAGGTGGAACGCGAATTTTCCACGGCGCGGTGCGAGGAGTCCCCGCCGCGCCCGCAGAGCGCCGTCACGGTGACGCGTCAGGTGCCCTACTCCTCTCATGGAACAGCGCGTGAGTCTGGTCACGCTCGGCGTGACCGACCTGATCCGTGCCCGACGCTTCTACGAGGCCATGGGATGGTCCGGTGGTCGCCAACCTGACGACGACGTGTGCTTTTTCCAGGCGGGTGGGATGGTCTTCGGTCTCTGGACTGCTCTCGGCGGTCACGGCCTCAGGCGAGCGGCTGAACGCCCCGCCGGGGTACCACAGAACGGTGCATGGCGACGTGATCGACCACCGACTCAACGCGGCGCCGCACTCTCGGACACCTTCACCGCGCCCGAGACGAGATACCGGCGCGAGGGAGTTGGCCGACGTCGAGCGTGACTAGCGCCTCGACGAGGTGGGTGTACCCGGGTCCTCACGCGACACTCCCCCACGAGCGAGCGCGTAGTAGAGGGAACCCGCGACGAGGATGCCGACCGGCGCGGAGAAATCGGCCCCGCCCAGCCATCCCGCTGGACCACACCGCGCCGCCACCGTACCCGGACAGTACAACGATCCGAAGTGGTTGGCGATGGGCGTCATCCAGTGAAAGGGGAAGTTCACCGGCGGAGGAGCCTTGGAGAAGCACGCGGTCGCGGCCAGGAGACCGGCGATGAACGCGGCGATCCCGGGGTAGTGAACGCCGTAGCGGCCAGTGAAGTAGCGCGATCCCCGATCGGTTCGCTCCAGGTCGGACGCCACGTAGCGGCGACCGCGCATCCACCAGTCAACGAGGAAGACCCCGAGCCACGGCGCAATCCACACAATGATGACGCCCACGAACTCCTTGGTGTAGGCGGAGAACGACGACTGGAACGTCGCCCACGCCGTCAGCAACCCGGCCACGACTCCGTCCACGATCACCGCCTGGTAGCGGCGAATCCGCACTCCCGTGGCGAGCAGCGACACCCCCGAGGAGTACAGAACGAGAGCGTCGATGCTGAACATCTGCACGATGGCTACCACCATCACGGCCACGACCACCCATGAAGGAACGGCGTGTTGATAACGAAAGACCTCGAAGGGATTGGCACCATTCCATACCGTGCTCGTGGAAAGGAAGGTGAAGAGCAGTGCCCCCATCGTCATCAGGATGATCTCGGGTAGAGCGGTCGCCACAAAGATCCATCCCACGACCGCTCGAGGGGAGGAGTCCGGTGACACGTATCGCGAGTAGTCGTTGGCGCACTCGGCCCAGCCCAAACCCGACAGAGCCACGACGAAGGCCAACCCCGCGCTCTCGATCTCCCAGCCTCCCGTCACTCCTCGGTAGTCGACGTTGACGTGAGGCAGCGCGAACAGCGCGAGCAGGACGAAGACCGCAATGAACGGGACAATGAGCGCGCGCAGTACGCGCACCATCGTGGCGTGTCCGAAGAAGGGGAGAACGGCCTGCAGGATGCAGGCCCCTACGATGAAGGCCACCTTGAGCCCCGGGCCCACGTGAACCCCCGCGGTCTGGCTCACGACCACTGATGCCCCCACGATGAGTATCAGTGCTTCGACCTCGAAACCCAGTTGCGTGATCCAGTTGATGAAGCTGACCAGTCGGGCGCCTCGTGCGCCGAAAGCCGCTCGGCTGATGGCGAAGGTTGTCGTTCCCGCCTGGATCCCCTGCAACGACGCCACGCCCACAAGAAGGTACGAGAGGTTCCCCACCACGATGAGCACGAGCGCCGTGGGAAAACTGACGCCAAAACCCATGAGCAGCGCGCCGTAGACGACGTAGGCGATATTGATCGACGAACCCGTCCACATGGCTCCGATGGTGCGCGGCGAGGCCCACCGTTCACGAGACGGCACCACGTCGACACCTCGGCGCTCGAGGCGGAAAACTCGCGGTGGCGCGGCCTCACCCACGACGCGAGAAACTCACGGCACGATGATCATGCGCACCGTGTCCGTGACCGCCGTTCCCCCCGACCGCGATCCGGCCATCACCACGATGGCGTCGCCGGGCTTAGCGAGACCCGACAACTTCAACTGGGTGACCGCGAAGTCGCAGAGCTCGTCGATATCCGTAGCCGGTGACAAGTACACCTCTTGCACCCCCCACGACGCGCGCAACTGCAGCGCCGTCTTCTCACTCGGGGTGATGGCCACGATAGGCATCGGTGGCCGAAATCGCGAGATAGCCCGTGCGGTCACGCCCGAGCGAGTGCACGCCACGATGGCCACGGCGTTCTCCTCCATCGCCGCGCGCCACGCGGCACCCGTGACCGTGGCCGTGATACGAGTCGACTGCGTGCCTATTCCCACGATCTGCTGCACGCCCAACGACGATCCCCACTTCAGGTAGTCGAACGACTGCTCGGCGCGACGCACGATGCGGTCCATCGTCTGCACCGTCGCCACGGGATCATCACCGATGGCGGTTTCTCCGCTCAGCATCACGGCACTCGCCCCGTCGAGCACGGCGTTGGCGACGTCGGTCACCTCCGCGCGGGTCGGTACCTGGGAGTGGGTCATCGACTCGAGCATCTGAGTAGCCACCACGACGGGACGCGCGTAGCGCACTCCGTGGCGCACGATCTCCTTCTGCAGGTGGGGAACTTCCTCGATCGGCATACGCACACCCAGGTCACCCCGCGCGACCATGATGGCGTCGGAGACCGCAATGATCTCGTCGAGGTTATCGACTCCCTCGGAGGTCTCGATCTTGGCCATCAACATGATGTCGTCGCGCGAGAGGACCGTACGAGTCGACACGACGTCGAAGGCTGAGCGCACGAAGGAGACGGCCAGGATCTCGAAGTCCTCGCTGCGCAGGGCTTCGAGCCGGTCGCGATCGTCGGCCGTGGGTAGACGATCGTTGAGAATCGACGACGGTAGCGACAACCCCGGCTTACCCATGACCGCGCCACCCGACGTGACCAGGGCGCGTAACTCGGACCCACTCTGGGTCACGCTCAGTGAGACGCCCCCGTCACCAATGTGGATAGCGTCACCCACGCGCAGCAGAGACAGCACGTCGCGCCGTTCGACCACGATCCGCGACGCCGTCGACGAGGCATCGAATCCCTCGACCAACTCGATCATGTCGCCGACCGACAGTGCGACGGGATCGGTACCGAAAGATCCGGCGCGGATCTTGGGCCCCGGAATGTCCACCATCAGAGCCGTGTCGGGAGCCACGTGGCGCAGGCGGCGAAGCCGCTCAATACCAGAGGGGATATCACCGTGGGCGAAGGAGAGCCGAAAAACATCTACCCCCGCATCCACCAGTTCTCGAATTACCTGGTCACTCTCGGAGGCCGGTCCGACTGTGGCAACGATTCGCGTGCGGCGCACACCCAATCCCTTCCTCGCGTTGATCAAGTCTACGAGATTTGCCACCGCCCTTCGAAACGTGACCCGCAGCCGCGCAAGCCCGCGCGTAGGGCATTTAGTCCCGGGAGTCGCCGAGTACGATGACCTTCGAGACCCTTGACACGCGCCCGAATGCGGGCTCGTCGGGTTGCTCAAAGGAGGATCACGTGGAGCCGACGAACGACCAGGACCCGAATTACTACCACCGGGTGGTCGACTGTCAGTGGGCGTGCCCCGCTCACACCAACGTGCCGGGCTACATCCGGCTCATCGCCCAGGGTCGCTTCACCGACGCGTACATGCTTAATCGCGAGTCCAACGTGTTTCCGGGAATCCTCGGGCGCACGTGCGACCGACCCTGCGAGCCCGCGTGTCGGCGAGGCCGAGTCGACGGCAACCCGGTAGCGATCTGCCGGCTCAAGCGCGTCACCGCTGATCTGAAGGACGACATCACCGATCGACTGCCCACCGCGCCGGCTGAGAAGAACGGAAAGCGCGTCGCGTGCATCGGCGCGGGGCCCTCGTCACTCACGGTGGCCAACGACCTGGTCCCCCTGGGCTACGAGGTTGTCATGTTCGAGCAGTTCGCCACGGCGGGTGGGCTCATGCGTACGAACATCCCCGAATTCCGTCTCCCCGACGAGATACTCAACAGCGAGACCCAGGCAATCCTGGACATGGGCGTCGACATCCGCTACAACACCCCCGTCACCAGCCTGCGTGCGCTACGCGACGAGAACTTCGATGCCATCTTCGTCGGTGTCGGAGCGCCGCGCGGGAAGGGACTAGAGATTCCGGGTCGCCACGACGAGACGGGACCCGAGTCGCGGATCCACATCGGCATTGACTGGCTGGAGTCCGTCTCATTCGGCCATGTCACCAGCATCGGTGAGCGCGTCCTCATCATAGGTGTCGGCAACACCGCGATGGACTGCTGTCGGACATCGTTGCGCCTCGGTGGCAACGACATCAAGGTCATGGCTCGTCGGCCGCGCGAGTACTTCAAGGCCTCGTCCTGGGAACTCGACGACGCGGAAGAGGAGGGGGTGGCGATCGTCGTCAACCACGCGCCGCGGCGCTTCGTGATCGAGGACGGCCGACTGGTCGGGATGGAATTCGACATCGTCGAGTGGGACGAGGGCGCGCGCCACTCGACGGTGCTCGACACCGTGATCATTCCGTGCGACGACGTCATCCTGGCGATCGGCCAGGAGAACGCCTTCCCCTGGATTGAGCGCGACCTGGGCCTGGACTTCGGCGAGTGGGACATGCCGGTGGTCGACGAGACCACCTTCCAGTCCACGCTGCCCGGCGTCTTCTTCGGGGGCGACGCCGCGTGGGGTCCCAAGAACATCATCTGGGCGGTGGCTCACGGCCATCAGGCCGCGATCTCCATCGACCAGTTCTGCCACGACCAGAGCCTCACCGATCGGCCGGCTCAGGGCATGAACCTGCTCAGCCAGAAGATGGGCATGAACGAGTGGAGTTACTACAACGACTACAACCCCTCACCACGCCAACAGATGCGCCACATTGAGCTCACCGAGCGGTTCAAGTCACTCAACCTCGAGGTCGAACTGGGCTTCACGGCGGAGCAGACGGCGCGCGAGGCTCAACGCTGTCTGAACTGCGACGTCGAGACGGCCTTCCAGTCGTCGCTGTGCATCGAGTGTGACGCGTGCATCGACATCTGCCCGGTACAGTGCCTGACCATCACCGACAACGGCGACGAGGCCGACCTGCGCGGGCGGTTGTCGGCGCCGTCGGTCAACCTGGATCAGCCGCTCTTCGTCTCCGCTCCCCTACCCCAGACCGGACGGGTCATGGTCAAGGACGAGAACGTGTGCGTTCACTGCGGGCTGTGTGCCGAGAGGTGTCCCACGGCCGCGTGGGACATGGCGGAGTTCACGCTGCAGATCCCCTACGCCTCGAACCCCGGAGTGCTGCGTATTGCGGTGCCCACCCAGCCAACATCCGACGTGAGGAGTTAGATAATGTCCCTCGACACCGCCACCGCGATCCGCGTGAACGACTTCTCGGTCAAGCTCGCCAACGTCAACGGTACGGGATCCGCAAGCGCCAACAGCCTGCTGATGCAGGCCATCTTCCGGATGGGTATCCCCGTCTCGGGTAAGAACCTCTTCCCGTCGAACATCCAAGGGTTGCCCACCTGGTACGAGATTCGCGTCAACAAGACCGGCTACACGGCCCGCGCGCTCGACTACGACCTCATGGTCGCCATGAACGCGCAAACCTACGCCGACGACATCCGCGACGTGAACTCCGGCGGCTACGTCCTCTACGACTCTTCCTGGCCACTCGACGAGGAGTTGCTGCGCGACGATGTCACCTTCCTCGGTGTTCCCCTCGCCACCATGTGCATTGAGAACTTCGTCGCGCCTCGCGAGCGGATCCTGATGAAGAACATCGCCTACGCGGGCGCCATCGTGGCGCTGCTCGGTATCGACGAGGACATCGTCGCCACTCTGCTCAGCGAGACGTTCGCCCGTAACGAGCGCCTTCGCGAGTCCAACCAGAAGGCGCTGCGCCTGGGACTGGACTACGCGCACGAGAACTTCACCTGCCCCCTGCCCTTTCACGTCGAGCCCATGACGGCGACGAGTGACTCGATCCTGATCGACGGCAACACCGCCGCGGCGCTGGGCTGCCTCTACGCCGGCGCCACCGTGGCCGGGTGGTATCCGATCACGCCGGCAACGGCCGTCATGGACAACTTCACGAAACTCTGCGCCACGTACCGACGCGAGACGATCCCCGGTGACTCCCCCGACGACCCACCCACGGTGCGCAACAACTACCTCATCGTGCAGGCCGAGGACGAAATCGCCGCGATCGGCATCGTGCTCGGGGCGTCGTGGAGCGGGGCGCGCTCCTTCACCTCCACCTCCGGACCAGGAATCTCGCTCATGAACGAGCTGCTCGGCCTGGCCTACTACACCGAGATCCCCGCTGTCGTCATCGACGTGCAGCGCACCGGTCCCTCGACCGGTATGCCCACACGCACCCAGCAGGCGGACATTCTGCTCTGTGCCTACGCCTCGCACGGCGACACCAAGCACATCCTTCTCTTCCCCAAGGATCCCGCCGAGTCCTTCGAATTCGCCGTGGCGTCATTCGACCTCGCCGAACACTTCCAGACGCCGGTCTTCATGCTGATGGACCTCGACATCGGGATGAACGACTGGGTCGTGCCCAAGCTCACGTGGGATGAAGGCTACGTCGCCGATCGGGGACGGGTGCTCCACGACGAGGACTTGGCGGGCATGAGAGAGTTCTTCCGTTACGCCAACGCCGACGCGGATCACGTCACCGCCCGCACGCTCCCGGGTTCGGATGAGACGGGCGCCTACTTCATTCGCGGCTCGGGTCACGACCAGTACGGACGCTACACCGAAGACGCCGACGCCTACCAGGAAGTCGTAGACCGGCTAAAGAAGAAGCACGCCTCGGCCGCGGCCTACGTCCCCGCTCCGATTGTCGAGCGCCGCGACGGCGCCACGATCGGCGTCATCACGCTGGGTGGTTGCGACCTCGCGGTACGCGAGGCGATCGACCTCCTCGCCCAACAGGGCGTGGTGGCGGACTTCATGCGGGTCCGGGGATTCCCCTTCGCACCGGCGGTGCGAGCCTTCGTCGAGCAGCACTCACGCACGTTCGTCGTCGAACAGAATCGCGACGGCCAACTCCGCTCTCTCATCTCGATCGAGACCGAGGTCCCCATCGAGTCGATGACGTCCGTACTGGCGTACGGGGGCTTCCCCCTGAGCGCGCACCAGGTTGTCGACAGCATCATCACCAAACTAGGGAAGTAGAAGGGTCGCCATGCCGTCAATCACCAAGCCACTCATCCCCCTCGCGCCGTTGCCCAAGAACGACCTGGGTCTCACGATTCGTGACTACGAAGGGGCGATGTCAACGCTCTGCGCGGGATGCGGTCACGACTCGATCACCGCCGCCATCGTCCACGCGTTCTGGGAGCTTTCGACACCCCCTCACACGATTGCCAAGTTGAGCGGAATCGGATGCTCGTCCAAGACGCCGACGTACTTCGTGCGCGGCGCTCACGGCTTCAACTCGGCCCACGGCCGAATGGCCGCCATCGCCACCGGTGCCTACGCGGCCAACCGCGAGCTCACCTACATCGGTATCTCGGGCGACGGTGACTCACTGTCGATCGGCATCGGACACCTCGCTCACGCCATCCGGCGCAACGTGAAGATGGTCTACGTGATTGAAAACAATGGTGTGTACGGGCTCACCAAGGGGCAGCTCTCGGCGTCGGCCGACATTGGATCACGTCCGAAGAAGGGTGACGCCAACGTCATCGCCCCGATTGACCCCATTCTCCTCGGCTTGGCGATGGGCGCGACGTTCCTCGCTCGCAGTTTCTCGGGTGACAAGGAACAGCTCATCCCGATTCTGAAGGCCGCCGTCGCGCACAACGGCCTCGCCCTCATCGACGTCATCTCGCCGTGCGTCACCTTCAACGACCACGAAGGCTCCACCAAGAGCTACCGCTTCATGCGCGAACACGAGGTCAAGGAAGTCGTCACCGATTTCGTACCGTTGCGTCGTGAGATCCAGGCCACGATTCCCACTGACGGGACGCGCGTCGTGCCCATGCACGACGGCAGCATTGTGCGGTTCCGTTCCGTTCCCACGGACTACGACCCGCGCAATCGCGAAAGCGTCGAGAGTTATATCCGCGACCACCAGAGCCGCGGCGAGATCGTCACGGGCCTGCTCTACGTCGACGAGTCTTCTCAAACGCTGCACGAGATGGGCCACACGCCACTCGAGGGCCTCAACCGAATCCCCGTGAGCGAACTCTGCCCCGGAGCGGCCGCCCTCGACGCCCTCCAGGAGGACTTCCGCTAGCAGAGAGCCGCTAGCGGCTCTCGTCAGCGTCGCGCGTCGTCGCCGCGGCCGCCGCGACGAAGCGCTCGGCGATAACCGGCGACGCGGCCAGGTGCTGATGCAGGTAGCTCGCCACCACTGACGCGCTCACGTGACCGGCACGGCTGCTCCCGAATCGGCTCGTCAGGTCCAGACCATCCCCGAGGGGCGATACTACCGAGCGGTGGTACTCGTGTCCCCGAAGGACGGTCCCACGAGGGCCCACAAAACTGTCGTAACGCGTGACGGCCTCGCGATACCCCAGCGTCAGGCGATCGGTCATCGTAGCGTGCGACCCCTTCAGGATCCCGGCCATCGCGACTCCGTCGAGCGACTCACAGAGCCAGAGGTATCCCCCGCACTCCGCCCAGGTCACGAGACCCGCCCCCACGCGCCGGCGTACGTCGGACGCGAGCGAACGGTTGTCACCGAGCGTGGACGCGAAGACCTCGGGGAAGCCACCCCCGGCGTACAGTGCACGGCATCCTTCGGGCAGGGCCGCCGCCTCCAGCGGGTCGAAGAAGACGCAGTGCGCCCCGGCCTGTTCGAGAAGCTCCAGGTTCTCGGGGTACACGAAGCTGAAGGCCGGACCGGCGCACACCGCCACGTCGCAGTTCGCCTGGAACGTCGCGCGCGGCGGGTCGGTAACCGACACCGTCGCGGTACTGCGCGCCAGGGCCATGATCGCGTCCAGGTCCAGGGCCCGACCGACGACCTCGCCCAATCGGGAAATGGACGCGCGCGCCGCCGCCGGATTCTCCGCGACCGGCACGAGTCCGAGGTGGCGCTCGCGCCACGTCAGCGAGTCGTCACGCGCGAGGACGCCGAGCACCGGAATACCGAGGGGCGCCACGGCCTCACGTAACAGCGTCGCGTGGGCCGCGCCGCCGACCCGGTTGAACACCACCCCACCCACCCGCACGTCCGAGCGATACGTCGCGAAACCGTGCACCAGAGCCGCCACCGAACCACTCATGGCTGACGCGTCAACCACGAGGATCACCGGGGCACCGAGCAGGACGCTGAGGGCCGCGGTCGAACCGTCGAGCGGCGCCGAGGGGGAACCATCGTTCGACGTCGTGGCGGTACCGTCGAAGAGGCCCATCACCCCCTCCACCACCAGGACGTCGCTCTCGCGCGCCGCGTGCGCCGCCAGGCCCGCCACGATCGTCACGTCGGAGAGGTAGGCGTCCAGGTTTCGCCCCGGCCGTCCGGTCGCGAGAGCGTGATAGCTGGGATCGATGAAGTCCGGCCCCACTTTGGCCGAACCCACGCGCAGACCCCGAGCGCGCAGCGCGCTCATCAATCCGGTCGCCACCGTCGTCTTGCCGACCCCCGAGTGGGTGCCGGCGATGACGAGGCGAGGACCCAGGTGCGCGATGGTCGAAGCGTACCAGCAGCATCACCCACCCTCGGTGGCGAGCGGCACCGGTAGAGTGACCCGATGAGTGAGGATCCGTCACCGGTCACGGTACGCGGTGACGCGGCCCGCGCGCGACTGCGCGACGCCCTCGCCGGCGTCGCGGGCGAGTGGTCCTACCTGAGAGCGGACGTCGACCCCACGGATCAGTTCGCTCGCGAGGGGGACGACCGTGACGGTCGCTGGCTCTCGTGCGAACGACTCGTCACCGATCCCGACTGGCTGTGCGACGTCATCGACGACTGCGGCCGTCGCCTGGGCAGTAGCGATCCGACGGTGGCCGCGTCACTCTTCGTCCAGAACTACGCCTACCGAATCGTGACGCTCGCGCTCGCCTGTGCGATCACCGCCGGTGTTCTGCCCGACTCGTCGGCGACCGCTACCGCGGTCGTCGTACGCGGCGGGCGACCCACTACCGTGGGCTACCTCGCGCCGGTCCTTACTCTTCTCGCCCCCGGTTCTCCCTCCGTCGCGCGCGCCTGGAGTGACCCCGAGCGGCGCGACGCGGCGCTTCGCCAGCTGCTCGACGACGCCGTGGACGCTCACCTGGCCCCGCTCGTGGCGAACGTGCGGCGGGGTCGGCGCGTGGGCCAACCACTGCTCTGGGGGAACGTCGCCTCCTCGGCGGCGGTTGCCTTTCGCACGATGGAGGGCCACTACGGCCCGTGGGTGCGCGACCTCGGCGAACGATTCTTCGCCCTCGCCCCCACTCCTCTCCAGGGACGGGGCTCATTCATTGCTCTCGAGTCAGGCGGGAACCGCGGCTGGTTCTGGGAACGACGGACCTGCTGCCTCTACGATCATCTCCCCGGCGCGGTCCGCTGCGCCGACTGCTCGCTCACCCCGAGTGGCACCCGGCGCGACGCCTACCGCGCCCAGCTCGCGGCGGGTCCGAACTAGTCGCGTCCCAGGACCAGTCGAGGTGGCGCCGACGTCGACCCCTCGAGCAGGGCCATCACCGCCGCGGTGTCCAAATGCTCGGCGATCAGGTCGGCCAGCCGATCGACACGCTCCTCGCGACGCTGGGCGAACGAATGCGTCGCCGCCGCGATGAAGCGTCGACCCGTGCGCGAGGCAACGTCGGCGAGAAAGGCCCGACGCCACTCGTCGTTCTCGAAGATCCCGTGCCAAGTGGTGCCGGACACCGCACCCACGACGCACCCCTCATCCGCGATCAGCGGCTCGCCACCGTCGACCACGACGGGTCCGTGATGAATCTGGTAGCCCCGCACGATTGATCCGTCGCTCGACGTACGCGCGACCTGCGCGAGGACCTTGATGGGCTGAAACACCGTGTGCACCGGCAGCAGGCCGAGTGCGGCCACGCGGCCCGCGTGGCTCTCAATGTGGTCGTCAATCTCGCGCCCGAGCATCTGGTATCCGCCGCACACCCCTAGGATCGGCCGTCCCCGCTCGGCCCGACGCACCAGTGCCGTGTCGAAGCCACGCTGACGCAACCAGTCGAGGTCGTGGACGGTGGCGCGCGTCCCGGGCAGGATGACCAGGTCGCAGTCGGCCATCTCCTCGGGCCGAAACAGCGGACGCACAACGACGCCCGGCTCGTTCACGAGGGGATCCAGGTCGGTAAGGTTCGACGCACGCGGTAGACCCACGACGCCCACTATCAGGACGTCCTCGCCCTGCGGGGGCGGACCGTCACGCCACGCGGTGACGTCGGTCGCGTCCTCGGTGTCGATCTCGAGGCCCGGCGCGTGGGGCACCACGCCCAGCGTGGCGCGACCCGTGAGAGACGTCAGCTGGTCGAGACCACCGCGCAGTAATCGAGGCTCACCCCGGAACTTGTTCACGACGAAGCCGCGGATCACGTCCTGGTCGAGACCGTCCAGCACGGCCAGGGTCCCGACGAACGACGCGAAGACCCCACCGCGATCGATGTCACCGACGAGGAGAGCGGGCACGCCCGCCGCTCGGGCGAAGCCCAGGTTGACGATATCGCTGCCGCGCAGGTTGATCTCGGCCGGACTGCCCGCCCCCTCGCAGATCACCACGTCGAATCGCCGACGCAGATCGCGATGGGCCTCGAGCACGACGTCGAGCAGATCCGCTCGCGACGGCCAGCTTCCGGCCTCGAGTTCGCCAACCGGGTGACCCAGAACGATGATCTGACTACGCGTGTCGGTTCCGGGCTTGAGCAGAACGGGATTCATCACCACCTCGGGCTCGATCCCGCAGGCGCCAGCCTGCGCCACCTGCGCCCGTCCCATCTCCCCGCCGTCGCGGGTCACGTAGGAGTTGAGCGACATGTTCTGCGCCTTGAAGGGGGCAACCGCGACACCCTCACGACGTAGCCATCGGCACAGGCCCGTCACGATCGTGCTCTTACCCGCCCCCGACGACGTTCCGAGCACGAGCAACGAGGAGCCACTCACTCCTCGCGCCTCTGGGTGACCTGCGCGGACTCGAAGGTTGCCATCTCGCGAAGGATCTTGGCGCTCGCCTGCACGATCGGCACGGCGAGCACCGCGCCACTCCCCTCGCCCAGTCGCAAATCCAAATCGAGCAACGGCGCCACGCCCAGAAAGTCGAGGCCGACGCGCGCGCCCGGCTCACGCGAGAGGTGGCCGCCAATCAGGTATCCGCGAACGTCGTCGCACCACGCCGCCGCGACCACGGCCGCGGCCACCGCAATGACGCCGTCTAACACGACCGGCACACGCGCCGCCGCTCCGGCCACTATGAATCCGGCCAGCGCGGCGATTTCGAGGCCGCCGACCTGCTCCACGATCTGAGCGGGTGTCGCCTCGGTCGGCAGGCGAGCGAGTGCTCCCTCGATGACCGCGATCTTGCGACGCAGCGTCGCGTCGTCGATGCCGGTGCCGCGACCCGTCACCCTCTCCGGCGCGGTCCCCGTGAAGGCCGCGATCAACGCGGCCGACGACGTCGTGTTGCCAATGCCCATGTCACCGGTCACGAGCAGTCGGCTCCCCGACTCGACCAGTTCCGTGCCCACCGTCGCCCCCACGTCGAGGGCCCGCGCGACCTGCGCCGGCGTCATTGCCGGACCGTCGGCGAGGTTCGCCGTGCCCCGGGCCACGTTGCGCCGCTGAAGCATCGGGCTCGACGACTCGAGGGGGGTCGCCACTCCCACGTCCACGACGGTCACCGACGCCCCCACGTGCCGCGTCAGCACGTTGATGGCCGCGCCCCCCTCGCAGAAGTTGGCCACCATCTGAGCCGTCACTTCTTGCGGCCACGGCGACACGCCCGTCGCCGCGACACCGTGATCACCGGCGAACACCGCGACGGCCACCGGCACGGGCACCGGCGGTGGGCAGACCCCGGCGATGGCGGCCAACTGAACCCCGAGATCCTCCACCCGGCCGAGTGAACCGGACGGTTTGGTCAGGTGATCCTGTAACTCTCTCGCGCGCGCGCCCGACGTCTGGTCGAGTGGCGCTACGCGGCGCACCAACTCGTCGAACAGTCCCTCCGTCATCCCTCGTCCTCTCTTTCTCCGTCACGTCCCGGTCGGTTCGCTCCTGCGCGGCGGCTCCCGAGCGCACCATCGCTCGAGCGTGACGCGACACGCTCCATCCACGGCGCCACGCGCGTCAGCGCGGCGTCGAGTCTCTCGAGTCCGCGCTCGTCGGGCACGGCAATGCGCACCACTCCGGGCATCGCGAAACTCGCGCAGTCGCGTACCACGACGGCCTCGCGCGCCAGCACGTCGCGCAGACCCGGACACTCGACCAGTAGCCAGTTGGCGTCGGAGGGTTGCGCCACGAGTCCGTGACGCGCGAGCAGGGAGCGAAGTTGCTCGCGCAGCACACGCACGCCCGCGCTCTCTCGAACCAGGTCAACCGGTTCGAGCAGGTCGGCGAGGGACTCACTGGCCAACCCGTTGAGCGACCAGTGCGGCTGTCGGCTCGCGCACGCGTCACGTAGCGCGGGATCACCGAGAACGTACCCGACGCGTAGTCCCGGGCACGCGAGCAACTTGGTCAACGAACCCACCACGATGGCGTCCTCGTCACCCCTCGTCCACTGGCCCGTGGCCAGCGGATAGAAGGCCTCGTCCCACACCGCGACCCGAGCGTCGCTCGGCGCCAGCACGCCCGTGGGGTTGTGGGGATTGGACCGCCACCGCGGTCCCTCACCGCGCGGGTGAAGGCGAAACTCCGGCTCCACGACCGAACCGCCGACGATCGACGACACCAACGCAATGGCCTCGGCGCCCCCGTTCGTCAGCAGGAGGCGTTCGGGGGCCACGCCCATCGCCGCGGCCAGTGCCCGCGTCGCGGCCGACGGATCGGGATAGCGAGCGACCGCGTCGAGGTGCCGAGCGAGAACGGGTCGAGGGTCGCGCGCGAGGGGGTTCAGCGACGCCGAGAGGTCCAGCACCTCGCTCACGTCGAGACCCAGCGCCCGCGCGACGCGCGCGCCGTCACCACCGTGATCGCCGGGCGCCGGAATGTCCGTCACGACGTCCACCACCCTTGCGCCAGGCCCACCGACGCCAACAGCACGGCGAGCGCGGTGGCGACGTCGCGACTCAGGCGAACCGACCGAGCAATGTCCGACGGCCGCGCGCGCGGGCCCCACCCCAGTGACGGGCGTACCTCCACGCGCTCGCCGTAGTGGTTGCGCCCACCCAGGCGTCGCCCGAGAGCCGCCGCGAAGGCGGCCTCCGCCACGCCGGAGTTAGGGGACGGATGCGCCGGAGCCTGACGCCGCACGGCCTCGCGCACCGCCCGGCCCGCCGCCGGGCGTACCAGGGCCACCAGCACCGCCGTCGCTCGGGCGGGTAGCCAGTTCGCGACGTCGTCGAGGCGAGCACTCGCCCACCCGTAGTTCTCGTAGCGCGTCGAGTGATGCCCAACCATCGCGTCCATGGTGTTGACCGCACGGTACGCCAGCGCGCCCGCCGACCCGCACGACGCCGCCCATAGTGCCGGAGCGACGACGGCGTCCACCGTGTTCTCGGCCACCGATTCAACCACCGCGCGCGCGATCTCCGACGCCGAGAGGTTGCGCGTCTCGCGCCCGACCAGACTCACGAGTCGCGCCCGCGCGACCTCGAGGTCACCGGCCGACAGCGCCGCGTCCACCTGGCGAGCGGCGTCGCGCAGTGCTCGGCCCCCCACCGCCACGGTCGTCGCGAGTGCTGCCGAACGCACCAGACGTCCCGCGCCGAGCCCGAGCCCGAGCCCGATCATCACGTGCACGACTCCCGATGCGCGCCGATCTCGATAGAGGTGCCGCTCGAGAGCGCCCATCACGGCGCCGAAGCCTACGACCGGATGCCAGGACGCGGGCGGCTCGCCCAGCCATCGATCCGCCATCACTCCCACCGCGGCGCCGAGGGGCCACACGACGCGGCGTGGCGGTCTCAGTGCCACGCCAGCACCACCAGCGCGCACGTCTCACCCACGACTCCCGCGGCACCCAGAACGTCCCCGGTGAAGCCACCGATTCGACGCCACGACAGCAGACCCACCGCCGCCACCGCGAGCAGCTCGGCGACCAGTGACCACCCGCCCCTCGCGCCTCGCGACCACACGAGCGCGACGGCGGCGAAGAGAATTCCCACCCCCATCGACGACACCCACGCGACGCGCGCGCCAACGCGCCGCGACCCCGTGGCGAGAAAGTTCGTCACCAGGCCACCGGAACGCGCGTACGGCAGGACGCGCGCCATCACGACCATTGAGGTACGCGACGCGCACCAGATACCCGCCACCGCGAGAACGCTGGGTCGCAGACTGGCCAGGGCGCCCACGCGCAGCGCCAGGATCGCGACCGCGCTCACCACGCCGAACGCGCCGGCCGCCGGATCCGCCATCACCGCGAGTCGGCATTCACGCGTCATGGGTGCGAGCAAGCCGTCCGCGCTATCAATGAGCCCGTCGACGTGGAGTAGCCCCGTGAAGAGGAGATCGGCGACGACGGCGAGCGTCGCCGCCAGCAGGGGTGACCACCCTCGCGCCCCCGCCCACCACACGACCCCCACGGCGGCACCCAGGCCCGCGCCCACCGCGGGAAACCAGACGAAGGTGGCGGGCGTCGGCGCCGCCGCCGAGCCGAACAACGTGAGAAAGGCCACGGCTCGCCTCACGACGCCGGCTTCACGCGCAACGCCTGACCCGCGACGACCAGAA
>JAJYSU010000088.1 GCA_021793395.1 Actinomycetes bacterium
TCGTTGTGGGGTACGCCGGACTACTGGATCTCGGTTTCGCCGCGTTCTTTGCGATTGGCGCGTACACCACCGCGGTACTTTCCGTGAACCATCACTGGTCCATCATTGCCACGATCGTTCCCGGAGCTCTCATCGCTGTTGTGTGCGCAGTGATCATCGGGCTCCCCACGCTACGACTTCGTAGCGACTACCTCGCCGTGGTTACGCTGGGATTCGGTGAGATTATCCAAACGATTGCCAACAATATGTCCATGACCGGTGGGCCGACGGGCATATATGGCATTCCGACCCTGACCATCAGTCACATCGTGATTCAAACGCCCGCCGCGTTCTACTACGTGCTCCTCGTGCTCTTGCTCCTCTTCGTGCTCATTTCGCTTCGGGTCCGACATTCCCGCATAGGTCGAGCGTGGCTGTGCATTCGTGAGGATGAGGACGCTGCACAGGCGATGGGCATAAAGATTCATCGCTACAAGTTGTACGCCTATATGGGTGGCGCGGTGATGGGTTCGCTTACGGGATCGTTGTACGCCCCGGCGCTCTCCGCGATTTCGCCGCCGAGCTTCGGATTCAGCGAGTCCCTACTGATCCTGATGGCGCTAGCGATTGGCGGCATGGGCAGTGTGTCGGGAGCGATCCTCGGTGGCATGATCGTCGTGATCCTCCCCGAGGCGTTTCGCCAATTTGCCCAGACCCGCTTGCTAGTTTTCGGCTTAGTGCTCATCATCGTCATGATGACGCGCCCTCGGGGGCTCCTACCGGAGAACGCCTTTCGCGGATTTCGGTGGCCGTTTCGCCACCGCGTAGCCCCCCTCGACGGTGCCGTCATTCCGATGGTAGCGACCGCGTCCTCCCCGTCAGCTTCGTCGGAAGAGGACGACCGATGACGGCCCTGTTATCCACCGTGGACCTGTCGCTGCAGTTTGGCGGAGTGAACGCACTCAGTGGGGTTTCACTATCTATTGAGTCAAATTCACTGCACTCGATTATCGGACCGAACGGTGCGGGTAAGACTTCACTATTCAACTGTTTGACGGGATACTACCAACCAACCGGCGGTTCGGTCCTCTTCGCTGATCGCGACATCACGAAGATGGGCGCAGCCGACGTCGCGGCGCTGGGCATCCGGCGGACCTTTCAGAACATTCGCGTGTTTCCCAGGATGTCCGTTCTGGAGAACATCCTCGCCGGCGCGCACCTACTGGCCAAATCCAATCTCTATTCCATTCTCGTGGGCACTCCTGAGTTCCGGCGCAACGAGCGATCCCTTCACGAGCGGGCCATGGCGAGTCTCGAATTCGTCGGGTTGGCCCCACAGGCTGCCAAACTCGCCGGCGACCTGCCGTACGGCATGAGAAAGCGTATGGAATTAGCACGCGTGCTAATCGCGGACCCGAAGCTGGTGTTGCTCGACGAGCCAGCGGCCGGCGTCAGTTCGGTGGAGCGCGAGGAACTCTCGCGAGTGATCAGTCGCATTCACACCAACGGAATCTGCGTCGTGCTGATCGAGCACGACGTGGAGCTCGTGATGGAGATTGCGACCGACGTCACCGTGCTGGACAACGGCCGCGTCATCGCGACCGGACTTCCCCATGACGTGCGCACCAATCCCGACGTCATTCGCGCGTACATGGGCAGGAGCCGCAAGTGAGAGCAATCGAGCTAGTGAATCTGAGCGTGTACTACGGCCCGGTGCGCGGCGTCGAAGACGTTTCGCTGTACGTTGACGACGGTGAGATCGTGGCGCTCCTCGGGGCAAACGGCGCGGGCAAGAGCACCCTGCTAAAGGCGATCTCGGGAATAGTCGGAACCAAGCGGGGTTCGATCAAGTACTTCGGTGAGAACTTTGCGAAGACCTCCGCCCATCAGCGGGTGATTCGCGGCCTGGTACACGTCCCCGAGGGTAGGCGGATCTTCACCGCCCTGACGGTTAGAGAGAATCTGGAGCTCGGCATTTATAGCGCGAAACTCAAACATGGTCAGCGGACGGAGCGGTTCGATGAGGTGCTGGAGATGTTTCCTATCTTGAAGGAGCACGCCACGCGACTGGCTGGCATGCTGTCGGGCGGTGAGCAGCAAGTCTTGGCCATCGCGCGCGGCATGATGTCCAAGCCTCGGGTGCTCATGATCGACGAGCCGTCACTCGGTCTTGACCCTCAAAAGGTTGACATTGTCTACGACCTGCTCGAAGCGGTGGCGGCCACCGGTACGACGGTGTTGCTGGTTGAACAGAACGTGAACCTCGCACTGGAGATCGCGACCAGAGCCTACGTCCTCCAACAGGGCTCCGTCGCTCTATCTGGGGATTCGAGCACACTCGCCAGCGACCCTCGACTCTCTGCGGCGTATCTTGGCGCAGAAAGCGACTGACTAGTTCAACCTCGGTGGCTGGTGATCGGGGTGCGTCGGTGCGACGTTTCTACGTCAATCGGCGCGGAATATCTCTGAAGCGACCGACAAGTCCTCCCACGACATGCCGGTACTCTTGTAGACGCGAGGCCGTTCGTGATCAAGCACGGTCTTGCCCGTGATGACGTCGCGCATGGTTATGAGGGACGAAGGGTTGATGACGCCTTCAGCGACGGGGATGATGACGTCGCCAGCCTCGCGAAGGGCCGTAGCCACGTCCTCAACGACGACGTTGCTACGCCCCATGAGCGTTGAGTCCAACTCGCGGGTGTGTGGCTCGTACGCCCCAACGGCCACGGTCAGCGAATCGTCTCGCACCAACCTACCGTCGAACAGCGGCGTCTGGCTGCTCGTCGCGCAGACGATGAGATCGGCGTCGGCGACGTCACCGCTCGATCCGACGTTCACGTCAATCCCGTCGGCGCGGAGTTGCGTGGCGAATGATTCAACGTGCTCCCTATTGACATCGATAATCGTGATGCGCTCGATGTCTCGGATAACTCGCATCGCGGCGATGTGCCCCTTGGCCTGGGGGCCCGACCCGAAGACGACGAGATGTTGGATTTTCGTGGGGGCCAGAAAATCGGCGATGGCCGCCGAGGTCGAGATCGGAA
>JAJYSU010000089.1 GCA_021793395.1 Actinomycetes bacterium
TTGCCCGGCGGCGAGCGCGGCGGCCCGACGTCGAGTCGCGGGCGGCGGTAGTGTCGGTCGCGAGTCCGCCTGCGCGGTGGGCCGTGGACCGGGGGGTGACATGGACGGGCGACCTCAGGACGAAGATCGAGGGGGCGAACCGGGCGGAGCGCTCGGCGATCTGCCCGCTCTGGTGCGTGACGCCGAGCTGGTGCCTCCGCCCCGCCCGGCGTCGGGCCGCTTGCCGGTGGCCACCCTCGAGGAGTTTCGCGCCCTCTACCGGCGCTCCATCGACGACGTCGGTGCGTACTGGGCCGAGGTCGCCGGCGAGCTCGAGTGGAGCGCCGGCTGGCCACCCTCGCCGGCGATGACCGGGAGCCTGGCCGAGGGGTTCAACTTCTTCCCCGGGGCGCGGGGCAACGTGAGCGTCAACTGCGTCGATCGCCACGCGCGCGCCACGCCACACAAGGAGGCGGTTCGCTGGATCGGTGAGGACGGGGCGCAGCGGGCGTGGACCTACGCCGAGTTCGCCGACCAGACCGCGCGCTTCGCCCAGGTCCTGGTCGACCTCGGGGTGTCGCGCGGTGACGTCGTGGCGCTCTACCTGCCCAACCTGCTCGAGACCTTCGCGGTGGTGCACGCGTGCCTGCGTATCGGGGCGATCTACAACATCATCTTCTCGGGCTTCTCCGCGACGGCCCTCGCCGAGCGTGTCGTCGACACCGGGGCGCGGGTCGTGGTGACCGCCGACGAGACGTTCCGTCGCGGCCGGGCCCTCGCGCTCAAGGCGACGCTCGACGAGGTCCTGGACCGCCTGCCCAGCGTGGAGCACGTGGTCGTCGTGCGTCGTAGCGCCAACCCCGCGACGCCCATGACCGCGCCGCGCGATCGCTACTACGACGACCTGATGGCGGCGACCCCCCACGGAGCCGACCCCGTTCCCCTCGAGGCCAACGATCCGGGCTTCATCATCTACACGAGCGGGACGAGCGCCCGCCCCAAGGGGCTCGTGCACAGCGGACTGGGTTTTCTCACCGGCGCCTACCACAACGTGAAGTACGCGCTCGACCTCGGGCCGGAGGACGTGTACTGGTGCACGGCCGACTGTCCGGACTTCCGGAGTTCGTAGGCATTTTCGGGTACCCGGCGACTCATCATCCCTGGTCAGGGGGTCGCGGAGCCCCGAAGAGTTCGAAAAGTGTAGGCACACGAATACTTGACTGAACAGGTATAACGGGTCACAATGTAGGTGTGTACTTACGTGAGTCCAGTCGCCGCAACAAGGACGGGTCGAAGGTGACCTACCTGCAGCTCGCCCACAACGAGCGTCACCCGGTGACGGGCGTCCCGGTCGCCAAGGTCATCCACAACTTCGGCCGGGCGGACACGGTCGACAAGGACGCGTTGGCCCGTCTGGTCTCCTCGATCAGCCGCGTCCTCGACGCCTCCGCCACGGGCGCGCCAGGTGTTAACGGTGACGTGGCGATCATCGACTCGCGACGACTGGGTGGCGCCTTCGTGCTCGATCAGATGTGGGAGCGCTTAGGGATTGCAGCGGCGTTGCGAGGAGTAGCGGAGGGACGTCGTCTCGACGCGGACGTGGTCGAGCGAATCTGCTTCGCCCTCGTCGCCCAGCGGTGCCTAGAGCCGGCGTCGAAGTTGGCTGCGGTCCGCTGGGCGCGCGAGCGGGTGGCGCTCGTTGGGTGTCCGGACTTCGACGACGACGCCGCCTACGCGGCGATGGACTTCTTGCTGGCGGCCTTGCCCGAGATCGCGGAGCGGATCTTTTCTGCTACGTCGAATCTGCTCAACCTCAGTTGCGACATCATCTTCGTCGATACCAGCTCGACGTACTTCGAGCGTGACGTGGCCGACGCCGAGGCGGACCTCGACCTGGCCCAGAGTGCCGAGGAGAAGAGTGCCGAGGAGAAGAGTGCCGAGCTCGCGGCGTCGGACGCGCCGGGTCCCGAGGAGCGCGCCACCCGAAGGTTCAACAAGCACTCCAAAGACCACCGTCCCGATCTGCCGCAAATCGTGCTCGGCATGGCAGTGACGTCCGAGGGGGTTCCGGTGCGCTGTTGGACGTTTCCGGGCAACACGTCGGACCAGGTGATCATCCGCACCATCAAGGACGACCTGGCGGGCTGGATGCTGAATCGGGTGGTGTGGGTCGCGGACCGGGGCTTTAACTCGGTGGCGAACCGCGCCTACCTCCAGCGCGGTGGCGGCCACTACGTGGTCGCCGAGAAGCTCCGTCACGCCAGTGGCGAGGCGAAGGAGGCCCTCGCGCGCCCCGGCCGTTACGCCCGCGTCGCGGGCAACCTCGCGGTGAAAGAGGTCCGCGTCGGCGAGGGCGCGAGGGAGCAGCGCTTCGTGGTCTGTCACAACCCCGAAGGGGCCGAGCGCGACCAACGAGTCCGCGCCAACCTGGTCGCCTACTTGGAGACTCAGATCGCCGGCTCCGACGAGTGGACGAAGTCCAAGCGTGACGAGTTGGCCGGACGCCTACGCACGACGCCGGCCCTCTGGCGACTGGTGCGACGCCTCGGCGACGGACGGTTTCGCATTGACAAGGCGGCCATTGCCGCAGAGGCCAAACTCGACGGCAAGTGGTTGCTGCGCACCAGCGACGACAGCCTTACCCCCACCGACCTCGCCCTCGCTTACAAGCAACTCCTCGAGGTCGAACGCGGTTGGCGTGACCTGAAGGGATCACTCGGACTGCGCCCGGTCTTTCATCACCGCGAGGACCGCATCCGCGCCCACGTGCAGCTCTGCTGGCTGGGGCTGCTGCTCGTGCGGGTCATCGAGAATGGAACCGGTGATACGTGGCGCAACGTCCGTCACGAGCTCGACCGTATGCATCTGGTGACCATGGAGACGGCCGAAGGACGCGTCGCCCAACGCTCGAACACCACTGCGGGTCAGGCCGAGATCTTCAAGGCTCTCCACATCGCCGAGCCCGGCCGCTTCCTCGACTTCGAGGTTCCGGAACCACCGGCATAGCCCCTGGTCAGAGATCTACGTAGTAACACGACCGATT
>JAJYSU010000006.1 GCA_021793395.1 Actinomycetes bacterium
GCTCAACGTGGTGCGTACCTTCGACAATGGTACGCTGCGGGCCCTCGACGGCGTCTCGCTCCACGTGCCGCGCGGCGAGGTCTTCGGGCTACTGGGACCCAACGGGTCGGGCAAGACCACGATGGTGCGCATTCTGTCGACGATTCTTGCCCCGACGTCGGGCACGGCCGTGGTCAACGGATTCGACGTCGTGCGCCAACCCCAACAGGTTCGCCAAAGCATTGGTCTGGCGGGCCAGTACGCCACCGTCGACGAGAACCTCACCGGCTTGGAAAACCTCCGCATGATCGGACGGCTCAACCACCTGCGCACGTCCGTGGCCGTGTCGCGCGCGCGCCACCTGCTCACCCAGTTCGGATTGAGCGACGCCGCCGATCGCTCGACCAAAACCTACTCGGGTGGCATGCGCCGCCGGCTCGATCTCGCCGCGGCCCTGGTCGCCGATCCTCCACTGCTCTTCCTGGACGAGCCGACCACGGGTCTCGACCCGCAGAGCCGCCAAGATCTCTGGGGCATTATCGAAGGTCTAGTCGAGGAGGGCGTCACCGTGCTACTGACCACGCAGTACCTCGAAGAGGCGGACCGGCTGGCCCGCCAGCTCGTAGTCCTCGACCACGGCACCATCATCGCCGAGGGTACCTCGCGCGAGTTGAAGACCCGACTCGGCGCCACCGTGCTCGAGGTGCACTTCTTCAGTACCGACGACGCGCAGCGCGCGCTGACACTGATCGGCGATACGTCGACCAAGCCCGCCCACATCGAGGGGACCGTCATCGAGCTCACGGTCGACCGAGGGCCCAGTGCGGCGGCCGACGTACTGCGCCGCGTCGACGCGGCCGGCATCACCCTCGCGGGCCTATCGCTGCGCGAGCCCAGCCTCGACGACGTCTTCTTGAACCTCACGGGCCACCGAACCGAGCAGGACGAGAAGTCCGACGTCACGCCTCGAGTCCGCGAGCCACGACGGGCCCGCGCGTGACGTCGCCAGCCCCCGTCGCCGAGAACCGACTGCGCTGGGCCGTCAGCGACACGCTCACCATGGCCCAGCGCAACCTGCTCGCCATCGTGCGCGTCCCAACGGCCCTGGTCTTTCTCATCGTCCAGCCCGTCATGTTCGTGCTGCTTTTTCGCTACGTCTTCGGAGGAGCGATCCACACCGGAGTGGACTACGTGAACTATCTCATCCCGGGCATCCTGGTCCAGACGACGATCTTCGGTGCGGTCGGCACGGCGATTGGGCTGGCCGAGGATCTCCAGCGTGGACTCATCGAGCGCTTTCGCGCCCTGCCCATGGCGCGAATGGCCGTGCTCGCCGGACGAACCGTCTCGGACGTCGCCCGCAACGTCGTGGTCCTGATCGTCATCACTCTGGTGGGCCTCGCGGTCGGTTTTCGACCCCACGGCAGCATCGTGGCTTACGTCGGTGCGTGCCTACTCATGCTCTTCTTCGCCTACTGCCTCTCGTGGGGTTTCGCCTTCGTCGGACTCGCGGCGCCGAACTCCGAAACGGCCCAGGCGATGACCTTTCCTCTCATCTTCCCCTTGACCTTCGCGTCCTCGATCTTCGTCACAGTGTCGTCAATGCCCGGTTGGCTTCAGGGATTCGCCCGTGATCAGCCGGTCTCCCAGGTTGCCCAGGGCGTCCGTTCTCTCATGCTGGGTACCCCGGTGGGCTCGTCGGTGTGGATCGCACTGCTCTGGGCGGTGGGAGCCATCGCCGTACTCAGTCCGCTGGCGACGGCGCGCTACCGCCGCGTCGACTGACGTGCTCGGCGTCGACGAACTCCAGGCGATTCTGGTCGAGGCCTTCCCCGGCAATGAGGTCCCCCGAGTGGAGGAGGCCTCGACCGAGTCGGTCCTCCTCTGCCTTCCCGCCACCGAGCGCCACGGACGACCCGGCGGCACGCTGTCGGGTCCGGCCATGATGATGCTGGCCGACACGGCCGCCTGGCTCGCCATCATGACTCGCGTGGGGCCCGTGCTGCTCGCGGTCACGACCAGCCTGCACATTGACTTCCTGCGCAAGCCCGCCCTTAGCGATCTCATGGCTCGTACGCGTCTGCTCAAGCTGGGGCGAAAGTTGGCCGTCGTCGACGTCGAGTTGTTCTCGCGCGGCACCACCGATCCCGTCGCCAAGGCGCAGGTCACCTACTCGCTACCCTCATCGACGCCTCCCGCGGACGAGTCCTCCTCGATCACCCCGTGAGCGATTCCCCGCCGTCACTGCCGCGCGGGCTTCTCTTCGTGATGGCCACCGCGGTCGGCATCATCGTCGCGAACCTCTACTACCTCCAGCCACTGCTGCACCAGGTACGCCAGGACTTCGCCGTCTCCACGGCCAGCGCCTCGGCGCTCATGACGCTGATCCAGTTGGGCTACGCCGCGGGCCTCGCCTTCTTGGTGCCACTCGGGGACCTGGTGGCGCGACGCCGCCTCGTCGTTCTCGACTTCGTCGCCGCCGGCGTACTGATGGCCCTCGGTGCGCTGGCGCACTCGTTCGCGCTCTTCGCCGTGTGCACCTTCGTCATCGGTGTCGTCTCGGTCGGTGGACAGATGATCGTTCCCTTCGCCGCCGACCTCGCGCCGCGCGCCTACCGCGGGCGCGTGATCGCCTGGGTAATGACCGGGATGCTCCTGGGCATTCTGCTCTCGCGCACCGTCTCGGGGCTGCTCGCTCAGGTGGCGGGCTGGCGCAGCGTCTACGCGAGCGCGGCGCTGATCCTGATCATCACCGCGGGTGTCCTGTACCGAGTAATGCCCGACGAACCGGCGCGCGCGCCCCTGCGCTACCGCGCGCTGGTCGCGAGCACCTTTTCCCTCCTCGTGACGTCGTCGGCGCTGCGCCGGCGCGCGTGGTACGGGGCGCTGGTCTTCGCCTCCTTCAACGTCCTGTGGACGACACTCTCGTACCACCTCGCGGGCGCGCCCTTCCACTACTCCAACGCCGTCATCGGGCTGTTCGGGCTGTTCGGAGTCGCCGGCGTCCTGGCCGCGAACGCCGCGGGTCACCTCGCCGATCGGCACCACACGCGCACGGCCACTCTCGTCACGACCGCCCTGGTCACGCTCTCCTACGCCGTGCTGTGGCTGGGCCGCGCCAGCGCGGCCGGTCTGGCGATCGGGATCGTCCTGCTCGACGCCGGCATGCAGGGCACGCACATCACCAACCAGTCGATCATCTACGCGCTCGCTCCCGGGTCGCGCAGCCGCGTCAACAGCGTGTACATGGTGTGCTGCTTCCTCGGTGCGGCCCTCGGCTCCTACGGCGCCGGCCAGGTCTACGCCGCCACCGGGTGGACGGGCGACTGCTGGCTCGGAGCAGCGTTGGGCCTCGGCCTACTCGTCCCCGCCGCCGCTGACGCACTCTCTCGGCGAACCACGCGGCGCGCACCGGTCACCGCGAGCGACTAGCCGTCGCGCCCTCAGTCCTGGCCGGTGCGCCGGCGCAGTTCACCCAGCAGGTCGTCGATCGCCACCCGGGTCTGGGCGGTGGTGTCGCGATCGCGCACGGTGACCGCTCGATCCTCGAGGCTCTGGAAGTCGACGGTTACGCAGTAGGGGGTCCCGACCTCGTCCTGGCGCCGGTAACGTCGGCCGATCGACTGGGTCACGTCGAAGTCACACATGAAGTGCGCCTGCAGGCGCGTCAGCACGTCGCGCGACACCGCCTCGAGCTCCGGCTTCTTCGACAGCGGGAGCACGGCGACCTGGTAGGGCGCGAGGCGCCAGTCGAGTCGTAGCACGCTACGCGTCTCGCCCTCGACCACGTCCTCGTGGTAGGCCGCGAGAAGAAACGCCATCATCGCCCTCGTGGCTCCGGCCGCGGGTTCGATGACGTAGGGCGTGTACCGTTCGCCGGTGGCCTGATCGAAGTACTCCAGGCGAACACCCGACGCCCGCGAGTGCTGAGTCAGGTCGTAGTCGCCACGATTCGCGATGCCCTCGAGCTCGTCGAATCCCCACGGGTAGTCGAACTCAATGTCAGTGGTGCCGCGCGAGTAGTGCGAGAGGTCCTCGGGCGCGTGCTCGTGACGGCGCAGCAACGACGCCGGAATCCCCAGGTCGAGGTACCAGGCGTAGCGCGCCTCGATCCAGTAGCGGTACCAGTGCTCGGCCTCGGCGGGTGGCACGAAGTACTCCATCTCCATCTGTTCGAACTCGCGAGTTCGAAACACGAAGTTCTGAGGGGTGATCTCGTTACGGAACGACTTGCCCACCTGGGCGATGCCGAAGGGCGGGCGTCGGCGCGTCGTGGTGAGAACGTTGGCGAAGTTCGTGAACATTCCCTGAGCGGTCTCCGGACGCAGGTAGGCCGTGGCCCCCTCGCCCTCGACCGGCCCCGCCTGGGTCTTAAACATCAGGTTGAAGGCTCGCGCCTCGGTGAACTCGGTGGAACCACAGTTCGGGCACACCCCGTCGATCTTGTCCTCGCGCCATCGCTCGTGACAGCGCCGGCAGTCCACCAGCGGGTCAGTGAAGGTCGCGAGGTGGCCCGACGCCTCCCAGACCGCGGGGGGGCCGAGAATCGCCGCATCGATGCCCACGACGTCGTCGCGCAACTGCACCATCGATCGCCACCAGGCCTGCTTGACGTTGCGCAGCATGTTGACGCCCAGCGGACCGTAGTCGTAGGCCGAGCGAAAGCCTCCGTAGATCTCGGCCGACGGGAAGATGAAGCCCCGCCGCTTGGTCAGGTTGATCACCTTGTCGAGCAGATCGTCGTCTCTCGCCTCGGGCGACGTCGCTGCAGGGTCGGAGCTCGCCATCGCTCTAGGCTACCGGGTCGGATTAGGGCGATCGGGCACCACGGCCGTGCGGCCCCTCGCCGGTCAGCTCGAGCGCAACCGCACGATCACTGCGTTGGCCACCAGGCGACCCTGCGGCGCCAGGGTCACGCGCCCGTCGCGCACGCGCACGAGGTGGCGGATCTCGTCGAGCGACTCAAACGCCTCCACCGGCACGCCACGCCGCGTGCGCAGCGCCAGCGACTCACGCTCGAAACGGCGGGTAGCCTCGTCCAGCACCTCCACGCCGGCGGTCGCGGGGCGACCCGCTCGCACGCGCGCGATATAGCGCTCGGGCGTGCGCACGTTCCAGTAGCGCCGCCCGTCACGGTGGGAGTGGGCGGCCGAGCCGTATCCGACGTAGTCGCCCTGATTCCAGTAGACGTGGTTGTGGCGGCACTCGTAGCCCGGACGCGCCCAGTTCGAGATCTCTTCCCACTCGTATCCCGCCCCCTCGAGGGTGCGTCCCACCAGGTCGTAGGCGTCCGCGGTGGCGTCCTCGTCGGGGTGGCGCGCGGGGTCACGCCCCAGGGGCGTCGCCGGCTCCGCGGTCAACGCGTAGCAGCTGAGGTGCGGGGGCGGGTGCTCGAGGGAGAGCAGGTCATCCAGCGTCGCCGCAACGTCGTCGAGCGTCTCCGCACGCGACCCGATAATGAGATCCATGTTCCAGGTCGTAAAGCCCGCGTCGCTCACCGCCCGCGAGACCGCCCGGTGCGCGCCGACCCCGTGACGTCGGCCCAAGTCGGCCAGCACGTGGGCCCTCGTCGACTGCACGCCGAAGCTCATCCGGGTCACCCCACCCGCGCGGTAGGTGGACAGTCGGCCGACGTCCGCGTCCTCGGGGTTGCACTCGACGGTCACCTCCGCGTCGTCGGTGCGCTCGATCGCGTTCAGAATCTCCACCAGCCGCTCGGCGGGCAGACGCGACGGAGTACCGCCCCCGAAGAACACCGAGGTGGCCGGTGGGACGTCGTGGCGCTGGCGCGCAATCTCCTCGAGCACCGCGTCCACGTAGTCGTCCCTCAGCTCGTCGCGGTCCGCGTAGGTCGCGAAGGCGCAGTAGTCGCAGCGGTGAGCGCAGAACGGAACGTGCACGTAGACCCCGAAGTCGCGCGTGTCGCGGGTGTCGCGAGTCGTCACGAGCGACCCGCGCTGCCACGGCGCACCTCGTCGTAGCGGGCCAACGCCTCGACGCGCTCGCGTGCCAGATCGACCATCGCGCGAGCGTAGTGCACCGTCCCCCCCTCGGGCTGAGCGCAGTCCGCGACACTCGCGTCACGCAGCTCGCGCACGTAGCGACGGGCGTAGACGCCGTCGGGATCGACTCGTTGCGACTGGCGCACGGGATTGAAAATACGAAAGAACGGCGCGGCGTCAGTGCCCACGCCCGCGCACCACTGCCAGCCGTGCTGATTCGAGGCCACGTCCGCGTCGACGAGGCGCCACAGGAACCACCGGGCGCCCCAGCGCCAGTCCAGGTGTAGGTGCTTAACGAGGAACGAGGCCGCGACCATGCGCGCCCGATTGTGCATCCATCCCTCGGTCAGCAGTTGGCGCATCGCGGCGTCGACCAACGGATAGCCGGTGCGACCGCGCGCCCAGATCGCGAAGCGCTCCGCGGCGCGGTCGTCACGGTCGACGCGCAGCGACTCCATCGCCGGTTGCAGGGCGTGCCAGCGCGACGCCGGCTCGTGCCACAGTACGTCGGCGTAAAAGTCGCGCCACGCGAGCTGGCGCCACAGCGCCGCGCGCCCGAGCGACACGCCCTGGGTCACGGCCAGCACTTGGCGCGGGTGCAGTTCGCCGAAGTGCAGCGCCGCGCTGAGTCGGCTCGTGGCGTCCACCCCCACCTGATCGCGCCGCGTGGCGTACTCGTCGACGAGGGCGCCGAACGACGTCAGGCGCGCGAGGGCGTGGGCTTCGCCCGCCGGCGCCCTCGCGGGGGGTGGGTCGTCGGGCAAGTCACCGAAGTACCAGGGCCGCCCCGCGTACGCCCCAGTGGGCCACACCGGTTCATCACTAACCACCCGCCGCCAGTCGGGAATGCTCGTGGGTCCCGGTGATACCACCTCCGCCCACGGACGCCAGGCGCGCTCGTAGGCGCCAAAGACGCGGTAACGGCTCGCCGCCGCCGTCGTGAGTGTTCCGGGGGCGACGACGTACGGCGAATCCACGACGTGCAGACGCCGCCCCGCGTCGGTCAGGGCCGTGTCGACCCGACGATCGCGCGCTCGGCTCCACGGCGTGGCGTCGCCGGTGACGAACACGTCGTAGGACCCCACCGCCCGCGCGAGATCGACCAACACCCGAGCGGGATCGCCCTCGCGCACGACCAGTCGCCCGCCGAGCGACTGGTCGAGCGCCATCACGGATTCCTTCAGGTACGCTCGGCGGGTCGGCCCGGCCGCACGCACCAGAGGCGACTCGATAACGAAGACGCCGACGACATCGCCGTCACCCGCTCGCACGGCCGCCTCGAGGGCTGGATTATCGGTGCGACGCAGGTCACGGCGAAACCAGAACAGCGTGGGACGAGGGCGTCGAGTCGTCGACGCACTTTAGCGGGCGTCGCGCGCCACGCGCGACGCGCTCGTGCGCTCGACGCGCAGGCGTCGTCCCACGTGCTCCTCGAGCGCGTCACGAACCAGCGTCGCGACCTCGTCGGTTCCCTCCGGTGGCGGCCCGGCCAGCACCGCGCCGAGGGAACCCCCGGTCAGGCGGCGGAGCAACGCGAGAGCGGGAGCCGAGAGCGGCCGACCGCTGCGGCACCGGTCGCACAACACTCCCCCGACGCGCGCGTCGAAGGCGACGAGGGGCTCATCGCGGCCGCAGTTCACGCACGCGTCAAGCACTGGCGCCGACCCGTCGTGCGCGAGGAGGCGCAAGTAGAACGAGGCGGGCACCAGGGTGGGGTCGTAGCGGACGTCGTCCAGCGCGGCGAGCACCCGTACGCTCAGATCAAAGAGCGCCTCGTCGCTGACCCCCTCGCTCGGCAGGGCGTCGAGTACCTCGACCACTGCGTAGCCCGCGTTGATGCGCTCGTAGTCACCGCGCAGCGTCGTCAGTCGCGCGAGGTGGCGCGCGTGACGCACGACGAACAGATCCCCGCGCGTCGCCACGAAGGACGCGTGCACCCACGCGAGCACTTCGAGCGTCCCGGCCATGGCACTCGACGTCTTGCGCGCGCCCTTCGCAATCGCGCGCACCTTACCGTGACCGCGCGTCCACGACACCACGACTCGATCGGCCTCTCCGGACTTGTAGGTCCTCAGGACCACGGCGTCGTCGTCGAACTCCCTCGTCACGGTGTCGACTCGTCATCACCCTCGAAATGGTGCGAACGGTGACCGACTCCAAGAAACCGGTCCAGGGCCACCCCGAGGACGATGAGCACGACGAGCACCAGCGGGATCACCAGGGGCGCGACGAGGCTCGACGCCCCGTCGAGCGCGAGGGCCCACAGGAGCAGGTACAGCGCCGCCCCCACGATCAGCGCGGCGCGACGCCACATCACGAGTCCACCGCGCCGAAGCGGCGTTCGCGCCGCTGGAACTCCACGATCGCCTCGAAGAGGTCCTCGCGGCGAAAGTCCGGCCACAACACCCCCGTGAACACCATCTCAGCGTACGCCAGTTCCCACAGCAAGAAGTTAGAGAGCCGGAACTCGCCCGAGGTGCGCACCACGAGATCGGGGTCGCTCAACTCGGGGTGGTAGAGGCGCGCGTGAATCGCGCGTTCGTCGACCTTGTTGGCGGGAACCTGGTCAGCCACCAGGCGCGCGACCGCGTCGACGATCTCGGCGCGACCTCCGTAGTTGAAGGCGATGTTGAGCGTGAGGCGCCGGTTGTCCCGGGTCAGTTCCTGCGCGTCGTCCATCTGGCGCAGGACGCCCTTGGGAACCCGCCAATCTCGCCGGCCCGAGAACGTAATCCGCACGCCCTCGGCGTGCAATTCGTGCTGGCGGCGGCGCAACAGCCCCCGGTTGAAGTTCATCAGGTAGCGCACTTCGTCGACCGGGCGACGCCAGTTCTCGGTCGAGAAGGCGTAGACCGTGAGAGTCGACAGCCCCACCGACAACGCCCCGTAGGTCACGTCCAGCAGCGCCTCCTCACCCGCGGCGTGGCCCTCGGTGCGCGCGAGTCCCCGGCGTTGCGCCCAGCGGCCGTTACCGTCCATCACGATCGCCACGTGACGCGGCACGCGCGAGCGATCGAGCGACGAGGTGACGGGGCGGGGACGCGGGTCGGGCACGGCTAAAACCTAGTGGTCGGGCTGCCGGGGACCCGCGAAGAGAGTCGGCCGCGCCCCTCAGGACGTCGCTCGCGCACCGTTAGTGTCGATCCGTGCGCTCCTTCGATCCCGACGACGACGCCGGGGAGGTTGAGCCCTCCGAGGACGGCGTGCAACTGCGCGAGGACCTCGCGGACCACGAGGCCCATCGAGCGATCGCCCTCCTGGCGCGCATCACCGGCGACCTACCGGGCGGCGGCGAGGAACGTCCCGGCCAGCGCGCCATGACCGCCCGCGTCGCTCACGCCGTCGCCCGACGTCGTTCGCTCGTCGTCGAGGCCGGCACCGGCATTGGCAAGTCGCTGGCGTATCTCGTTCCGGCGGCTCTCTGCGGCGAACGAGTGGTCGTCGCGACCGCCACCCGCAATCTCCAGGACCAATTGGCCACCAAGGACGCTCCCCTCGTCGCGGCGCACGTGGCGGGTACCCGGGTCGCCGTACTGAAGGGACGTCAGAACTACCTCTGTCGCCAGCGGGCCGACGTCGTGGGGGGAGGGGGCCAACTCAGCTTCGAGGACGGCGAACCCGCTCCGCGCGGGGTAGCCCAGCAGATTCGACGGATCCTTCGCTGGTCCCAGGACACCACCACGGGTGATCGCGACGACCTTGACTTCGAGGTGGACCCTCGAGCCTGGCGGTCGTTGTCGGTCACGCCTCAGGAGTGCGTCGGTCGCGCGCAGTGTCCCCAGGGTGACTCGTGCTTCGCCGAACTCGCCCGCGACCGCGCCAACGAGAGCACGCTGCTGATCGTCAACACCCATCTCTACGCGGCGCATCTCGCGTCGGGCGCGATGCTCTTACCCGCCCACGAACTGGTGATCTTCGACGAGGCCCACGACGTACCCGAGATCATGGCCAGTCTGCTCGGCACCTCACTCAGCACCGCGCGACTGAGGGCGCTCGCGACCAGCGCCCGAGCTCTGCTCGGGCCGGACGTCGCGGCGCGCACGGGCGAACTGGCCACCAACGCGGACCGGCTCGCGGGAACCCTCGAGCGTCAGTACGAGCGCGGCGACCTGCGCGGCCTTGACGAATCGGTGGTCCAGGAACTGTCGCGCACCCGCGAGCTGGTCACGGACCTCGTCGAGCGTCTGCGCGCGCTCGCGGGCGAGTCGAGCTCCGCCGAGGAGCGCGCTCGTCGGGCGCGAGCACTCGGTCCCGCCCAGCACCTCGCCAACGACCTCCTGCGCCTCGATGACGTCGACGACGACGAGCTGGTCTTTCTCGCGCGCCGCGAGCGCGACGTGGAGATCGAACTGTCACTGATCGACGTCGGTCCCCGACTCGCGGCCGACCTGTGGTCCCACGTCACCGGCGTGCTGACGAGCGCGACGATCCCCGATCCCCTGCCGGCCCGCCTGGGGTTGCGCGACTTCGACCAGGTGACCGTCGACAGCCCCTTCAACTACCACGACCACGCGCTGCTCTACGTTCCCGCGCACTTCCCGGCACGCAACACCGACGCCGCCGAGCCCGCCATCGTCGAGGAGCTCGCCACCCTCATTCGCGCCGCCGGCGGGAGAACTCTGGCGCTGTTCACCAACCGCAGCGTCATGAACCGAGTCGCCGACGCGATCACCCCCTTCCTCTCGACGCCGATCCTGGTCCAGGGATCGCTCTCGCGAGTCCGACTCATCGAACAGTTCCGCGACGACCCCGCGGCGAGCCTCTTCGCGGTCACGAGCTTCTGGCAGGGCGTCGACGTGCCCGGGCACTCGCTGAGCCTGGTCACGATCGATCGACTGCCCTTCGCCATCCCTCATGATCCCCTCGCCGAGGCTCGCCGCGAGCGTGCCGCACGCCCGTTCTACGACGTGGACCTGCCCCGAGCGACCATGCTGCTCGCCCAGGGGGTGGGCCGGCTCATTCGCGGGGTCGACGACCGCGGTGTCGTCGCCGTCCTCGACACCCGCCTCGCCGAAGCTGGTTACCGCAGTGCGCTCTTTCGCAAACTGCCCCCCATGGCGCGCACCCGTGACCGCGCCCGAGTCGAGGCGTTCCTGCGCGAACTGGCGAGCGAGCGTCCCTGACTCCTCCGGGTTCGGCGGTTATACTACTATTTCACTAGGTTTAGTAGTTTATAGACCATGATCTTCGGGAGAGTCCGTGCACCTTGACGTCGCCCTGATTGTCGCCGGTGCCGTCGTCGGCGCTCTGATCGGAATGACGGGCGTCGGGGGCGGAGCCCTCATGACCCCCCTGCTCGTCCTAGTCTTCGGCGTGAACCCGGCCAGCGCCATCACCGCGGACCTGGTGGCCACGGTGATCATGCGACCCTGGGGAGTGGTGCTGCACTGGCGGCGCCACGGCATCGAACACGGTCTGGTGACCTGGTTGAGCGCGGGATCCGTTCCCGGCGCCCTCGTGGGCACCTACCTCCTGCACCGGCTCAGCACGTCCGCGGCGACGCGCCAGAACCTCCGCGAGGTACTCGGCGCCGCGCTGGTACTCGGGGCACTGGCCATGGCCGCGCGCCTCCTGCGCCCCCACCGGAGCGGCGACGCGCGCGACGTGCCGGTGCGACGGGCCGCCACGGCGCTGGTCGGACTCGCCGCCGGGGTGATGGTGGGGCTCACCTCCGTGGGCGCGGGCTCGCTGGTGGCCGTAGCCCTCGTCGTGCTCTACCCGCGACTGCGCGCCGATCGCCTCGTGGCGACGGACCTGGCGCAGTCTCTGCCTCTCACCATTGCCGCGGGGCTCGGCGCCATCACGTTCGGACACCTGGACGCCTCGCTCACCGCGGCCCTGGTCGTGGGCGGCGTTCCCGGTGTGGCGTTCGGCTCGTGGGCCAGTGCGCGCGTGCGCGGCAGTCTCCTGCGCGGTGCCGTCACCGTGCTGGTCGGGGCGGCCGGAGTCGTCTACCTCCACCCGCGCGGCCCCGCGCTGGTGCTCGGTGCGCTCACCGTCACCGTGGCGCTGGCTCTCGCGCTCGGCGCGAGCGTACGAGGCGCTCAGTACCCGAAGCGGTCGAGGGCGTCGTCACGGCGCTGCCAGCTCGGTTCCACGGCGACGCGTAACTCCAGGAAGATACCCTCGGGCAGCTGACGACGCGCGGCGCTACCCACGTCCTTCAGCAGCTGGCCACCCTTACCAATAACCATCCCCTTCTGGCTCTCACGCTCCACGAGGATGTCAACGGTCACCCGGGGCCACTCGATATCGCTCACGCGACAGTGGATGGAGTGAGGGAGTTCCTGACTGGTCTTGCGTACCAACTGCTCGCGCACGAGTTCGGCGATCCACAGGGCCTCGGGCACGTCGGACACGTCATCGGCGGCGAAGAGGAAGGGCGACTCGGGCATCGCCGCGCGCAGATAGTCGAGCAACTGCTCCACCCCCGTGCCGCGGGCCGCGGAGATGGCGAAGTACTCGAGACGCTCGCCCGCCTCGTCGAGACCCCGCTCCGACGCGATCGCGCGCACCTCCTGCGAGGCGATCATCAGTTGGCGCGCCACCGCGTCTCGGCCCACTCGATCAACCTTGTTGACCACTACCGCACCGCGGAGCGACGTCGAACGATTCAGCGCTTCCAGAGCCGATACCATCACCGATCGGTCCCCCGGTCCAATGGCGCCACCCGCGTCGATCAGCGCGAGTACGACATCCACACCGTCGACGGCGGCGCGCGCCACGTCGTTGAGCCTCCCCCCCAGCGCCGTACGGGGTCGGTGCAGTCCGGGCGTGTCGACCAGGATCACCTGCACGTCCCCCTCACTCACGACCCCGCGCACCGCGTGGCGCGTGGTGTTGGGCGAGCGCGCGGTGATGGTCACCTTCGTACCCACCATCGCGTTGACCAGCGTCGACTTGCCCACGTTGGGTCGTCCGATCAGGGTCACGAATCCGGCCCTCGTCACGGCTGGCCCCCGATCGGCTCCACGACCACTTCCTCAATGCGTCGGCCCTCCATTCGTGTCACCGTCAGTCGATAGCCCGGCACGTCGAAGGCGTCTCCCTCCGACGGTACGCCGCCCGCCAAATCCATCATCAACCCCCCCACGGTGTCCCACCCGTCCTTGGGCAGCGCCAGACCGTAGTCGACGTTGGCGTCATCGATGTTGAGACGTCCCTTGACCACCAGGGCGGTCCCGGCGTGGCGGGCCTCGGGTTCCAGAGCTTCGCGCGGATCAGACTCATCGGCGATCTCACCGACGAGTTCCTCGAGCACGTCCTCGAGGGTGACCAGTCCCACGGTCCCGCCGTACTCGTCGACCACCACGAACAGGTGACTCTGCGCGCGGCGAATCTCGCCCAACAGAGTCGCCACCCGCTTCGTTTCGGGAACAAAGTGCACGGGGGTCACGTGCGCGCCGACCGGGTCGTCACCGTCACCCGACATCACCAGTGCCGCGAGCGAGCGCAGGTGCACGATGCCGAGAACGTCGTCCACCCCCTCACCGAGCACCGGAAGTCGAGATCGACCCGAGGAGATCGCCAGCTCCAAGGCGTCGCGAACCCGAAGGGTGGTGTGCACGTCGACCATGTCCGGACGAGGCACCATGATCTCGCGCACGATGGTGTCGCCGAACTCGATCACCGAGTGGATGAAGTTACGCTCCTCCGACGCGATGGCCGCGTCCTCGTGCGCCACGTCGGCCATCGCCAGAACCTCGGACTCCGTCATGCGCGGTCGCTCGCCGCCCCCCGCGACGAGACGGATGACGGCCTGGGCCACCGCGAGCAGCACGCCGGAGATCCACCGCACCGGCCACCAGCGCAGTAGCGAGCGCACCACCGGCGCGGTCACCAGCGCCGCAGTGTCGGGGTGGGCCACCGCGAAGTTCTTCGGAATCGCCTCGAAGACGACGAAGATCACGACAACCTCGACGACCGTCGCGATGAGGACGCCCGCGGCGCCGAACAGGTGCCCCGCGATCACCCCGACCATGGTCGCCGACACCAACTGAGCGACCAGGGTGAGTAGCAGCAGCGGATTGAGAAACTCCTCGGGGCTCTCGGCCAGTTGCTCGAGTGCGTCGGCGCCGCGACGGTGGGCCTCGCGCAACGACCGCGCTCGCGAGCGCGTCGTGCGCGTCAGGGAGGTCTCCGCCAGCGCGAAGAACCCCGACAACGCGAGCAACACCACCACACTGATCGTCAGGTAGGTGTCACCGGCCGACCACGCGACCGCGATCACGCGCCGTTCCGGTGGTGGCGAGCCAGCAACTCGCGCTCCCGGGCCTCCATGCGCTCGGCTTCCTCGTCCTCCTCGTGGTCCCACCCGAGCAGGTGCAGGATGCCGTGAACCACGAGCAACGCGATCTCGTCGTCGAGGGAACACTCGTGGTCGAGGGCGTTGCGCGCGGCCACGCCCGGGCAGATCACGATGTCACCAATGAGTTGGGGAATCTCGGGCGGGGAGGGCTCCACCGGACCCGTGCCGCCGGCGTCGGGAACCCGGCCGGTGGGCTCGTCGTCGGCGTCGATAGGAAAGCTCAGCACGTCAGTCGGTTCCGCGCGGCCCATGAACTGCTGGTTGAGCGCGGACATCGACGCGTCGTCGACGAACAGCAGCGACACCTCCGCGGGACCGCGCACGCCCTCCTCGGCCAGCACCGCTCGGGCCAGTGCGACCCAGCGATCGAGGTCCACCGCGTACTCGTGCTGCTCGTCCGCCGCGTAGATGTCGACCTTACTCACGACTGCGCCCTCTCGTAGGCGTCCACGATATCCGCGACGATACGGTGGCGCACCACGTCGCGCCGTCCCAAGTGCACGAACGTGACTCCCTCCACCGCTCCGAGCAGTTCCTCGAGTTCGGCGAGGCCGCTGCGTCGGCCGTTGAGGTCGACCTGGGTCACGTCGCCCGTCACGACCACCTTGGAGTTGAAACCGATGCGGGTGAGGAACATCTTCATCTGCTCGGGCGTCGTGTTCTGCGCCTCGTCGAGGATGATGAACGAGTCGTTAAGGGTCCGACCACGCATAAAGGCCAACGGCGCCACCTCAATGGTGCCGTTCGTGATGAGTCGCTGGGCCCCCTCGGGGCCGACCATGTCGTAGAGCGCGTCGTAGAGGGGCCGCAGATACGGATCGACCTTGGCCATCAGGTCACCGGGCAGAAAGCCGAGGTGCTCACCGGCCTCCACCGCGGGACGCGTGAGCACGACGCGTTGAACCTCACGACGCTGGAGGGCGGCCACGGCGGCCGCCACCGCCAGGTAACTCTTGCCGGTGCCCGCCGGGCCGATCCCGAAGGTAATGGTGGAGGACTCGATCGCGTCGGCGTAGCGCTTCTGCCCGGCGGTGGAGGGTCGGATCGACCGTCCGCGCACGGCGCGCGCCACCTCGTGAACGAGAACCTCGCTCGGGCGAAGGTCGTCGTTGACCATATCGATCGTGCGGGTCACCTTGAGCGCGTCGAGCACTTGGCCGCTCTGTAGCACCAAGACCAGTTCGTCGAAGAGACGCAGCACGGCGGCCGCGTCGGGACCCTGAACCGAAATTCGGTTGCCCTGAACCACGACACGCGAATCCGGGAACGCCCTCTCCACCACGCGCAGATGCTCGTCGCGCGGACCCAACAGCGCGCTCATCAGGTGCGTGTCGCTCACGTAGGTCGTCGCCGTCAGGGCGTCGTCCATCGAGGCGTCGAAACTCATCCGGGGGGCCACGCCAATCGACGCCCTCCGAGCACGTGCACGTGCAGGTGGGCTACGGTCATCTGCGCGTCGGCGCCGACGTTGATCACCAAGCGATAGCCGCTCTCGCGAATCCCCTCGATCTCGGTGACGCGTTGAGCCAGGAGCACCAAGTCGTCGACGACGCCACCGTGGGCGATCGCGACCTCGTCCGCGCTGGTGATGTGACGCTTAGGGATCACCAGCACGTGCACCGGCGCCTGGGGGGCGATGTCGTAGAACGCGTACGCGGTCTCACTCTCGGCCACCGGCGTCGAGGGGACCGCGCCGGCGACGATCTGGCAGAACAGGCAATCAGTCATGTCGTACCGTCATCTTTACCCATTCGAGGCGGACGCAACGAAAATCCCCACCCGCCCGCGGCGAACGCCACCAGGGCGGCCGCGACCACGGCGGCGGTGTCGGCGCGCAACACCGTCGGCCCGAGCGACAGTCGGCGACGCTCGGGACTCCACTCCTGGGGATCCCAGCCGCCCTCCGGCCCGACGGCCACGCGCGCGCACCCGCTCCAGTCGGTCTCGCCGCCGAAGTCCGCGACCGCCACGTCGTGCGGTACGTGCGCCACCTCTACCGGGTCGTCCACCACCGGGAAGTACGTGCGCCGACACTGGCCGCACGCCTCGCGGGCGAGTCGTCGCCATCGGGCCAGCACCTTGTCGCGCGCCTCACCACGCCAGCGCACGACCACGCGTTCGCTCAGCAACGGCACGATGGTGCCGACGCCGAGTTCGGTGGCCTGAACCACGCTGCGCTCGGCACGGTCCCCCTTCAGTGGGGCCAAGTAGAGCGCCGTCGGCGGTGGCGGCGGATCGACGACGACCTCGCTCACCCGCTCCAACCCGCTCGCCGTGACCTCGCAGAACGACCACGCGCCGCGCCCGTCGGTCACGACAACCTCCTCACCGTCGCGCGCGCGTAACACGGCGCGCAGGTGGTGGTGCGCGTCACGCGACAGCACCGGACTCGCCGGATCCTCGACCGCCAGCTGCGTGAGGGCCCCCACGCGTCGGGGCCACGACGCGAGCGTCACCGCTTCGCTCCCCGGTGCCGGGCGAAACGTCCGGGCAAGGGGCGCACCTCCTCGCCGCGGTGCTGGGCCAACTGGCGTAACAGGTCGCTCGAGGTCTCGTCCAACTCCGTGGGCACGTCGACCACCAGGTGCACGTACAGGTCGCCACGACCTCGACCGTGGAGGTGCTCGACACCCTCGTGGCGCACGCGGTGTACCGTGCCGTTCGCACTGCCCGGCGCGACGTCGATCGTGACGCTGGCGCGTAGCGTCGGCACCTCGATGGTCGCGCCCAGCGCCGCCTGCGTGAACGCCAGGTGCGCCTCGTGATGCAGGTCGTCGCCCACCCGCTCGAAGCGGTCGTCGGGCTGGACCACCAGGTGCACGAAGAGTCGGCCGTTGGGGCCCCCGCGCAGTCCGGCCGGGCCCCGCTCGGCGAGGCGCAGTGTGGATCCATCCTCCACTCCGGCGGGAACGTGAACACTGAACGTCGTCGCGACGTTGCGTCGGCCCTCCCCACGACAGTCGGCGCACGGAGTCTCGATGATCGTGCCCACGCCGGCACAGCGCGGGCAGACCGTGGCGGTGACCATCTGGCCCAGGATCGAATTACGCACGCGACGCACCTCGCCCGCCCCCCCGCACTCGGGGCAGGTCGTCGGCGACGTCCCCGCCGCACACCCGCTCCCCCCGCACGTGTCGCAGCGCTGCGCCATCGTCAGCGTCATCTCATGCGTCGCGCCGAAGGCGGCGTCGTCGAGGGTGATCTGCAGGGCAACCTCGGCGTCGGGTCCCGGTTGCGGACCGCGCCGCGTCCCGGGGCGTCCCCCCATCCCGCCGAAGAACATGTCGAAAATGTCCTGCACGGAGCCAGCGTCGAAGGGGCCTCCGGGCCCCGTATCGGATCCGAAGCGGTCGTAGTTGGCGCGCCGTTCGGGGTCCGACAGGATCTCGTAGGCCTGGGACACCTCCTTGAAACGGGCTTCCGCGGCGGGATCGTCCGGGTTCGCGTCGGGGTGGTACGCACGGGCCAGGCGTCGATACGCCCTCTTCAACTCGTCGGGCGACGCGTCGCGGCCCACCTCGAGCACCGCGTACAGATCGGGGCTAGTCACGCTCATCCTCACCCGAGAGATGCCGTGTGAGGTGCTCGGACACCACTCGCGCGGCGGCCATCGCCTCGCGATATTTCATACGCGTCGGCCCGAGAAGTCCCACGGCCCCCGCCGGCTCGCCGTCAACACTAATGGGTGCTACGACCACGGCGCACGAAGCCAGCGGCTCGTAGCCGTTCTCCGATCCGATCGCGACCGACAACCCCTGATCGAGAATGTCCTCGACCAGTGTCACGACGAGTAGTTGCTGCTCGAGAATCGCCAGGACCTTGCGGACCGTCTCCACGCCGTCGAACGACTCGGCGACTTTGGACGATCCTCCGATGAAGACCTGCTCGCCGTCGAAGGTGGGCGCCTCGGCGTGCAACTCGGCGACCGCCTCGCGCACGAGTGTCGCCACGTGGTCGTGACGCGACGGCACCTGAACCCGAGTATCCAGCGACGTGCCAATAAGCAGTGCGTTCAACTGGCGCGACGCCTCGGCGACGTCCACGTGCGTCGCGGCGAAATCGCTACGCACGTTGTGCTTCAAGACGGTCCCGTCGGAGAACACGCTGACCAGTAGATGGTGACGCGCGTCGAGGTTCACCAGTTGCACGTTGAGGACGGTCGCGTGGGTGTGACCGCCGCCGACTACTACCGACGTGTAGCTCGTCAGGCGCGTCAGCAGGTTCGACGTCTGTTCCAGGACCTCCTGGACCTCACCGCGCACGTTGGTGAAGAACTCGCGAATCTGTTGCTGCTGACCGGGGCCGATGGAGCCGGATCGTAGGTGGTCGACGAAGTAGCGGTAGCCCTTGTCGGTGGGCACGCGCCCGGCGGAGGTGTGCGGTTGAGCGAGATAGCCCTCGCGCTCGAGGGTGACCATCTCGGAGCGCACCGTCGCGGGTGACACGTCCAAGCCCGTGACCGCGGCCACGGACGACGAACCGACCGGCTGGGCGGTATCGATGTACTCGGCGACGACCGCTTCAAGAATCGTGGCCTTGCGATGGTCAAGCTCCTCCCGTGACGGGGTCACGCTGTGACGGACCATGATGCCTCCTCGTTGGCACTCGATTCTACCGAGTGCCAACTCGGTGCGCGACGCCGGATCCTCACTCCTCCAGCTTCAGTGCCGCGACGAAGGCCTCCTGAGGGATCTCCACGCGACCAATGTTCTTCATGCGCTTCTTACCCTCCTTCTGCTTCTCGAGCAACTTGCGCTTACGGGTGATATCCCCGCCGTAGCACTTAGCCAGCACGTCCTTACGCCGAGCCTTGACGGTCTCGCGAGCGATCACGCGCCCGCCAATGGCTGCCTGAATCGGCACGTCGAAAAGCTGGCGCGGGATCAGCTCGCGAAGCCGCTCGGCCATTCGCCGCCCGTAGTACTCCGCGCTCGCGCGGTGCACGATCGTGGAGAAGGCGTCGACCGGCTCGTGGTTGATCAGCAGGTCGACGCGGACCAGCTGCGCCGTCACGTACCCGTGGGGTTCGTAGTCCAAGCTCGCATACCCCTTGGTGCGGCTCTTCAGCGCGTCAAAGAAATCGATGATCACCTCGGCCAGGGGGATGACGTAGCGCAACTCGACGCGGTCCGCCGAGAGGTACTCCATCTTGCTCATCTCCGCGCGGCGCGACTGACACAGGTCCATCACGGGCCCGAGATACTCGGCCGGGGTCAGGATCGTGATCGACAGCAGCGGCTCGTCAATGTGGTCCAGGCGACTCGCGTCGGGCAGGTCCGTAGGGTTGTCCACGTCCATCTCGGTGCCGTCGCTCAGGTGAGCCCGGTACACCACCGACGGCGCCGTCGCGATCAGGTCGAGGTTGAACTCGCGCTCGAGACGCTCGCGTACGATCTCCATGTGCAGTAGCCCGAGGAACCCGCAACGAAAGCCGAATCCCAGCGCGCGCGACGACTCGGGCTCGTACGTAATCGACGCGTCATTCAGCTTCAACTTGTCCAGCGCGTCACGCAGGTCGTCCAGGTCGTCTCCGTCGATGGGGTAGATGCCGCAGAACACCATCGGCTTGGGGTCGCGGTAGCCCTCCAGGGGCGCCGCCGCGGGGCGAGCCGCCTCCGTAATGGTCTCACCCGAGCGAGCGCCGGCCACGTCCTTGATCCCCGCCACGACGAAGCCCACCTCGCCGGGTCCCAACTGGGGCACCGGCACCATGTCGGGCGTGCGCACGCCCAGCTCCTCGAGTTCGTGATTGGACGCGGCCTGCATCATGCGAATCTTCTCGTGCGCGCGCAGGGTCCCGTCCACGACGCGAATCGAGGAGATCACCCCGCGGTACTGGTCGTAGGTCGAGTCGAAGATCAGCGCGCGCAGTGGCGCGTCGGGATCGCCCCGAGGGGCCGGCACCCGATCGATCACCGCGCGCAACAACTCGGTCACGCCCTCACCGGTCTTCGCCGAGATGGACAGCACCTCATCCGACGGGATGCCCAGGACGCGATCTAACTCCTCCTTGCACCGGTCGGGGTCGGCCGCCGGCAGGTCAATCTTGTTGAGGGCCGCCACGATAGTGAGATCGTGCTCGAGCGCTTGGTAGCAGTTGGCCAACGTCTGCGCCTGAATGCCCTGGCTGGCGTCCACCAACAGGATCGCCCCTTCGCACGCCGCCAACGAGCGCGAGACCTCGTAACCGAAATCGACGTGGCCCGGAGTGTCGATCAGCTGGAGGACGTAACCCTCGTAGTGCACGCGAACGTTCTGCGCCTTGATCGTGATCCCGCGCTCGCGCTCGATATCCATCGAGTCCAGGTACTGGGCGCGCATGAGTCGAGGGTCCACCGCACCGGTTATCTCCAGAATCCGATCCGACAGCGTGGACTTTCCGTGATCGACGTGCGAAATGATGGAGAAGTTGCGAATGGTGGAGATCGGCGTCGACGAGGGAGTGCGGGCCACGGTGTAGTTAGGCTACCGGCCCCCCGCACCGGAGAGGGTACGGCTCCGCCTGCTAATCTTGAACAGCCCGCGCCGACTCGGCGCACGACGAACGAGGTAGCCGTGGCCAATATCAAGAGCCAGATCAAGCGTAACAAGCAGAGCGCGGTCGACCGCGAGCGCAACAAGGCCGTCAAGTCCGAGATTCGCACCCGCACGAAGACCGCAGTGACCGCGGTGGGCGGCGAGAACGAGGAGATGGCCCTGCGCACGGCCATCAAGCGCATCGACAAGGCGGCGGCCAAGGGGATCATCCACAAGAATCAAGCCGCCAACAAGAAGAGCGGCCTCATGCGCCGCGTGAACGCCCTGCGCACCGAGGCGTAATTACCGGCGCGCCGCGAGCGCCAGGGTGGCCAGACGCGCGACCAGCACCTCGATCACCGTCAATTCCGTCGGGTCCCGGTCGCCCTCGGCGTCGCGACCGCCGTAGTTCACCGCACCCTTCAGGTCCAGGTCCGCGCGCGCGATCAGGTGAACCGACGCGCGCAGCCGCTCTCCCCCGAGCCGGTGGGCCTGACGCATCGCCTTGCCCGCCGGGAAGGGTTTCACCCCGAGCAGCGCGGCAGCCTCCGCGTCGCTAGTCACGCCGGATCCCTCCACGCGCGCCATACGCAGGTAATGACGTGACAGCGAGCCGATGATCTGCACCCCTACACGGCTACGCGAGTCGAGCATGCGTCGTGCCACCACCACGGCGTGCGTCACGTTACCGGCGTCGATCGCGTCGGTCAGGTCCCACTCGGGCACGTCGCCGGCCGCACCGAGGTACGGCTCGATCTGAGCGAAGCCCAACGTGACCGCCCCGTAGATCGACGCCAGGGTCCGCGCCAACGCGTCGATGCGCGCCACGTCGTCGCCGATCCGCTCGGTGATCTGCTGGGCGACCGAACGCTCAACTGCGAGGCCGTGACGCGCGAACGTGTCGGTCACGAAGACCACCCGCTCGGCCGGTCGAGTACCCACCGCGACGTGGCGTACGTCCGCGGCGGCTCCGACCAGGCGGTGGGTGCGCGTACCCACGACACCCAGTATCAGGGTCGCCGTCGTCGTCGGCGCCTCCAGCCACGCCAGGAGTGGTCGACTCTCGTCGGCGCCGAGAGTCTGGGCGTCGCGCACCACGACCACGCGTCGATCGCTGAACATCGGCGACGTCGTCAGGGCGTCCATGATCCGCGAGATGATCGTCCGCTCGTCACCGTCGCCGGATCCCGCCGTCATGTCCTCCAACGCGAACGCCGGGTCGAGACCCTCCAGCGCCTCGCTCACGACCACCCGTATTTCGTCGTCGACCATCGTGGGGTCGCCACCCACCACCGCGACGCTCGACCCGATCACCGTGCGGCCCCCGCCCGCTGCGCCATCACCGCGGCCAGGGTGTCACGAACCCGCACCGTGCCCGCAACGTCGTGCACCCGCAGTACACGACAGCCTGCCGTGATGCCCAGGGCGGCGGCGGCCAACGATGTCTCGCGCCGCTCGCCGACCGGCTGGTCGAAGAACACCCCGAGGAAGCCCTTGTTAGAGGCCGACAGCAGGAGGGGCGACTCCAGTGCCGCGAGTTCGTCGGAGCGTCGCAAGAGCTCGAGGGACTGGCGCGCGGTCTTGCCGAGGTCGAGTCCAGCGTCGAGAATCACGCGACGTTCACCGATCCCCGCCGCCCGGGCCCTCGCCCGACGCTCGACCAAGAAGTCGCGCACCGTCGCCGTGACGTCGTCGTAGTGGGGCGAGGGATCCGCGACGCGCGGTCGCAGGCGAATATGCGTCGCCACGACCGTGGCCCCCGCGGCGGCCGCGACCGGCAGGTAGTCGGGGTCGGCAAAGCCGCTGATGTCGTTGCCCACCGCGGCTCCCCGGGCGAAGCAGGCCGCCGCGACGGACGCGCGCCAGGTATCCACGCTGATGGGGATGTCGAAACGACGCCGCAACTCGACGACTACCGGCACCACGCGGTCCAACTCCTCCGCTTCGCCGACCTCGTCGCCCGGTCCCGCCTTGACCCCCCCGATGTCCAGTACATCCGCCCCGTCACGCACCAGCGTCTCCGCGCGCGTGTAGAGCGCGTCGAGGTCGTAGGTCGCCGCGGGCGCGTAGAACGAGTCGCGCGTACGATTCAGGATTCCCATCACCAGCGCCCGGGTCGTGACGTCGATCGACGTCCCCCCGATCTCGAGAACGAGTGGTGCCGCCGCCCGATACGCCCGCACTAGTAAAGCTGGCTGGCCAGACGACGGCGAAACGAGACGTAGCGCGGGTCGTCGGGGCCGAGGGCGTCGAGCAGGGCCAGCAGGTTCTCCTTGGCCGACGGATCGGCCGCCGTCTGGGCGAGCAGGTGCTCGAGGGTGAGATCAATGTCACCGTCGAGGGTCACGCCACTGCGCGCCAGGCGAATGCGAGCCAACACGGTCTTCGCCGGTAGGGCGTGCGCGACGGGAGTCAACGTGGCCTCGGCGTCGTCGAGGCGACCCTCGCCCACCAGCAACGTCGCCAACGCCACCGCCGCGTCCACGTGACCGGGGTCCATCTCGAGCGCTCGTCGCAGCGAGGCCTCATCACCCGCGGCGATCAACTCATCGATCGCCGACGCCCCGGGAGCCAACTTCTTCACGAATTCGCGCACCGCGGCCTCGGGCAGAGCGCCCACGAAGGAGTCGACCACCTGGGCGTCACGTAGCGCGAACACCGACGGTATCGACTGTACCGCGAAGGCCTGGGCCACCTGGGGGTTCGCGTCCACGTCGATCTTGGCCAGCTCCACCGCACCGTTCGTCTCGGCGACCACCTTCTCGATGATGGGACTCAGCGTGCGGCACGGGCCGCACCACGTCGCCCAGAGGTCCACGACCACTGGCACCGTCTTCGAGCGATCCAGGACCGCGGTCGCGAACGTGGCATCAGTGACATCACTCACGTCCACCACTCTACCGGCGCGCCGGACGTCGGAACCGGGCTGACCACCCGCTGTTAGCCTCATCTTGTGCACCACATCGCGGGTATCGACGACGTCGCCGTCACGGCGTGGATGACCCGTCACGTGGGGACGCGGCCACCGCTGCGGTTCGAGTTGATCGCCGGCGGTCGCTCGAACCTCACCTACCGGGTGCGCGACGCCGATGATCGCGCGGTAGCCCTTCGTCGCCCTCCCGTCAGTCACGTCCTGCCGACCGCGCACGACATGGTCCGCGAGTACCGTGTCCTGCGCGCGCTCTGGCCGGTGGGCGTCCCGGTGGCGCAACCTTTGGCCCTGTGCGAGGACCCCGCGGTCAGCGAGCGACCGTTCTACGTGATGGAGTTCGTCGAGGGAGCGATCCTGCGCGACCGCGCGCAGGCCGAGGCGACCTTCGACGTGGCGACGCGATCGCGCATCGGTGACAACCTCGCCGCGACGCTGGCGCGATTGCACGACGTCGACGTGGAGCGCGCCGGCCTCGGCGACCTCGCGCGTCACGACGGCTACGTGGAGCGCCAAATCCGCCGTTGGCGATCTCAGTACGAGCAGATGCGTGTCGAGGGCGACAACGACGACGGCCTCGTCGACGCGGTGGCCGACCGGCTCGCGCGCGCCATCCCGCGCCAACAGCGCGTCACGGTGGTCCACGGCGACTACCGCCTCGACAACACCGTCCTGGATGATCGGGGGGACGTGCGCGCCATTTTGGACTGGGAAATCTGCACCCTCGGCGACCCGCTGGCCGACGTGGGACTATTACTGGACTACTGGGCCGAGCCCGACGACCCCACCGCGGCCCTCCTGGGGTCGGCTCCCACCACCGCCGCGGGTTTCGCGAGCCGCGAGGAGGTACTGACCGCGTACGGCGCACACAGCGACCTCGACCTCGACGCCGTCGCCTACTACCGAGCCTTCGGCTACTGGAAGCTGGCCTGCATCCTCCACGGCGTCTACGCGCGATACCGCGCGGGCGCGACGGCGGGTGATCGGGGCAGTGTGGAGGAGTTCCCCGCGCACATCGCGCTCCTCGCGCGACGCGCTGACGAGATGCTGGAGGCTTAGATGGACGACGAGATCTACGACCGCATCATCTTCCTGGCGGACCCCGACCTCAACGAGCCGGTGCTCGTCATCGCCCTCGAGGGTTGGATCGACGCGGGGCTCGGGGCCACGACGGCTATCACCACGCTGCTGTCCTCCCTGTCCACCGAGATACTCGCCACCTTCGACACGGAGTACTTCATCGACCAGCGAGCCCGCCGGCCCATGGCTCGCATCGTCGACGGGGTCACCACCGAGCTCACCTGGCCGGAGATCCAGTTACGCTACGGTCGCGACGGCGACGGTGCCGACATGCTCTTCCTAGTGGGTCCGGAGCCAGACTTTCACTGGAGCGACTTCATCGACGTCGTGACCGACGCGGCGGGACGCTTCGACGTGCGTCTGGCGGTGGGACTGGGCGCCTTTCCGGCACCCACCCCGCACACCCGCCCGATCCGCGTCATCGGTACCGTGCCCGAGGCGAGTCGCCATCTGCTAACGGGCGTGGGCAGCGTGACCGGCGAGATCGAAGTCCCCGCGGGAATCACTGCCGCGCTCGAACTGGGCTTCGCCGAAGTCGACGTCGACGTCATCACCCTGTGGGCACGCGTTCCCCACTACGTCGCATCGATGGCCTACCCGCACGCCGCCGCCGCGCTCATCGACGCGCTCGCCCGCGTGGCCGGGCTCACCCTCGACGCGGGCGGTCTGCGCACCGCGGCTGACGACGCGCGTCGCCGTGTCGACGAGTTGTTGGCGGGCAACGCCGACCACCACGCCATGGTCGAGCGCCTCGAACAGGTAGCCGACCACGCCGAGGGGACCTCACTAGGTGAGGTGCTGCCGAGCGGCGACGAACTCGCCGCCGAATTGGAGAGGTTCTTGCGAGATGAAGGGTAGGCAACGATGACACCGAACACCAACCGGTGTACCCACTCGTGAGGTGGGTGACGCGTGCGCGCCCCAAGACCGACCGCATCGCCTGCCCCTGGCTGATCCGTCGCTTCATCGATCACGACGCAACGTTCCTCTTCGTCGCGCCACCCGACGTCCTCGCGGTCGCCCTCGCCACTGACGCGCGCAGTTTCGACGCGCCGGGTGCCCAGTACGGACACCGGGGTGATCAGTGCACCTTCGAGGTTCTGATCGACGAGTTCCACCTGCACGACGACCCCGCCCTCGAGCGTCTGGCCCACGTCGTGCACGCCGCGGACGTCGCGGGTCAGAGGGAGAGCGATCCCCTCGGTGCCGGTCTCGAGGCGATCGGGCTCGGTGGGCTCGATGTCGAAGAGGACGACTATCAACTACTGGAGCGCGCCACGTTCGTTTACGACGCGCTCTACGCCTGGTGCGCGCGGGCCGTGACGCCCTCCGCGTGACCATGATCGTCGTCAGGACGACTCTCGCCGCGCGACGCGACTACGACGCGTCGACGTCGGTCTCCTCGATGCGCAGTCCGAGCCCCAACGCGTACCCCTCAAGGAACAGTCCGCACTCGTACTGGCGCGGGTGGCGGCGAGCGATCTCGTAGAAAGCGGCAGAGTGATCGGCTTCGTGCAGGTGTGCTAACTCGTGGACCAGCACCGCGTCGATCACCCACTCGGGGCACTGGCGCAGTCGGCTCGACACCCGAATCTCGCGCGTCGAGGGCGAGCACGACGCCCACCGCGTGCGCTGATTGGTCACCCAGCGCACTGACGCGGGCTCCACGCCGTCGTTGTACAACTCGGCCAAAACTCGGGCACGCTCCTCCAGGGCTCCGTCACCCGCGGCGTGCTGGGGACGCTGGGCCACCAGACGCTCGACGAGCTCGTCGACGAAGTCCCGTCGCTCGCGTCCGCGCAGGCGCGCCGGGATCTGCACCACGATGCGGCTCCCCGACCAGTGCGCCGCCCCCGTCTTCGTACGCCGCGTCGACGCACGAACCTCGACCTCGGGCCGATCAAAGCGCGGCGGCTCGATCGACACCCGGCGGGCATTGGTTCCACGCGCGTCCATCAGACGATGATGTTCACCAGCCGCGGTGCGCGCACCACGATCCGCTGGGGCGCGCGACCGGCCAAGTGGGTAATCACGTTCGCGTCGCCGAGTGCTCGGTCACGGGCGCCGTCCTCGTCGATATCGCTGGGGACGTCGACTCGCGAGCGCACCTTGCCGTTCACCTGCACCACGAGGGTAACCAGCGCGGTCGCCACGAGCACGGGATCCGCCACCGGCCACGGCATCGCGTGGACCGACGGCTCGCCGGGGTGACGACGCTCCCACAGTTCCGCGCTGAGGTGAGGGGCCATCGGCGCCAGCAGCAACAACATCAAGTCGAGCGCCTCGTCGTAGGTCGCGCGATGGGCGCCGGCCTCGCCACGCGCCCACTTGGACACCGTATTCAGGGTCTCCATCAGCGCCGCCACGGCCGTGTTGTAACTCCAGCGCTCGATACTCTCACTGACGCGCGCCACGCAACGATGCACCGCGCGACGCACCGCGCGATCGCTCTCGTCCTCGACCTCACGCCAGCGCACGTCCTCCAGGGTGGCCAGTCGATACAGTCGGTCCAGGAAGCGCGCACACCCCTCGATCAGGCTCTCCGTCTGCTCATTCCAGTCCACGTCGTCCGCGGGCGGGCCGACGAAGAGATGGAATAACCGCAAACCGTCCGCCCCCACGGTGTCGAAGTACTGCTCCGGGGCCACCAGGTTGCCCTTGGACTTGGACATTTTGGACCCGTCGAGGCGGATCATTCCCTGAGTAAAGAGGCGGCGAAAAGGCTCACGCGGCACGCCGGTCGCCAGGCCTATGTCCACCAGTGCCTTGACGTAGAAGCGAGCGTAGAGCAGGTGCAGAATGGCGTGCTCAATCCCGCCGATGTACTGATCGACCGGCATCCAACGCGCCACCTGCGCGGGATCGAAGGGGCGACCCGGAGTGAAGGGGTCCGCCATGCGCAGGAAGTACCACGACGAGTCGGTGAAGGTGTCCATCGTGTCCGTCTCGCGGTGCGCGGGGCCGCCGCAGACGGGACAGGTGGTCACGCGAAAAGCGTCATGCGTAGCCAGCGGCGACTGGCCGGTGCGGTCCATCGTCACGTCGTCGGGCGCCACCACGGGCAACTGGTCCTCAGGGACCCCCACCGGACCGCAGGCGTCACAGTAGATAATGGGTATCGGGCACCCCCAGAAGCGCTGGCGCGACACCAGCCAGTCGCGCAGCCGGTAGTTCACCGTACGCCGCCCGTGGGCGTTCTCCTCGAGGAACGCGATGGCGCGATCCTTGGCGGTCGCGATGTCGAGCCCGTCGAGGAACCCCGAGTTGATGTGGACGCCCTCGCCGTGGTAGGCGCCACCGTCGAAGTCGTCGGGCGGCTGCACCGTGCGCACGATCTCCAGTCCGTACACGGTCGCGAAGGCGTAGTCTCGATCATCCTCGGAGGGAACCGCCATGATGGCGCCGGTGCCGTAGGTGCCCAGGACGTAGTCCGCCACGTAGACCGGCACGGGACGTGCGGTGAAGGGATTGAGGACGTAGCTGCCCGTGAAGGCCCCGCGCTTTTCCAGGGCCCCGCCCTCGACCCCCGCCGTGCGCTCCAACTCGGTGGCCGCCGTCGCGCGCGCCACCACGTCGGCCACCGCCTCGCGCTGCTCGACCGTGGTCAGGCGCTCCACCAGGGGATGCTCGGGCGCCACGACGGCGTAGGTGACGCCAAAACCGGTATCGGGACGCGTCGTGAAGACTCGAAGAGCGATCGCGGGGTCGTCGACCAGGGTGAGATCGAACTCGACCCCCTCGGAACGCCCGATCCAGTTGCGCTGCATAATCTTCACTCTCTCGGGCCAGTCCAGGGAGTCGAGATCGTTGAGCAGCTCTTCGGCGTAGTCGGTGATGCGAAAGAACCACTGCTCCAGGTTGCGCCGCTCGACCAGGTCCCCCGAGCGCTCGCAGGTTCCATCGGCGAGAACCTGTTCGTTCGCCAGTACCGTCGCGCACCCCGGGCACCAATTGACCGGCGCGTACGCCCTGTACGCCAAGCCGGAACGCCAGAAGGCGAGAAAGATCATCTGGGAGTACTTCATGTACTGCGGGTCGTGGCTATAGACCTCTCGGCGCCAGTCGTAGACCGCACCCAGGCGAATCAGGGAGGCCTTGAGCTCCGCCATCCGGGACTCGGTGAAGAGCCGGGGATGGCTACCGGCCTTGATCGCCGCGTTCTCCGCGGGCAGCCCGAACGAGTCGAAGCCGATGGGAGAGAGCACCGCCTTGCCCAGCATTGTCTGGTAGCGCACCACGAGGTCGCCGAAGGTGTAATTGCGCACGTGGCCCTGGTGCGCCGAACCTGACGGATACGGGTACATGCACAGCGCGTAGAACCGCTCCCGGGGATCGTCGTTGTCTACCTGATAGGTTCCCTCGTCGCGCCAGCGGGACTGCCACTTGGTCTCGACGGCGACGACATCGAACGCGCGGATCATTGCGACAGTCTAGGTTTTGAATATCGTCGCGACGTTCCCGTCACGTTCGCGACGCGCTACGAGGAGGTCGACGTGAGCCCACCCACCGTCATTCTGGTGCACGGCGCGTGGCACGGCGCGTGGTGCTGGCGCGATCTGGTCGCCGTCTTCGACCGTGACGGCGTCGCCTGGCGTGCCCCCGACCTACCCAGCTCGCACAGCCCCGAGGATCCGACCGCAGATCTCGCCCGCGATCGCGACGCCGTCGTGGCCGCGGCGCAACTCGACGAACCCGTCATCCTGGTGGGACACAGTTACGGAGGTGTCGTCATCACCGAGGCCGCACCGGCGCTCTCGACTCTCACTCGATTGGTCTACGTGGCAGCGCTCATCCCCGAATCCGGTCAAAGTGCGACCGACGTGTCACGCGAGAGCGCACGGCGCACCCTCCTCGACGAGTCCATGCGGGTCGTCGACGGGCACCTCACACTCGAACCTATCGGGGCCCGGAACGCTCTCTACCACGACTGCACCCCGGACATTCAATCGTGGGCCGTCTCGCGACTGAGCACGCAGACGATCGCCAGTTTCCGCAGCCGCCGAGTTGCCGAGTCGGTCACGGTACACTCGCGCTACGTACTGTGCCGTGACGACGAAGCCGTCGACCCGGCCCTCCAGGGAAAAATGGCCCACCGCACCGACGAGATCGTAGAGATCAACAGCGGGCACTCCCCCTTCCTCTCACACCCGGCACAGTTAGCAGATCTGATCCTGCGCGATCCTTCGTAAGGAATCAGACGCAACTGCTAACATCGGGGGACTCCTGGGGGTATAGCTCAGTTGGTAGAGCGCTTGACTGGCAGTCAAGAGGTCAGGGGTTCGAATCCCCTTACCTCCACAAAATTGGAATGCGCGAATGCGCGAACCAACGACGACTACTTGGCAGGCCAGTCGTACAGGGCCAATCCAAGTGCTTGGGCTGCGATAGCTTGTCGGTGATCGAGAGTCAGAACCACTACGTTGTCATCGTTTGTGTCAGCTAAAAGTTGCGCCGAGGCGAGGTGCAGCGCATCGAGCGTACGAGTTGAGACTTGAAGAACGAATTGTTGGGCCCTGCTGAACGAATCATGGGTAATAGGTACGACTCCGATTGGCCCGTCGTCGGCAGTGTGCTCCTTGTACGCTGCTAGGCACTCGGCCATTTCGCTGGCGTTGATACGACCATCGGACTTCGCCCGCACCAACAAACTTGCGAACTCAACGTCGGCCAACTCGCTAATCACGACTGGATCGGGTCCATCAAAAATGACGTCGCTAATCCAACGCCCGTGGGCCTCGTCACCTAGGTAGGCACTCCCAATGGCGCTCGTATCCGCAAAGATGATCATCCTTCGTCGCGATCGTCGCTCACGGCGTTGCTTGCGTAGCCAGAGGGTGTGTGGAGATTGGTGCCCGGCCCCTTTGTTCGATTGCGTGCTCTACTGTTCAGATTCTTCCGTGACATCAGTCGACCGTTGGAGATCGCCGCCACTTTCCATTCGTGGCGTGGTGTACTTGGTCCTGCCACCGCAGCGCGCAGTAGCCGGTTGAGATAAGAGTTCACGGATTCACCAGTTCGGCTGGCCTGATTTTTAAGTGCGTCAGCCAAGTCGTCATCAACTCGAGTTATAATCTGCTTCATTTCTTGATGATAGCAGTTATCACAAAATGATAGCAAGCATGATTTGAACGCTCTAACGTCACTCACACAGCCAAAAGTCTGGGAATGGCCCGAATTGTCAGATCTTGAACGAAGGCTGAGCGGTTCTTACTGTGTTACCCAAGGTCCACCAAATGCGACGGCCGGAAGTTACAGGCCGCTGACACGATGAGGTCTATGAAGTTCACCGTTGCCGCAACACACGAAGCGCCCTGGTATGTCGCGAGGTGCCTTGACGTCGACGTCGTAGGCCACGGTGAATCGGTTGATGAGGCACTGGCGAATCTCGAGGAGGCACTGAGCCTCTACTTCGAAGGTGAAAGGTTGCCCGACACGCTCGAGCCGCCAATCATCACCACCGTCCTGCTTCCTGCGTGAGCTCAGCGCTCCCCGTCGTCTCGGGCCAAGAGGTCGTCGCCGCGCTCGCCAAGGCTGGTCACCAGATGGGGCCACTTTCAATGCTCACGGTGGGGCCACATCCGGTAATCACACTCACGCGGCTCCGCGGCCTCCCGCGAGATCGAGTGCCCGCTCGAGATTCGCCTCGATGATCTCGAACTGCGTCAATGTGGCCGCCACTCGCGTGTCAGTCTCGCGACGCGAACCGTGCCGCCCTGGGTCTGATGGAGTCTCCACCATTTCCAGGGCGGTTCACACTCTCACCGCGCAACAGCACACCCTCGCACCAACCACGAACGCTCCACGAACGAAAAGAGATCACGGTAACGCGCGCGGTGAACCCGCGGCTCCCGGCGGGTGAGAGGAGAACGGTGTCACCGCCGTCGCGCCCTGATTGGTCGAAATCGCGGTCCACCAGGTCGGGCGCCCTCACGAGCGAACCGGGCTCGCGACGCCATGACGCTCGAGCGGCAAGGTTCTGCCGATACTAAATAATCGCACTTCGCGCAAAGTTGCACACTCTGCGAAAATGTGTCACGCTAACGATGTGACGCAGACCTCACTCGGACGTCGTGATCGAAAGCGTGAGGCGACCCATCAGTCACTGCGGGCGGCAGCGCTGCGACTCGGCGCCGAGCGCGGTGTCCAGCACGTCACCGTGGAGGAGATCGCCAACGAGGCAGATGTCTCCGTACGGACGTTCTACGACCACTTTTCCTCCAAGCAGGACGCCATCATCGGTTTCGATGAGTGGCGTGTCACCCAGTTACGCGATGCCCTACGCGCCCGTCCCGCCCACGAGTCCCCTCGGATCGCACTGCGCGCGGTCCTGCGCGAGTTGATTGTCGAGTCAAGTGCGGAGTGGCCCCTGCGGATGCAGGCCGTCGCCGAGGACCCCACGATGCTGCCGCACATGTTCGCCTCCTTCGTGGCCTACGAGCGCGCCATCGTCGAGGTGATCGCCGAGCGTACGGGCACGGATCCCACCCTCGACCTCTTCCCCACCCTCCTGACCACCGTGGCGAGCGGCGCTTTTCGCGCCACGATGACAGTCTGGCGCGCCAACGCGGGGACGGTGGACCTGCTCACGATCTTCGACGACGCCTTCGCCAATCTGGCGCGGGGCCTCGGGTGGTCCCGTTCACCGTCAAACGGCGCGCACCAGGAAACCACGCCGTGCTGACCCGTCTGATGCGCACGTTCCTGCGCCCCTACGCCGGACGCATTACCGTGCTCGTCCTGCTCCTGGTCGCCCAGACCGCGGGCAACCTGTACTTGCCCAACCTCAACGCCGACATCATCGACGGCGGTGTGGTCACGGGCAACCTGCACTACATCCTGCGCACGGGTCTGTGGATGCTGATCCTGACCTTCGCCATCGGTGTGTTCGCGATTATCGGCGTCTACTGGGCGTCGCGCGTCTCCATGGGCGCCGGCGCGGACATCCGTCAAGCGATCTTCACCCGCGTCCAAAACTTCTCCGCCCGCGACATGAACAGCTTCGGCACCGCGTCCCTGATCACCCGCAACACCAACGACGTCCAGCAAATCCAGATCTTCCTCCAGATGGCCCTCACCATGATGGTCATCGCGCCCATCATGTCGGTGGGTGGCGTCATCATGGCGATCCACGAGGGCGCCACGCTGTCAACCCTGCTCCTCGTCGTGGTACCCATCATGGCGATCTTCATCGGGATCGTCATGATCCGCGTCATCCCGCAGTTCCGCTCCATGCAGCGCAAGATCGACCGCATCAATCAGGTCCTCCGCGAGCAAATCACCGGCGTGCGCGTCATCCGCGCCTTCGTACGCAACGACGCCGAAGCGGAACGCTTCGGCGTCGCCAACGCCGACCTCACGGCCACCGCCCTCAATGTCAACCGCGTCTTCGCCCTGGCCATGCCCGTCATGATGATGATCCTGAACCTGTCGAGCGTCGCCGTGGTCTGGTTCGGCGGGCGCCTGGTCAGCGAGAACGTCATGCCGATCGGCAACCTCACCGCGTTCCTGACCTACATTCTGCAGATCCTGATCTCGGTGATGATGGCCGTGATGGTCGCCATCCTCCTCCCGCGGGCGGCGGCCAGCGCCGAGCGCATTGAGCAGGTCCTCGACACGGCACCCGCGGTGAGCGATCCCCCCTCGCCGGTGACGCCGTCGCGCCACGACGGACTCGTGCGCCTCGACGGGGTCTCCTTCGCCTACCCGGGCAGCGAGCGCCCGGTGCTCGACTCGCTGCGCGTGGACTTCGAACCCGGCCAGACGAACGCCATCATCGGGGGAACCGGAAGCGGCAAGACGACGCTGCTCAACCTGATACCGCGCTTCTTCGACGTGACGGCGGGGGCGGTCCTCGTCAACGGCGTCGACGTGCGCGACCAGGAACTCGAAACCCTGTGGGCGACGATCGGCCTCGTCCCGCAGGCCGCCTACCTCTTCAGTGGCACGGTGGCGAGCAATCTTCGCTTCGGGCGACCCGACGCCACCGACGCGGAACTATGGCGCGCCCTGGAGATCGCCCAAGCCCGCGACTTCGTCGCCTCCATGACCGGGGGTCTCGATGCCCCCATCGACCAGGGCGGTACCAACGTCTCGGGCGGACAGCGCCAGCGCCTGTCCATCGCGCGCGCGTTGGTGAAGAAACCTTCGGTCTACCTCTTCGACGACTGTTTCTCCGCTCTCGACGCGGCGACCGACGCCCGTTTGCGCGAAGCACTGCACGAGGAGGTGAGCGACGCCACCGTCGTCATCGTCGCCCAGCGCGTGAGCACGATCATGCACGCCGAGCGCATCGTCGTACTCGACGACGGTCGCATCGTCGGCGTCGGCACCCATGAGGCCCTTCTGAACAGTTGTGACCCGTATCGCGAGATCGTCATCTCCCAGCTCGGGGAGCAGGCCGCCCGATGAGCATGGGACCGATGGGAGCCATGCGCGGCGCCGGCGCGGCACCGCCGCGGCGCAGCCGTGACCTACGCACCACCAGCCGACGCCTGCTGAGGCTACTCCGGCCCGATCGCGCGAAACTTTTCGCCGCCCTCATTCTGGGCGTGGCCTCCGTGGCGTTCATGGTATCGGGCCCCCAGATCCTCGGCAACGCCACCAACGTCCTGTTCAACGGGCTCATCTCCAAGAAGTTGCCACTCGGCATGACCAAGGCGCAGGCCCTCGAGTATCTGCGCCTGCACGGCCACTCCCAGATCGCCGCCATGGTGTCGGGCATGAACGTGATCCCGGGTACCGGGGTGAACGTGGGCGAACTGGGCCGGGTTCTGGGCGCCGCCGCCCTCGTCTACCTCGGCGGCGCCGCCTTCAACTACTTCCAGGGCTACACGATGGCCGGCATCACCCAACGCGTCATGGCGGCCATGCGCCGCGACGTCGAGGAGAAGTTGCGTCGCCTGCCGTTGCGCTACTTCGACAGCCACCCCCACGGCGACGTCCTTAGTCGCGTCACCAACGACATCGACAACCTGACGACCACGATCCAGCAGGGACTGAGCCAGCTGCTCACCTCGGTACTCACGGTCATCGGCGTGCTCGCCATGATGTTCTGGATCTCCCCCCTACTCGCCGCGGTCGCCGCGGTCACGGTCCCCGTCGCTATCGCGATCACCGCCTTCATCGCACGTCGCTCCCAGACCCAGTTTGCGGCCCAGTGGGAACGCACGGGCACCCTGAACGGACTGGTCGAGGAGACCCACAGCGGTCACGAGCTGGTCCAGGCCTTCGGACGGCGCCGCGCGACGGTCGCGGAGTTCACGTCCCAGAACCAGCGCCTGCTGGAGTCAAGCTTCCGGGCGCAGTTCCTGTCGGGGATCATCCAGCCGTCGATCCAACTCGTCACCAACATGAACTACGTCATCATCGCGGTCGTCGGCGGCTACCGCGTCGCGTCCGGGCTGCTGTCGCTGGGTGCGGTCATCGCCTTCATCCAGTACTCGCGCCAGTTCACCATGCCCCTCACGCAGATCGCGGGGCAGATGAACATGCTCCAGTCGGGCCTGGCCTCGGCCGAGCGCGTCTTCGAGTTCCTCGACGCCGAGGAGGAGACGCCCGAGATCACCGCGGCCCTCACGGCGCCCGCGCCGGCGCGTGGTGGACAACTCACCCTCGAGCACGTCTCGTTCCGCTACGAGCCGGATGAGCCGCTCATCGACGACTTCACCCTCGACGTGGCGCCCGGCGAAACGGTGGCCCTGGTGGGTCCCACGGGGGCCGGCAAGACGACCATGGTGAACCTACTGGTGCGCTTCTACGAGATCACCGCCGGACGAATCCTGCTCAACGGCGTCGACTACCGCGACCTCACCCGCGACGAGGTTCGTCGTGCCTTTGGGATGGTGCTCCAGGACACCTGGGTGTTCACCGGCTCGATTCGCGACAACATTGCCTACGGACGACCCGACGCGTCCTTCGACGACGTCGTAGCCGCCGCGGTCGCCGCGCACGTCGACAACTTCGTGCGCACCCTCCCCGACGGCTACGACACGATCCTGGACGAGGACGCCTCCAACCTCTCCTCGGGCCAGAAACAGTTGCTCACAATCGCCCGGGCCTTCCTCGCCGACCAGAGCATTCTGATCCTCGACGAGGCCACGAGCAACGTGGACACCCGAACCGAGGTGCTGATCCAGGAGGCAATGGCCCGCTTGCGCGAGGGACGCACCAGCTTCGTCATCGCCCACCGGCTCTCCACCATCCGCCACGCCCACGTCATCCTCGTCATGGATCACGGTCGCATCATCGAGCAGGGCGACCACGACGAATTGATGGCCCGTCAGGGTCTCTACTACTCGCTCTACAACAGTCAGTTCGCCGGCGCCGAGATCTAGGTCACGGGCGGCAGCGCGCGGTCGAGGAGACGCCGCGCTCGCGTCAGGTCCCCGCTCGCCGACGCCATCTCCGCCCACGGGTCCGGGGCGTTGAGCCGGTCGCGCACGCGCGACCACGTCCACGTCGTGGGCGTCGTCTCCGCGAGCTCGGACCAGTCCAGGGGGATCGCCACCGGCGCTCCCGGTCGCGCGCGCAACGAGTACGGCGCCACCGAGGTCTGGGCGTAGCCGTTGCGCAGGTAGTCGATGAAGAGCCGCCCCCCGCGCCGCGCGCGTGCGAGCTGCACCGTTCGCTCGTCGGGATCTTCGGCGACCACGACACTCGCCACCGCGCGCGCCACGGCTCGGACCTCGTCGAACGTGCGGCGACGAAGTAGTGGGACCACGACGTGGTAGCCCCGCGAACCGGTCGTCATCAGGAAGGGCCTCAGACCGAGCGACACCAGCGCGTCGTGCAGCGAGCGCGCCGTCGCGCGCAGCGCGTCGATCGACGTCTCCTCGGACGGGTCGAGGTCCAGGACCATCCGGTCCGGGTGCGTGAGGTCGTCGCGCGTCGCCAACCACGGGTGTAACTCGACGCAGTCCCACGTCGCCAGGAACACGAGCGTAGCTTCGTCGTTGCCCACCACGTGGGTGACGGTTCCGCCCTGCTTTCCCACCACCACGCGCGTCACCCACGACGGGAGCGACGCATCCACGTCGTGCTGGATGAAGCCCGGCGCGGATACCCCGTCGGGGTAGCGGTGCAGGACCAGCGGCCGATCACGCACGAGCGGCAACAGCCGCGGCGCTACCGCCCGGTAGAAGTCGATGAGATCGCCCTTAGTGAGCGCAACGTCCGTAAAGAGGACCTTGTCGGGGTGGGCGACGGTGATCGATCGGTTCTCGACGCGCACCACCGCCATCGGTCGCCCCTCAGTCGTCGGCCAACACCGGCGACTCTCGACGCCGCGGTCGCGGGATGATCGCCGGCACGCGACGCTGGTAGAGCGCGTACTCGGGGTAGCGAGAAAGCGAGATGCTCTCAGTAAAACGGGTCGAGCCAACGAACAGCGCGCTGAGCAGCACCGGCCCCAGCAGGATCCCTGCCTCAACGGAACCCGCCGCGACGGCCCCCATCACGAAGAACAGCCACCACTGCGCCAGCTCGAAGAAGTAGTTGGGGTGACGCGAGTAGGCGAAGAGGCCCGTCTGGGCGAAGTTCTCGGCGGGCGCCACTCCCCGCTCGCGCAGCTGGCGCTTGCGCTCGTGAAAGTTCCACTGCTGCTGATCGGCCAGAGTCTCACCCACGGTGCACGCCACGAACAGCACCGCCACGGCGAGGTCCCACACGCCGTACCCACCGCGCCCCCGGTGCTGGTACGCACCGAGGGCCGGCAGCGTGATGAGCACCAGCAGCGCGTTCTGGTACAGCGAGATGAAGAAGAAGTTGAACAGTGCGAAGACCGGGCGGCTCATCGACTCGCGCAGCACCGCCCACCGGTAGTCCTCGACGCCCCGGTAGCCGCCACGACGGGCGAAGTTGAAGGTGAGCCGCACGCCCCAGAGTGTGACGACGCCGGCCATGACGTCAAGGCGAGCGTCGGTGAGGTGCGCCGCCCCTGCGAAGATCCACACGTAGACCACGGGGACGATCGACCACAGGCGGTCAACCCACGACGTGTCCCCCGTCACCAGCGACGCCACCCACGACAGTAACGCCGACGCCGACGCGACGACGACGACGATCCCGAGCGGTCCCACGAGCCGATCCTACCGAGCCACGCCCCAGTGGCGGCCCGTGACGACGATCGGTAACCTCGAGATAACAGTCAAGGAGCCGACATGGACACCGAGTTGCGTACCCTCACCGTCGAGCGATCCGACACGACGGTCACCATCACTCTCAATCGCCCGGCGCAGCGCAACGCCCTCACCGCGGAGATGATCGGCGAGTTGCACCGCACGCTGGATGAGGTGGGCGAGAGTGACGCCCTGGCGGTGGTGCTCGCGGCCAACGGGCCGGTGTACTGCGCGGGCCACGACTTCGCCGAGATGTACCACCAGGACCTCATGAGTGTGCGCCGGCTCTTCGCGTCGTGCGCCGCGATGATGGAGACGATGCAGCAGATCCCCCAGCCGGTGATCGCACGGGTCCACGCCCTGGCCACCGGGGCCGGCTGCCAGCTCGTCGCCACCGCCGACCTGGCGGTCGCGTCCCACGGCGCTAGTTTTGCCACGCCCGGGGGCAAGGGCGGACTATTTTGCACGACGCCCCTCGTCGCGGTGGGGCGCAACATCGCTCGCAAGCGAGCACTCGAGATGGGGCTGAGCGGCGACGCCATTGACGCCCGTACCGCCTACGAGTGGGGGCTCATCAACGACGTGGTGGACGAGAACGAACTGGTGGCCGCCACCGACGCGCTCGTCTCGCGCGTTACTCGCGGCAGCGTCGCGTCACGCGCCATCGGCAAACGGGCCTTCTACGCCCAGATCGGCCTCGACCAGCACGCCGCGTACGACCTGGCCAACGAGGTCATGGCCGCGGCGAGCCTCATCGACGACGCGCAGGAGGGCATCGCCGCGTTTTTGGAGAAGCGCCCCGCGGTGTGGACGCGCGGAGCGTGACTCCCCGCGCCGCCGACGACGGCGCGGGGAGTCACCCGTCACGACAACGGTGGCTGGGTCAACGAGTACGACGCGCTCGGAGCGAGCGAGTGCATCAAGCCCGTCACGATCGGCGTCCCCAGGCCCGTGGGTAGGTCGTAGCCGGTACCCGCGGAGTAGCCGGCCGAGTCGGTCGACGGGAAGTTGTTCGTCCCCACGCTCACGTCGTGGAAGTCCGCGGCGTACACCTTGGGCTTGCTCGCCAGCGAGTACAGCGTCGGGTTCATAGCCCCGAGTGAAGTGCCCGCGGCCTGGTCGAGGTCAGCGGTGATAGCCGCCCAACTGGGCGACGCCTCGCTGGTGCCCCCGAAGAAGTAAAAGCCGTTGTTGGCGCCGCCCAAAAAGCCCAGGTAGATCAGCGTGGCGGTGTAGACCGACGCGTTGAACGACACGTCCGAGGTCGTACGCATCGACATGCCGTTGACGCTGCTCTGGTACGACGGGGTGGTGAATACCGAACTCGGCGCTCCCCCGGTCGCCCCGAACACACCGTCGGTGCAACCGAAGGGGCACGTGCTCGAATTCGCGTCGTTCCACGCGTACTCGCTCACGTAGGTCCCGTTCGTCGATGACCCCGACGACGACTTTCCCTTGGCGGACGAGGCGCTGTCGGCCTTGACGAACAGGTCCGTCCCACCGGTGGCGGTGACGTGCGGGTCCGACGCCGGGAACAGGGCGTTGGCCGTGGCGTACCCATTACTCGCGCCGCTGTCACCCGACGAGGCGAACACGCTCATACCCTGAGCGGTCGCCTGCTGAAAGATCGCGTCGGCCTGCTGCAACTGCAAGTTGTTGCCGCCGCCGGCGATCGCCGCCTCGGGGGCTCCGAAGCTCATCGACATGACGTTGCCCAGATGATTCGTGACGGCGTAGTTCTCCGCGACGTTGAGGTCGTTGCCGTTGGGCGAGGCCGCCACGATCAAATTGATCGTGGCTCCCGGAGCCAGCGCGTGCGCGGTCTGCACGTCGAGACTGGTCTCCTCCGCCCATCCGGTCTCACCGGCGTGCTGGAGCGGGTTGTACGTGGGCTGACCACTCGGGTAGTACACGTGCAGGGTCGCCGGCGGCAGGTTAAAAGCCGCGTCGAACGTGGCTAGGTCCGACGCCACGGTCGGACTACCGTACGCGTCGATGATGGCAATCTGCTCACCGGTACCCGCGAGCGACCCGTTGATGGTCCACGGGATCTGGTACGCGGTGTGAAATATCTGCGGGTCGTAGCACGCCAGTCCGACCTGGGCGATGCACTGACCGGGTGTCAGCCCCGCGACCGACGTCGAACTCGTCGCCTGCACGGCGATCGGGTGCACGGCGTAGACGATCGTGGACGAATTCCCGCTCGTCGCCGCGCTGCTCGAGGAGCCAAGGATGAGCGGACTCACCACCAGTACCCCGGCGGCGGCGGCGATTCCCAGGTGACGATAACGATGACGCCACCCCCCACGTGAAGTAGACATAATAATCCCCCTCATCAGCGTCGGAACCTCCGACGAGCCCATCGTAGGTGACGAGACGTGGCGTGTCGAGGGGTATGCCGGTCGTCGGCGAACCCGCTAGCCAGCGGGCGTCGTGGTCGCCGACGGCGTCGTGGTCGCGCTCGGCGTGACGACGAAGGGCGCGTTGTTGGGGTAGATCTCGACCCAGGTTCGCCCCGGCGCCAGGGTGATGACGTGGCCGGCCGCGTTGCGAAACACCGTCGGACTACCGGCACTTCCGGCACTCCAGGTCCCCGTGATCATCCTCCCGTTACGAAAGACGTAGGCCTTGCCCGAGTTGTTCAGAATGTGCGACTCGGCCTCGAGACCGCCCTGGGAGTTCTCCACCCACGGACCGTAGGTGATGGTCACGTCCTGGACGATCACGTTCTGCGCCTGGTTCTGGACGCCGTCGGTGAGGACGTCGGGCTGGATCACCGGCGCCGACGCGCTGCCTACGTTGTAGAAGCGCAGCCACGTGCCCGTCGCCCGATTCCAGCGCCAGTAGATGTCCGAGGTCGCCGACCAGTCCAGGTGGATCTGGGACACCGACTCACCGGGCTGGGGCAGGCGGGAGTACGAGAAGATGGGCGACGGTGGCGTCGTCAGGTGCGACTCCTGCGCCCAGACCGCCTGGGTCGTGGTGTAGGTGTCGTAGGGGGCGTAGCGGCCGGCCGGGTGCACCTCGAGCTGCGGGTTGAACATGAGATCCACGTTGACCAGGTTCGAGGCGTTCACCAACGCCAACACTGGATTGATCCCGCCGACGTGCACGAAGAGCGGGTGACCGAGCTGGGAGAGCATCTGAATGTCCGTCCAGCGAGCACTACGGATGGGGCCGACGAGCGCGGGTGCGTTACGGCACTGGAAGACCGCGGCGTAGCGGGTGATGGATCCCTCCACCTGCTCCTCGAAGATGATGTCCGCGTAGTCCAGCCCACTCTGGGGTCGTGCCTCGGCGGGGGCGGGTCCGAGCGAGTAGTTGTCCACCTTCATGGCGAGCGCCGGTCGCTGGGGCACCACACCACCCGGGGCGGGCGTGCCGGTTAACGGACAGAGCGCCACCGCAGGAGCGGTCGTCGAGGTTGGAGTTGCGGTCGTGGGCGTCGAGGATGAGGACGAGGGACCCGAGCCGCAGGCACTGAGCAGAGCACCGGACAACGCGAGCAACCCCACCATTGTCGCGACGCGCCGCGGCGACGACCCTCCGGTGAGCGAAACGGCGCGACGCACGACACGAGTCCGTGGAGAGGATTTTGGCACCCCGCCATTGTGTCACCGCGCGGCCCCGCGCCGGTGACACCCACGTACCTACGGCGTCGCGGCCGGGGACGCCGCGCGCGACGGCGCAGCGCCCGCCTGGTGATTCTCACCCGACACGTCCTCGAGCGACCGCGTGGCGGGCTCGGGCAACACGAAGGTCACCCCCATACCGACCAGGGCGGCGCCGGCCGCGACGAGCAGCATCCCGCGCAGACCCACGTGCGTCTGAAGCTGCGGGACGAGGAACACGCCCACGAAAGCGCCGAGCTTGCCGATTCCCGCGGCGATGCCATGACCGGTCGTGCGCATCTCGACCGGGAAGACCTCGGACGGCAACACGAAGGTCGTCGTGTTCGGCCCGAACTCAGTAAAGAGGTAACTGAAGCCGAAGATGGCGATGAAGGGAACCACGTCAGCGGTGAGAGCCGGCACGAGGCCCAGCACGAGGAAGCACGCCGCCATCACCGCGAAGCCGATCACCTGAAGCGCCCGGTGACCGATCGAGTCGATCTTCCAGACCGCGAGCAGGTAGCCGGGCAACGCGAAGACGACGAAGACACCCAGCGTCAGCCACAACTTGGCGACGAGCGACGCGTGAGGTGCCACCTCGAGCAGGATCCGCGGCAGCGAGATGGTGTTGCCGTAGTAGGCGTAGTCGAAGAGGAACCACGAACCCGCCGTGCCCAGAATAAGCAGCAGCATTCGGGGATTGGTGACGAACTGGCGAGGGCTCATGCGGTGGCGGGGGGCCTCGGCGACACTGCCCGCCGCGATCGCGCCCGACGTGAAACGGTGCAGATCGTGCGCCGCCTGGCTCGCCTGTCCCTTCACGCGAGCGCGAAAGCGCGGCGACTCGGGCATCCGAGCTCGCAGGTAGATCACGCCCGCGGCCGGCAGCGCACCCGCGCCGAGCAGCACGCGCCACGTGAGGTCCTGACTGAGACCGCTGGAGAGCAGGAGGAGGCCCATCAAGGGACCCACGATCAGTCCCACGGCCTGCATGGAAAAGACCAGGCCCACGAGGCGTCCCCGGTCCGCTCGGTTCGCGTACTCGCTCATCAGCACTGCCGAGACCGGGTAGTCGCCGCCGATGCCGAGACCCAGAACGAAACGAGCGAGTACGAGCCAGAGGAATCCGGGGGCCAGTGCCGAGCCGAGTGCACCAACGATCATGATCAGGGCGACCGCGGTGTAGATCACCTTGCGCCCCAGCACGTCGGCGATGCGCCCGAACACGAAGGCACCCAAAAAGGCGCCCAGGATGGCGGATCCGGTGACCCAGCTGGTCTGCGTGGTGGACAGGTGCCACTGCACGGTGACGATCGCGCCCACGATGCCGATCACGAACAGGTCGTAGGCGTCGGTAAAGAATCCCATGCCCGAGATCAGCACCGCCCGACGGTGGAACCCGCTGGTGGGTGCCTCGTCGAGTAACTCACTGACCGTGCGCGTCGACGCCGCCAGCCCCGTGGGGGGAATCTCCTGCGCGGGTGCGCCGGTCAACTCACTCACCTCGAACTCGGCCACGCGCCACCAACTCCTCGGTCTCGCCCCACGGGTCGAGTGTTCCACGGCGAGGTGATCACGCCCTTACCCCCGGGTGAACGTACGGTGAACGAACGAAAAAAACTGGGCCCCCGGCCGACGCGACGTCCCCCCGGACCCGACGTACGACGCCCCCGAGGCCCCTCGCTACAATGCGAACTGGTCCGCGCCGCGCGGTCCGTCGAGCGACGAGAGACCCACCACGTGTCTGGCATCCAACAGTTCAACATTGAGGAGTCCCTGCCCGTACTCACCGACCGCGACCTGCGTCGGCGCTGGGCCCAGTTCCACGGCAGCATCCGGATGGTCTCGGGCAACCGGCTCCAGCGCGGCATCGGTCGGCTCCTGGGTGACGACACGTGGCGCTACCGGGCCGCCCGAGTGGTGGGTCGCCCCGTACTTCGGGTGTACCGGTCCGTCACCGGACGCCAGAAGCGAATCGTGCCCACCGACGCCCGCGTGATCGCACCCGTGGACCCCGACGTCGCCTTCCCCATCAACTACCAACCCCAACCCCTCGCGGCGTTGAAGATCTCCTTCGAGAGCGATCACCGCTTCGCGTCGGTGCTGGTCGTCGAGCTCGATGATGATGCCCCGAGTTCGAGTATTCCCGACGAGTTGAACCGAGCCCTCGCGTCAACCGACGCCACCTGGCTTCTCGTCCTCGACTCATCGATCTCGCCCACCGAACGTGTGGCCACCATCCGTCTGCTCCTCGACCACGTCCGCGACGAGGACGACGTCGTCTTCGCCGACGAAACCGGACCTAACCGGGCGACACCCATCCTGAAGAGCCCGGCGGTCGGCGTGCACACGCTGCTCAGCTACGACGTTGTCGGACGCCCGGCACTCGTGCGCCTACGTCGCTTACGCGCCGTAGGCGGTTTCGCAACCGGCACGGGGCGAGCCGCGGAACACGACGCCTACCTACGACTGAGCGAAGACGGCGCGACCTTCCACCACGTCGCGCTCGTCCTTCCCGGCGGCCGGGGCCCCGGTGCCTTCGACCCCACCCAGATCAACGAGCCGACGGCCCGCGTCGTCGAGGCGGCACTCGCACGGCGGGGCTGGCGGGGTCGCGTCGACGTGGACGACGAGGTCCCCGGTGTCGTGCACTGGCGCCTGGACCCACCCTCGCCGGCGCCGTCGATCGACATCGTCATACCCACCCGTGATCGACTCGACCTGGTGCAACGGTGCCTCGAGGCAATCGAAACCACGACCACCTACCCGAACTACGACATCATCATCCTCGACAACGACTCCAAGGAGCCCGAGACCCTCGCCTTCTTCGCCACCACGCGCTACCGCGTGGTGGCGTGCCCGGGACCCTTCAACTACGCGCACATCGTCAATCGCGGCGTCAATCACTCGAGCGCGCAGTACGTGGTCACCCTCAACAACGACACCATCGTGATCACCCCGGACTGGCTCGAACGGCTGCTCGCGCTGTGCGCCCTGCCCGACGTCGGCATCGTGGGCGGTTGCCTTATCGACCAGGATGGACGCCGCGAGCATGAGAGCATCGTCATCTCGCCGTACCCCCAGCACCTGCGAACCGACTCCAACTACCCGCACCGCGACCAGTTCTCGCGCGCCACACGCGACGTGGCCGCCGTCACGGGTGCGGTGCAGATGGTCGCGCGCGAGTTCTGGGAAGAGTTGGGCGGGATGGACGAGACGCTCAAGGTAGTCATGAACGACGTCGACATCTGTCTGCGAGCCCAAGTACGCGGACGTCACGTCGTCTACACCCCCGACGTGCAGCTCTACCATCACGTGAGCTCCTCACGCGGCTCCCTGGACCCGCTGGACGACCGCAACCGCTTCATCCGACGCTGGGACATCTTCGGCAGCTTCCGGGACCCGTACTTCCCCGAGTCACTGCTCCTGCTCGGCGAGACGATGTACTACCGCTACCGGTGAACTGCCCTCTGTCCCCGCGGCGTCCCGGGCCCCGTCGAGTCGCCCTGTAGCCTGTTCGAGTGCCATTGCTCGGGACTCGCCTACTCGCACGGTACCGACGCCTCCCTCCCTCCCTGATCCCCGTCGCGGTGATCATCGTGATGGTGCTGCTGGGTAACTTCATGTACGTCAGCGGACTGGCGAACAACGACCCCATTTCCTGGACCGCGGGCATCTCCCACTCCATCTGCCGCGTCACCTGCGGACGGCCGATGATCGACCCCAACGTGGGCTTCCTCACCCAGCCCCTCGGACACCTCTCCGCCATGGACCTGCTTCACGGGCACATGCCCTGGTGGAACCCCTACGAGGGACTCGGCCAGCCCCTCGCCGGCGAGATGCAGGGCGCGGCTCTCTTTCCCCTCACGCTGCTGTTCGCGCTGTCCAGTGGTCTGGTCTGGTTCCACGTCATCCTCGAGATCATCGCGGGCGTGTGCACCTACTTCCTCGCCCGGCGCCTCTCGATCCCGGTGGTCTTCGCGACCGTCGCCGGCGCGCTCTTCGCGTTGAACGGCACCTACGCATGGCTGGGCAACGCGGTGCTGAACCCGGTGGCGTTCCTGCCGATGCTGCTGCTCGGAGTCGAAATGATCTTCGAGTCCGCGCGAGAGCGGCGTCGTGGCGGCTGGTACCTGGCGGCGCTGGCCCTCGCCCTGTCGATCTACGCCGGCTTTCCGGAAGTCGCCTACCTCGACGGCCTGCTGGCGGCCGCGTGGGCCGTGGTGCGCTGGTTCTCCCTCGAGAGGGAGCCGCGCCTCGTCGCGGCGCGACGTCTCGGACTGGCCGCCGTCGTGGGCGCGGTACTGTCGCTGCCGATCGTCATCCCCTTTCTCGACTTCTTGAAGGTCGCCGACGTCGGCAAACACATCGCGGCCAGCGACGGGACCGCCTTCCTGTCGCCCCAGGCCGGGCCGATGCTGCTCAACCCGTACATCTACGGCACGCTCCTGTCGAACCACAACGCCGTCGACGGCTGGGGCGGCATCGGGGGCTACTTCTCGGTGAGCGTGGCCGCCCTGGCACTGCTCGGTCTCTTCGGAGCGCGTCACCGGGCACTGCGTATCGTCCTGGGCGCCTGGGTGGGCGTCGGCCTGCTCGGGGCGTTCAATCTCCTACGGGTGCGCGAAGCCTGGAACATCCTGCCGCGCATGGACACCGTCGCACTGTCGCGCTACATCTTTCCCAGCGCGGAGATGGCACTCGTCATCCTGGCGGCCCTGGGTCTCATGGACTTCGCCGAGAGCGTCCGGGCTCGTCGACTCTACTGGCTCACCACCGTGGTGGCGCTGGCGCTGCTGACCTGGGGGACGCTGGACGCCGCCGCGCTCAACAACGGCGTGATCCTGACGAGCAAGGCGCGCATTATCTTCATGGGACTGCACGCGCTCCCCTTCATCGCCGTCGCCCTCCTGCTGATCCTGGGGATCTTCGCCCGCTGGCGCTACACCGCCGTGCTGATCGCCCTGGTCCTGGTTGGTGAGGCGCTGCTCTTGTTCTTCGTGCCCACCGCCGAGGCTCCCAAGCAGATCACGGTGGACCAGGCTCCCATCACCTTCCTGCGAACCCACCAGGGCGAGCAGCGCTACCTAGACTTCGCGGTGCTCTACCCCAACTGGGGATCGCAGTACGACGTCTACTCGCTGAGCGCGATCGACCTGCCCTTCCCCAACGAGTTCGCCAACCTCCTCGCGACAACCCTGTACCCCTCTCTCAACCCCACCAACCAGTTCGTCGTCCAGGGCGGCATGACCGGCATCGTCACCCAGGAGAAGGATCTCGTCGCCCACTTCGCGGCCTTCGAGGCGGCGTCGGTCAAGTACCTGCTGATCCCGAGCAAGGTGGTCATCCTGCCGGCTCTGACCTCCCTCGGCGTGACTCGCGTCTACCACGACTCGCTCGCCACGATCTACCAGATGCCCCACCCGCGACCATTCTTCACGACCGCGGCCCCCTGCCAGATCACCAGCACGACGGTCAACGCCGCCACCGTCTCGTGCACCCGCGCGACCACGCTGACGCGCACCGAGCTCGCCATGACCGGCTGGCACGCCACCGTCGACGGGCGCGCGGTGCCAATCACCACCGTCTCCCACGCCTACCAGAGCATCTCGCTCCCGGCGGGACGCTCCGACGTCGCCTTCACTTTCCTGCCGCCCCACGAGACGCTCGCCCTCACCGCCGGCGCCGTGGCCCTTCTCTTCCTCCTCGGTGCCTGGGTCACCGATCGCCGACGTCCGACCACGGCGCCGCGCCACGCTCGTCCGCCGTGGCGATTCGCCCGACGTGCCCGAACACACACCTGGCGCGACGAGTCCCCGTGAGCGACCGCGTCGCCGGCATCGACCTCTCGGCGGTCCTCTCGCGAGAGGAGTCCGAGCGTCGAGTCGTGCTGGCCCAGCGCCGCCTCGAACACCTGCGCCTCGCGACGGCGGGCCTCGTGAACTCTCCCGAACGGGGGCCGGGCCTGCTCGTGCTCTTCGAGGGCTTCGACGCCGCGGGCAAGGGCGGCGCCATTCGCCGACTGACCCAGGGGCTCGACCCGCGCCACGTGCGAGTGGTGCCCATCGCGGCGCCCACCGAGGACGAGGCTCGCCACCACTTCCTGTGGCGCTTCCAGCCGGCGATCCCGGGCCGCGGCGAGATGACGGTCTACGACCGGTCCTGGTACGGACGTCTGCTCGTCGAGCGCGTTGAGGGGGCCATCGACCGCGCGACGGCCCAGACGTCGGCCAAAGAGATCGTCAACCTCGAGCACGCGCTCGTCGACGACGGGGTGACCATCGTCAAGTTCTGGCTGCACATCTCCGACGAGCAGCAGCTACGCCGCTTCACCGAACGAGCCAACGACCCGCTGAAGCAGTGGAAGCTCACCCCCGACGACTGGCGCAATCGGATGAAGCGCGACGCTTACCTCGACGCCCTGCGCGATCTGCTCGCGTGGACCGACCGCCCCCACGCCCACTGGGATCTCATCGCGGGAGAGAACAAACACTACGCGCGCGTGGCGGTTCTCGAGACCCTCATCGAGCGCTGGACCCACGACCTCGCGCGACGGGGATTCCCGGTTCCGCCCTCGCGCGGTAACGACTACCTTCTCTAGCTCGCGTCGCGGCGTCCTCACCCGTCGTCGGGCGGACGAGACACTACTGTCGACACGTGAGCCCCTCGAGCACGTCCCCGCGCTACGCCATCACCATTCCCTTCGACGGGGTCACCCTCGCCGAGCACCACGACTGGTTCACGCGCCTGGCCGACCTCGGCTACAGCGACGTCTGGTCCTCAGAGGTGGACGGCGTCGACGGCTTCACTCCCCTCGCGCTGGCGGCCGCCTGGGAGGCACGACTGCGCGTCGGCGTCGCGGTCACTCCGAGCTTCACGCGCGGCCCAGCCCTGCTCGCCATGAGCGTGGCGGCCATGGCCGAAGCGGCCGGCGATCGCTTTCTCATGGGGCTGGGCGCCTCCAGCCAGCCCGTCGTGGAGCGCTGGAACTCGATCGCCTACGACCGTCCCTACGCGCACACCCGCGACATGCTTCGATTCCTGCGTCGCGCGTTGAACAACGAGAAGATCGACGAGGCCTTCGAGACCTTCGAGGTGCACGGCTTCCGACTCAGCCGTCCCGTCGCGGTACGTCCACCGTTACTGCTCGGCGCACTGCGGCCACGAATGCTGCGTCTCGCGGGACGCGAAGCCGACGGCGTCATACTCAACTGGCTCGCGGCGAGCGACGTCGCTCGCTGTCGCGAGGAGATCGGTGCCCCAATCACCGTCGCGGCTCGACTCTTCGTCATCCCCACCCGCGACGCCGACACCGCGCGCGCGATCGGACGGCGCATGATCTCGTCCTACCTCACGGTGAACGCCTACGCCGAGTTCCACCGCTGGCTCGGACGTAGTGAGATGCTCCAACCCGTGTGGGACCTCTGGGCCGCCGGTGACCGGGCGGGAGCCACGCGGGCAGTCTCCGACAATCTGGTCGACCAGCTGATCATCCACGGCTCGTTTGACGCCTGCCGTGAGCACGTCGCACGCTACGTGGCGGCCGGTGTTGACGTACCCATCCTCGCGGTGATCCCCGCGGGCGTCGAACTCGAGGACGCGGTCACGGGCCTGGCCCCTCGCTGAGGTTAGGTCTCGGGCGACTTCCTACACTGGTAGGGAACAAGGAGAAACGGTGCCCTCAGCGACGTCCCCATCCCCCCCACCACCCGCGACGGAGCGCGAACCCGTGCGCATCGGCGTCGTCGACACCATGTTCGCGCGCTACGACATGGGGGCCGCCGCACGCGACGAGCTAGCCCAGTGTCCCGGTTACGACGACACCTTCCGCGTGGTGGCGACGACCGTGCCCGGTTTCAAGGATCTCGCGGTAGCCGCCAAGATCCTTATCGAGCGCGAGCACTGCGCGATCGTGGTCGCGCTAGGGATGCCGGGCAGCGCGCCCATCGACAAGCAGTGCGCCCACGAGGCCTCCCAGGGCATCATGATGGCCCAACTACTGACCTCGACACCGATACTGGAGGTCTTCGTCCACGAGGACGAGGCGGACGACCCCGAGGTTCTCGCGCGAGTCTTCGAGAACCGCTCACGGCGTCACGCGCGCAACGCGTACTGGATGCTCTTTGAGCCCGAGCAGCTACGCTCTCGCGCGGGCCAGGGAGTGCGTCAGGGCTTCGCCGACGCCGGTCCGCTCACCCCGTCGGGCGGAGTCGACACTATTAGGTAGGCTCTCTCATTACCCTGCGGTAACCACGAGGAGGAACCCATGCCCGAAGCCGTCATTGTCGCCACCGGTCGTACCCCCATTGGACGAGCCTTCAAGGGGTCGTTGGTGGATCTGCGCCCCGACGACCTGACCGCGCACGTCGTGCGCGCGGTCCTGGACAAGGTGCCCGCCCTCGATCCACACAGCGTCGAGGACCTCATCGTCGGGTGCGGCGAGCCCGCCGGCGAGGCCGGCTTCAACGTGGCGCGCGTCGCCGCGGTGTTGGCCGGTCTCGACGACGTACCCGGCGTCACCGTCAACCGCTACTGTTCCTCGTCGTTGCAGGCAATTCGCATGGCGACCCACGCGATTCGCGCCGGCGAGGGCGACGTCTTCATCGCCGCGGGCGTCGAGGCGGTGTCACGCTACGGCGCGGGCACGTCGGACAATCCCAAGGCCGTGAACCCGCGCTTCGACGAGGCGCTGGCCCGCACCGCCGAACGCAGCGCGCGCGTGACGACACCGTGGGAGCCGTCGCCGGGCCTGCCCGACGTCTACATCGCGATGGGCCAGACCGCCGAGAACGTCGCCGAGTTCGAGGGAGTCTCGCGACGCGAGATGGATGAGTTCGCGCTACGCAGCCAAGAGCTCGCGGTCGCGAGCCAGCACAACGGCTTCTTCGAGCGGGAGATCATCCCGGTCGTACGTCCCGACGGCACGGTCGTGAGCGTCGACGACGGTCCCCGTCCCGACACCACCCTGGAAAAGTTGTCCTCACTGGCGCCGGTCTTCCGCGAGGGCGGCACGGTCACGGCCGGCAATGCCTGCCCCCTCAACGACGGCGCCGCCGCGGTGATCGTCATGAGCGACACCCGCGCGCGCGAGCTCGGCCTCACGCCGCTGGCGCGAATCGTCGCGAGCGGCGTCAGCGCGCTCAATCCCGAGATCATGGGACTGGGTCCCGTCGAGGCCTCGCGTCAGGCGCTGCGCCGCGCCGGTATGACCATCGACGACATCGACCTCGTCGAGATCAACGAGGCGTTCGCGGCCCAGGTCATTCCCAGCGCCAAGCACCTGGGCATCAGCTGGGACAAACTCAACGTGAACGGCGGCGCGATCGCCCTCGGCCACCCCTTTGGCATGACCGGCGCGCGTATCATGACGACCCTGCTCAACGGACTCGAGGACCGCGGGGGGCGCTTCGGACTGGAGACCATGTGCATCGGTGGCGGTCAGGGCATGGCGATGATCGTGGAGCGCCTCTCCTAGACGTCGCGAGGGCACGGCACCCGACGAACGTTCGTCGGGTGCCGTCTCGTCGGCGTGAGATCGCGACACGTTGCCCGTGACAGCGCTGTCACGGGCAACTCCTCTAGCGCGAACCGGTCGGTCGTCCTGAGGGATCGTGTACCAGGGCCTCGTGCTCATCGTCATCCACCGAGCGCGCCTCGTCGGCGAGAAGCACCGCGATTCCGTCGCGCACGGGGTAGGCGACGCGCCGACGAGCGTTGTAGAGGAGATCGTTCGACTCCACGTAGAGCAACTCGCCGTAATCGACGGGGTCGACCAACAGGCCCACTAGGAAGTTGTCCAGCGTCATCACACCACCTCACTCGTTGGATCCAACACCGCGACGACCTCACGCAGGGTCGCCGCGCATCGCGCGGCGTCGCGCGCCTCCACGTTGACCCGTACCAGCGGCTCGGTGTTGGAGGCACGCACGTTGAACCAGGCGTCGTCAGTCGTCACGCTCAATCCGTCGATCTCCTCGAGCGTCGCGCGGCGCGCGCTCCAGAACTCCTCCAGACGCGCCACGGCGGCGGGGACGTCGGGCACCACCACGTTCACCTCGCCCGAGCGCGCGTAGCGCTCGAGAGGTGCCACGAGGGACGACAGGGGTTGAGAGGCTCGCGACAGCGCCTCGAGGACGATCAGCGCGGTAATGATGCCCGAGTCGGCGCGATAGTTGTCCCGGTAGTAGTAGTGGCCCGAATGCTCGCCACCAAAGACCGCCCCCGTCTCGGCCATCACCTGTTTGATGAAGCTGTGACCGACCCGCGTGCGTACCGCGACACCTCCGCACTCGGTGATCACCTCGGGCACCGACCGCGAGCAGATCAGGTTATAGAGAACGCTCGACCCCGGGTGACGCTCGAGCATGACCGAGGCCACCAACGCCGTGGTCGTCGAACCACTCACCGGACGAGCGTGCTCGTCAATCAGGAAGACTCGGTCGGCGTCACCGTCGAAGGCGAGACCGACGTCGGCCCCCGCCTCGCGCACACGACGCTGCAGGTCCACCAGGTTGGCCGGATTGAGCGGATCGGCCGGGTGGTGGGGGAACGAACCGTCCAGGTCCCCGTAGAGAACCTCCAGGTCGAAGGGCAGACCCGCGAAGACCGCCGGCGCGACCAGCGCGCCCATCGCGTTGGCCGCGTCGGCCACCACCCGCAGGGGCCGTAGCGACGACCGGTCGATAAAGGAGTGAACGTGAGCGACCCACTCGGCGGTGAGGTCGCGCGTGACGAGCGGCGCGAGCGGGCCCCGGGCCGGTTCGGCCAGGTAGCGTACGGTCAGCCGCTCGATCTCCTCCAGTCCCGTGGCCGATCCGATCGGGCTGGCCCCGGCGCCACAAAACTTGACCCCGTTATAGCGAGCGGGGTTGTGTGACGCGGTAAACATCACGCCGGGCTCGTCTAGGTAGCCGGACGCGAAGTACAGGAGATCGGTGGACGCCAGTCCCAGGTCCGTCACCCTCACGCCGCACGAGCGGACTCCCTCGGCGAACGCTCGACTGAGGGCGAGACCGGACTCACGCATGTCGCGAGCCATCACGATCGACGGACGCGCCACGAAGGTGGCGAACGCCGCGCCGAGGGCTCGCGCCATCTCCTCGTTCAGTTGATCGGGGTAGGTGCCGCGAACGTCGTACGCCTTAAAGACGGCACCGGTATCCACGGGGGCTCACCTTACAGCGCGACGCGCCCGACGTCGGCGGCGCCACCACCAACCCAGTGTGACGAGCGCCGCCAGGGTGGTGAGATCGCTCAGCAGGTTGCCCACGGTCAGGGCGGGAGTCGAACCGTAGGTCAGGGACACGGTTCGTGACGTGGGTACGACGGCCATCAGATTGGGACTCACGCGGAAGGGTCCCGTCGCGCCGGTGGCGTGCCAGCGCGGATAGTACGAGATCTTCACCAGAATCGGCACTCCGACCCGCGACACGTGAAACGAGATCGACTGGGTACCGGTCACCACGTGGGTCACCGCGACGGTAGGCAGGGTCGGCGTCGAGCGCAGATCAGCCACGCTGGTCACCCGTGGCCACGACGCCGGGCCGCTGGCGGCGAGCAGGACCGGCCAGTCCCTGGGGTTCATCCACCAGCTCACGTTGGCCGCGAGCCAGGTCGTGCGACCACCGACGTTCGCCACCACGTTGGGCACGCGCCGCAGGGGCGTGACTATCGCGCTGTGACGCACCAGGTAGATCCGCCACTGCACCCCCGGCGACGGCCACGCCCGCGTCTGGGCCACGAAGCGTAGCTGCGGATCGGCGTTGGCCTGAGCGACCATCAGTGGGGAGAAGGCGATGTAGTAGCGCACGCCGAGCATCTGGAGATGGCGCACCCCCTCCGCGACGTCGGGTGGTCCGTAGGGCAGGCCCACCTGCGCCTCACTCGGGGTGCTGCTCAGTTCCGCCTGATTGAGGAAGTGGTACGGAGTGGTCGGCGAGGACTCAAAGAGCAGTCCCTCCATCGAGTCCACGCAGTTGTTCGTCCAGTAGGGCAACAGCATCAGCGCCTCGGGTGTGCCGAAGCGGTTCTCGCTGGCGCTGTACTCCCACATCGCCCGCCCGCACCCGTCACGACGGGCGACACGAGCCATCGTGGTGATCAGGTCGTGATACTCCGGCCAGGCCGCCTTGCCCTGGTAGCCGGAGTAGTTCCACTGAGCCCACCCCGATACCTGATTGCCACTGGTCGACAGTCCCAGCGCCGACGCGACCGGAGTGACGAGTCCCGGCACCGTCGACAGCAACCCGGCCAGCGCCACGGCCACCGTGGCGATCACCGCCCGTCGTGACGCGACACCCGGGGAGTTGGGGGTGTGGACGGGTCGGACCCACACCTCGTACGCCTGAGCCTCAGACCCCGCGGGCGTCTTGGATGTCGCCTCGACGGGTAGCGCACCGTCGACGTCGACCGCGTCCGGGCCGGTCAGGTCGCCCAGTCGCTCGCGATCCCACACGCCCACACTCCGGGGTTCGTCTCGCGGCGCGCGTCGGCTCCAGAGCAGGGCCGCGTATCCCACGAGCCAGCCGGCACTCAAGTGGATCGAAATGAACCAGAAGGGCACCAGCCGCTCGTTCCAGATCACGCTTTGGGGGTCGGCCACGTAGGCCACCAGGGACAGAACCGTGATCACCGCGAGAAACACGCCCAGTCGATCACGTACCACGACCGCCCCGACGACCGCCACCGCGGCGAGGATGATCACCCAGCGATCACCGCCGACCCCGCCGGTCGCGTTGAACCAGCCCAAGGTCGTGAAGATGGCGTGCAACGAGCTCACGTTGCCGTTGACGTAGCCCATCGAGTTCGTCAGCGACTGGGTCGTCGCGAAGGGTAGCAACCACCAGGCGGACAGTCCCGCCGACAGCAGACCCGCACCCACCGCGAAGCGCAGTGGTCGCGCGCGGTCGCCGGGCGTGGCCGCGCGCACGTCGTCGCCGCGAGAGGCGAAGCCCGAGAACTCGAGAACGACCAACACGCCGACCGCGGCGATCGCGAAGAGCCAGGGCAGAACGTGCGCCGCCAGGGTGGCACTCAACGCGAGTGCCGCCCACCAGTACCCCCGCCCGGTACGTACCCCGCGCGCGAACAGGCCGATCGCCACCATCGCGATCGCCAGCGACAGCGCAAAGGAGTACTCCCCCGCCATCGTCGAGAACAGGTTGCCGCCGTCGATGGTGAAGGACGCGTCGAAGAGGAAGGGCAGTGTCGCCACCGCCAGCGCCGCCGGCACGGGCCGCGGCGCACGGAAGAGACGAGCCATCACGTAGGCACCGACGGGCATGAGGACCGACCCGAGGATCGTGGCCATTTTGAAGGCCAGCGCGAAGCCGATCACGTAGCTGCCCAGCACCGCGAGGTAGTCGGGCAGCACGAAGTAGTAGGTGTAGGCCGGCATCCCCGCGAACCAGCCCGGGTACCACGGCGTGAGATCGAACAGATTGCCCGTCGAGCGCAGGTACGCGGGTAGCGCGAGGTGCGAACCGGTGTCGCCACCCGTAATCAGAGAGGACGAGAACAACAGGCTCGGGTGCAGCGACCAGATCACGACGTAGATCACCGCCAGGATCACGACAGCGTCGAGCAGACCCCCGGCGCTGACCCGGGTCCGCCACCCGCGCACTAGTGTCCTCCCCGCTGGGCCACCAGGGTGGCGAAGGCGACCGCGTTGAACGACACGTGCGTAATCACGCTCGGGGTCAGTCGCTGCGTGCGCGCCACCAGCACCGCCAGCACCACCCCGAGCACCGCCAGTCCCGCGAACTGGAGTGGCTCGCCGTGAGCCAACGCGAAGAGCAGGGCCGAGAGAACCACCGCGGTCGCGAGACCGCGGCGCCCCGCACCCGCCGTAGCCGCGGCGAGGCCGCGAAAGAGCACCCCGCGAAAGAACCACTCCTCCATGATCGGGGCGCCGACGACCGTCAACAGGCCGAGCAGGACGAAGCTCACCCCCTGCGCCCCCCCGAAGAGGTGGTTCACCGGCTGGTTGAACGTACGCAGGTGAAACGGCGCGTACGCCACGTCCACCGCGTACTGCAACACAATTCCGAGGCCCACGTACGCCACGTCCGACGCGCGCACCCGCCACTGGTGTGCCAGAGCGGTGAGTCCGCCGTGTCGCGCCGCGACGAGGATGGCGGCGGCGAAGCCCGTCCACAAGCCAACCAAGCTCAGCACGTTCTCCCACCAGGGTGGCTCGCTGGCTCGCGCCAGGGCGCTGAGCCCCCCGGGATAGTGCGCGACGCCGGCGCCCAGCGCGATGAGCAGCGTCGCGACCAGCTCACCGAGCACGAAGCCCGCCAGCGCGGCCACGAGAACCACCCCGGCCCGAACGGGAGCGTTCGGCGCACGATCGATAGTGGAGCTCACGATTCCCCACGCTAACAACGCCCGCGAGTCCCACCGGGGTGCAATCGCCTCTAGATTGGGTAAGTGAGTTCACTACCTCCCGACCGCCCAGGACTGAAGAGGTACCTGCCCAACGGCGAACGACCGATGCCGCCTGAGTCGCGGCGACGTCTCTTTACCTTCGCGATCGTGGCCTTCATCCTCGGAATCTTGTTCATTCCGTCGCTCTTTCACTCCAAGTCGGTGAGTACCATCTCCTACTCGAGCCTGATCCACGACGCCCAGCAACAGCACGTCGTCTCGGCCGAGATCAATAATTCGAACGGGGTGATCACGGGCCAGTTATCCAGTGGCGTCAACTACTCGTCGAACGGACCCGCTCCGCTGCTCTCCAACGAGGTCGACACCCTGCGCAGCGCCAACGTCAACGTCACCTTCGCCAACCCCTCGAGCTTCGCCTCGACGTTCCTGCCCTACCTGATTTGGATCCTGATCTTCGTGGGCTTCATGTACTTCGCCGGGCGCCAAGCGCGCGGCCAGATGAACGGCATGATGTCGGTGGGCCGCTCGCGAGCTAAGCAGTTCAACCAGGATCGTCCCACGACCACGTTCGCCGACGTCGCCGGCTACCTCGGCGTCAAGCAGGAGATCAGCGAGGTCGTCGAGTTCCTGAAGAGTCCCGGGCGCTACCGCGATATCGGTGCGCTCATACCCAAGGGCATCCTGCTGGTGGGTCCGCCCGGAACGGGCAAGACCATGCTGGCGCGCGCCGTCGCGGGCGAAGCCGCGGTTCCCTTCTTCTCGGTGTCGGGATCGGACTTCATGGAGATGTTCGTCGGTGTCGGCGCGAGCCGGGTGCGCGACCTCTTCGCCAACGCCCGCAAGCAGTCCCCCGCGATCGTCTTCATCGACGAGATCGACTCGATCGGCCGCAAGCGCGGCGCCGGCGTCGGTGGCGGCCACGACGAGCGCGAGCAGACACTCAACCAGATGCTGAGCGAGATGGACGGGTTCGATCCGGCCGAGGGGGTGGTCGTCATGGCTGCCACCAACCGCCCGGACGTGCTGGACCCCGCTCTCCTACGCCCCGGCCGCTTCGATCGTCAGATCGTGGTTCCCCTCCCCGACCTCGAGGAGCGGCTGCCCATCTTGCAGGTGCACTCCAAGAACAAACCTCTCGACGACAGCGTCGACCTCGCGTTGGTCGCTCGCGGCACGCCCGGGATGAGTGGCGCCGACCTGGCCAACCTGGTCAACGAGGCCGCGCTGCACGCCGTACGGCGCAACTCCACGACCATCGACATGAATGACTTCGAGACGGCCCGCGATCGCGTGATGATGGGCCAGTCGCGCGAGACCATGGTGCTCAAGGACGACGAGCGTGAGCGCATCGCCTTCCACGAGAGTGGCCACGCCCTGCTGGCCTACGTGCTCGACAAGACCGATCCCCTCCACAAGATCACGATCATCCCGCGCGGCATGGCGCTGGGAGTGACGATGACTCTGCCCGAAGAGGACCGCCACATCATGTCCCGCGAACACCTCGAGGACTCGTTGTGCATGCGTATGGGCGGGCGCGTCGCCGAGCTCCTCGTCTACGGCGACCTCTCGACCGGAGCCGCGGACGACCTCCAGCGCAACACCGACTTGGCTCGGCGCATGGTGCGCGAATGGGGCATGTCCAAGGAGATTGGCCCGATGGCGTGGGGCCCCAACAACCAGGTGTTCCTCGGCGAGGATCTCATGCACACCCGCGACTACTCGGACCACACGTCCCAGACCATCGACGACGAGGTCGACCGGATCCTGCGCGAGCAGGAGACGCGGGCGATCGAGGTGCTCACCCTGCACCGGCGAGGTCTCGAGGCACTCACGCACGCGCTGCTCGAGCACGAGACGATCGACGGCGACGAGGCGGCTCGACTCATTGACGAGGCGTTCGGCGAAGCCGTCCACGCCAAGGGAACCAAGACGATGAGTTCGCTCAAGTTGAGTAGCCGCGCGGCAGCCTCCGGAGCGGACAGCACCGTCGCGCCTACTCCGTCACCCGCTCCCGCTCCCGTCGCGTCAGCCGCGCCGGTACCGACGAGTTCCTGGGAACCCCCGACCCTACCCTCCGTCTAGCGGCGCCACCACGTTGACCCCGGTCGGGTTTCCCGGCAGGGTGAGCGTCACCACCAGCGCGGGGCGTTGAGCGCTCACGACGATCGTGCGACCGTGCAGGGGACCCAGAACCGCAAAGAGGGCCCGCAGCGACACCGTCGCACCACCCGCCAGTGTCGACGTCGCGGTGACCGCGGGCACCCGCGAGGTCGCGAGCTCGCGTACACTCACCGCGAGCGCACGAACGCCGACGTTCGTCAACGTCGCCGTGGCGAACCCTCGACCCGAGAAGTCGCTCACCAGAAACTCCCTCTCGGGGCTGGTGGGCGCCGAGAGGGACATCCCCGCCGTGCTACCGGTCGCCAACGCGGCAACCACCGGCGTCGACGCCGTGACGCGAAGGCTGGCGAACCCCGCCGCGGGAATCGCTGAATTGGGCGTGATCGTCACTACCCCGGTCGCGCGTGCCGCCACGCTCACCGTGCGCGGCACCACGTGAAAGGACCCCAGGGAGACCGCGACCGTCACGTTGGCCGGTTGCGTCGAAGGATTGGTGACGAGAACGTCGGCCCGGGCAGCGGATGCCGTGGTGACCTGGGGAAACCAGGCGCGCGTCGCGGGCGACGACGACCCGGTCGTGAACGAGGTCACCGTCCCCGAGCGCTGAACCCCGACCACGGCGACCGCACCACGCACGACGCTCACCCCCACCCCCACGTTGTCGGTGTTGACGACCTCTCGACCGAGGTTGATCTCAACCTGATCGTGGGGACCCACGGCGAATCCCTGAAAGGGCGCGGGCGCCGCGTAGCCGGTGGCGGAGTACGTCGTCACGTTGATCACGGCCGGGGTCGCCGTGGGGTTGAAGAAACTGAGCACCGCGCTCGACCCCACCTTCGTGTCGAAGCCCGACGCGTACCAACTGGTCACCCCACCCGAGACACACGGCGCCAGCGCGCGAGCCTGCGCGGCCACCTCCTCGGCGACGACGCCGCCGCCCGTGATCACCGCGTCGACACCGTAACTGTGACCCCCCAGCCACGACGAGGGGGACACGCGCATCGTCGACCCTCCCAGGACCGTCAGTTGACGCGTCACCCGTTGACCGACGTCATTCACCACGGTCACGGCCATGTGCCGCACGGTGGGCTGAGTATTGAGGAAGGACACCACCCCCGCGGCACCACCGCCCGCGCCGCTCAGACCCGTGCAGTACAGAGCGGTGGACTCGGCGTCGCCGGCCACGCTCAGCGCACTGGGCAGCGACGTCGGGTTCGACGAGTGCGACAGGGCGCTCGCCGTCGCGGTCGCGGCCAGAGCGAGGGCCAGAACCGCGATCAACACCCCGGGTCGCTCACGCGCCATCGTCGCCCCCCTTCGCGTGGCGCCCCGTCGCGCCCGACCGACGACGCGCGAACCACGACACGTGATACAGCCCGGTGAAGGCAAGCCCCGCGAGCGCCCACAGCATCAGGGTCACGAGCGCGAGCAGGCCGTTCCAGGGTAGGTGGTCGAGCACTACACGAGCGGTGACCGTCGAGCCCGGCGGCTGGTGGTAGGTGCCGATCTGGTACGTCGGAGCCCACCCGTCGCTCAGCGTGCGTGGTGCGGGAGCGCCGTTGACGTCGAGCACGAAGTCACTCGCCGGCGCCAGGGCCGCCACCACTGAGGCGGAGGACGTCACCGGAGCGAGTCCGAAGAGCTCGCCGCGTAAGGGCGTCCACCCCCGCCCCGGCCTCGGCGCCTGCGCCACGACACCGTGAAAGAGCGAGTTCGCGTAGACCGCCACCGAACGAGTGCGCAGCTCGAGAGCGAGATCCGTCTGGCGCGAGAGTGCGGTCACCAGCACACCGGGAACCGGACGCAGGGGCGCCGACTGCACGTCGGTGAGCTCGGGCGCGGCGCTGTTCATCACGACGATCGTCGACACGCCGGCCTGCGCGAGTAGCGCGCCCAGGTGCACCGTGCGACCCTGCATCGCAAGGACGATGTCACTCGCGAGCACCCCCGAGGTTCGCGAATCCGGAGCCGCGAAAAGGTTGGCGCCACCGGGTAGCCCGTCGAGCGACGTGGCCACCTCGAGCCCCGGCTCGACCGACCACCCGGCCGAAGGCACCACCGACGGGTCGCCCAGCCACAGCACCCGATAGCTTCCGGCGTTCGACGGTGCCAGAGCGCTCAGTGACTGGGCGACGCTGGAGGTGGGCAGATCGAAGCGACCACTCCCCACGCTCGCCAGCAGCGGCCACAGGCCCACGACGCTGACGACGACCAGTACCCCGGCGCCGAGCTGGCGCCAGCCGAAACTCGCGTCGCGCAGGTCGACCTCCACCGCACTCAACCCCACCCCGACCAGTCCGGCCACCGTTACCGCGTACAGCACGAGGAGCACGTCCAGGTCCGGCGTGAACGATCCCATCCAGTGCCGAGCGGCCAGGTCTACTACCACCAGGTCGAGCACGGCAATGGTGGCGAGGCGCGAGGCAATGACCCGACGCGGACCCCGCGCCAGCAGCAGACCGAGCAGCGCGGCCCCGGGTAGCAGCCAGCCGAGCCACGACAATCCCACGCCGCCGTCGACCCCGCGCACCAACTGGCTGAAGGCGGGCGTCGACCACGGACCACGAGCCAAGCCGAAGACCTCGAGCGCCCGGCGTCCCGCGATGATCACGTCGACGCTCAGCGGCGCGAGCAACAACGCCACGCCGACGACCAGGCGAATCAGGGTGCGCCCCGGGCGCAGTCGAGTGCGATCGCCGTGGTCGAACAGCCGAGCGATCACCACGCCCACTACGACGATCACGATCGCGACCAGGGTCGCCGGCGCCATCGCGCACAACACCGCGATGACCAGCATTGCCACGAGACGCTGACCCGACGCGGTGGCTCGCCAACCTCGAGCTCCGAACGCGACCGGCGCGGCGTAGGGCGTCGCGGGGTAACCGGTCACGCCCAGTAGTTCCAGGACGCGACGCATCGCGAAGGGCAGCCCGGCGACCACTACCAGCACGTCGACGCGCCCCTGACTGATCATGGTGAGCCCGACCGGCAGCGCCAGATAGGCGAGCGCCGCCACGAGTCTCGCCCGATTCGACACGCGCGCACCGAGCAGGCGCGCCACACCCCACGCCCCCACGGGCGCGGCGCCAATGAGCATCAGACGCGGCAACACGCCCATGCGCCCCACCACGAAGGTGCCGGCCACCGCGAGAACGCCGTAACCGGGCGAACCCGGCGAACCGCTACCCAGTCCGCTCGAGGACCAGGTAGCGAAAAAGTGACGCCACGTCGTCCACCACGAGTCGAGCGGAGCCAGTCGCCCGATCAGGGGCAGTGGCATCGCCACGAGATTGCGCGAGCCGATCGCCCACAGTGCCACGGCCACGAGTACCACCGTCGCCTGGGAGCGAAACGTCGTCAGGAACCGTGACGGCCGCCGGCGCTGCTCCATGCGCGGGTTCTCGAGAATCTCGTCGAACTCCTCGAGGTCGGCGAAGGCCGCCGCGAAACCCACGCCGGCGTCGGCGTCGTCCAGCACGTTGGGCTCCGGGGGCGGCAGGATCCCGCGGGCCCGATCGAGGCCCTCGCGGGCCAACGTGATCAGAAAGCGCCGTAGCCGGGTGGCCCCCCCCTCCTGGAGGCGACGCAACTGCGCGTCGGTCAGGACTCGCATCGCCTCACGCTGGCGGCGCCGGTGACGCAGGTGCGTGCGGTGTCGTGCCACCCAGCGCCAGGAGCCGACAATGGCCCGGGCACGCTGCGTGTCGCGTCCGGCCACGGCGACCACCAGCTCCATGATCTCCATCGCGACCAGGAGCGTCAGGGTGAACGCCACCGTGCGACGGTGCCCCCCGGTGGAGACCACCATCAGCCGGTGGCGTCGTTGCAGATCCTGGAGGCTGGCTCGTCCCACGCCACTCGCGGTGACGAGTCGCTCCCCGCGCGCCAAGGACTCTCGGTGCGCCACGACCGCCGCGGGGGCGACCACGATGCGCGCGCCGGCCAGTTGCGCGCGCCAGCACAGGTCGAGGTCCTCACCGAGAGCGATGATGAGAGGATCAAACCCCTCCAGGGTGGCGAACAGGTCACTACGCACCAACGTCACGCCGCCGGGCGCCACGAACACGTCGCGCTCCAAGTCCTGTTGACCGTCGTCGATCTCGCCCGGCTCGAGGCGTTCCTTCACCACGCCGAAGCGGTCGCAGGTCTGGCCCACGTGCAGCAGCACCAGCGGGTCCTCGTAGGAGACCACCTTGGGCGTGACCACGCCGGCGTTCGTGCGAAACGCCGACTCGACGAGTCGCTGCACCGCGTCCGGGGCGAGGCGCACGTCGTCGTGGCAGAACAGAAAGAAGGCCGACCCCTCAACCATCAGTGAGGCCTCGTTGCAGGCGGCGCCGAAGCCCCGATTCTCGGCCAGCACCCGCACGAAGGCGGCCGGCGCCACCGAGGCCACCCGCTCCACCACGTGGTCGTGATCCCCGTTGGCCACGACCAGCACGCTCAACTCGGGATAATCCTGCGTCGCCAGCGACGCCAGCGTGGCTTCCAGGCCCGGACCGGGCGCGGTAGTCACGACGACGGCGACGACGGCCGGGGCACGGGTGTCCATCAGTCCACCAAGGCTAGTAGGCCCACCAGGGGTGGGTGGCGACGCGGTCACGACGGACCGTCGTCGAGCGAGGTGACGACGTCATCCAGCGACCGTGACAGCGCCGTCGTCGGCTCCCAGCCCGTGAGATCGCGCAGTTTCGTGGCATCCCCGCGCAGAATGGGTAATTCCACCGGACGCACGAGCGCCTCATCGCGTACGAAGCGCGCTCCGGGAAGGATCCGCGACGCCAGCTCGCGAGCTACCTCGGCGATCGACACGTCACGACCGGACGCCACGTGATACGTCTCACCGATGACCGCGTGGCGCGCGAGCATCACGTAGGCCCTCACCACGTCGCGCACGTCGGTGAAGTCCCGCCGGGCGCTCAGATCCCCCACGGCGACCTCCTCACGGCCGGCGGCACGGGCCTCGAACAGTCGACGGGCTAACGCCGGCACGACGAACGATGGTGCCTGACCTGGTCCGACGTGATTGAAGGGGCGCACAATCACTACCCGCTGTCCCCGACGCGCGGCCTCGCGCGCGACCTGCTCCGCCTCGAGCTTGGACGTGGCGTACGGATTCACCGGCGCGGGGGTCTGGCTCTCGTTCAAGGGCAGATCCCGCTCGTCGACGACGCCGTACACGTCCGCGGTGGAGACCACGACGACGAGGGGGTCGTGCCCGGACTCTCGCGCGGCGGCCAACACGTGGCGCGTGCCGGTGACGTTGACCCGCGCGTAGCGGCGCGGATCACGCCACGACTCGCCCACGTGCGACAGTGCGGCCAGGTGGTAGACGACGGCGGGCGCGGCGGCGCGAAGCCGCGCGGCCACCGCAGCGGCGTCGGTGACGTCGGTCTCGCGGTCGAGGGGCACGACGACCTCACCGTCGGCGCGTAACCGCGCCACGAGGTGGCGACCCACGAATCCCTCGGCTCCCGTGACGACGATGCTCACGGCCTCACCGCCATCGCGTAGGCGCGCCGGTGCTGTGCGACCGACGCGTCCCAGGTGAACAGTTCGGCCCGACGCCGCGCGGCCCGCCCCGCGGCGGCCCTCCCCTGCGCGTCCAGCGCCAGCGCGTCGGCGAGCGCGCTCGCCAGGGCCGTCGCGTCGCCGACGGGAACGAGGGTGACCGCGCTGTCGCCGATCTCGGCCATGACCGTCTCGGCGCTGGTCACGACGATCGCGCCGCACGCCAGGGCCTCCAGCACGGGCAGACCGAACCCCTCGCCCCGCGACGGATAGGCGACGACGCGGGCCCGACGCAGCAGCACCGGTACCAGGTCGTCGTCGACGAAGCCGAGGCGCCGGATTCGCGCGGCGGCCGGGTGACGCGCCACCAGAGTCTCGAACGAGTCGCCCCACCCACGCTGGCCCGCGATCCAGAGTTCGACGTCAGGGTCCTCTCGTGCGAGGACGGCGAAGGCCTCCAGGAGGACGTCGAGGCCCTTACGCGGCTCGAGAGTACCGACGAAGGCCACGTAGGGCACGTCCGCGGGCCACCCGGCGCGACGGACCCTCTCGTCGTCGTCGTCGCCGCGAGAATCGAATCGCGCGAGGTCCACCCCGTGGGGCGCGACGACGACCGGCGCGTGATCGGTCAGGACCTCGTCGAGGACGCGCGCGGTGTACGCGCTGACACTGAGGAGGACCGCGGCGTGGTGCGCGGCGTACGCGATGGCGCGGCGAAAGTACTGCACTTTGGCTCGCTCGTGCCACTCGGGGTTGGTGAAGAACGTCAGATCGTGAAGAGTGACTACGCACGGCGTGGCGCCGGTGCGCGGCATCGTGTAGTGAGGACCGTGCCACACGTCGGCACCACGCGCCGCCGATCCTCGTCCCAGCGCGACGGCCTCGTAGGCCAGGCGCAGGGGGCGCGCGGCGGGAACCGGCGTGACCACGCGCGACGCCGGAGACCACGCGCGCCAGCGCGCGGCGTCACCACGGCGGGCCACCAGCGTGACCTCATCAGCCCCGCCGGGCAGCCGCCGCGCGAGTTCTACCACGTAGCGACCGGCGCCGGCCGGACGTTCGGGCACCGCCGAGACATCGAGCGCGACTCTCACGACCACCCCGCCAGGTGGTCGAGGGCGCAGTGACGCCACGTGAGGTCGGCGACCACCTTTCGTCGTCGCTCGCGGGCCGCGTCGTCGTTGGGATCCTCCAGAGCGCGCACCATCCCCTCGGCGATCTCCTCGACGTCGTGGGGGTCAACCGTGACCACCCCCTCTCGTCCGCTCACACTCGGCGTCGACGTGCTCGCGACCACGCGCGTGCCGACGTGCAACGCCTCCACCGGCGGCAATCCCCACCCCTCCGCCAGCGGGACGTACGCGCACAGGGCGGCGTCGCGGTACAGACCGAGCAGCAACGAGCGCGACACCGTTCCCAGAATGACCGCGTCGTCGCTCTCGACGTCGCCCCACCCCAGGGGGCCCACCAGGACGAGGGGGCCCAGTTCGTCGGCCCGCGCGCGGGCGCGTCGGTGGGCCGCCACCAGACGAACCAGGTTCTTGCGCGGCTCGCGAGTGCCGACGTACAGCGTGTAGGGACCGTCCACCCCCGCCGCGGTCAGCGCGGCACGAACTCGCGCCGCGGGGGCGGGGGTGACCCCGTCGTCGACACCAAGGCGCACGGGGTGCAGACGGTCCTCGTCGACGATGCCCTCGGCGGCGAGGCGCGCCGCCAAACCCGGCGACGAGGTGAACACGATCAGGTCACGACGCCGGCGGATCAGCGTCAGGCGCCGCTCGTGGAAGCGGACCCCGGCCGGGGTGAACGACGCGGCCTCGTCGCGCCACAACACGTCGTGCAGCGCGACCGAGTGCCGCGACCCACTCGCGCCACCGGTGAAGGGCCCCGCCATGGACGTCGCGTGTACGACGTCGGCGTCGCGCGGCACGCCGAGCGGCCAGTAGGGCCACAGGCGCGCCAGAAGCCGTGACGGCACCGGACCGCGCGACAGGCTCAGATCCAGCGCCGCCAGGGCCGCCGGCACCTCGCCTCTCGGCGCGATTCCCACCAGACTCACGTCTGGGTTGACCTCGCGAAGGCCGCGCACGAGTCCGGCCGCGTAGGTGGCGATTCCCCCGGGCTGAGTCCGGTAGAACTGATCCACGCTCAGGGCGACGCGAGTGCTCACGCGGCGCCCTCGACGACCTCGCGATACAGCGCCAGGTACGATCGCGCGGCGGCCGCGGGGGCGAAGTCGCGGGCGCGCGCGACACCCGCCGCCACCACGATGGCGCGACGGGCCTCGTTGTCCCAGATCTGGGCCACCGCGTCGACCAACTCATCGTTGCTCTCGACCAGAATGGCCGCGCCCTCGAGCAGTTCGCGCGTGCTCGGCGTCGCCCGTGCCACGGTCGGTACGCCCGCGGCCAGCGCCGCCAGGGCGAAGGACGGGAAGCGTGCCCCGTCGGAGAGATGCACGACGACGTACGCCAGGGCCAGCGCGTCGCGCGCGGCACTACGCGGCCGCACGACGAGAGCCGGATTCAGCGCACGCACGCGCTGACCCACCGACTCGCTCGCGATCACGCTCAGGCGGGCCCCGCGCGCGGCCGCCAGCGACGCGAGCGCGTCGATCACCGCGAGGAGATTGGCGGCGGCTCCGGTCACGTTCACCACCAAGTCGCGCCCGCCCTCGGTCCACGCGACCACGGGGACGGCGGGGGGCACGACCACCACGCGCGCACGTCCCACGCCGAGAACGTCGCGCACTTCGTGGCTCGCGGCCCGACTCGACGCGACGAGCGTCGCGCCGCGCGACGCCGCGCGACGCAACTGCGCCACCCTCTGATGGACGCGTGACTCGCTTCGCAGGGGTCGCAGGTCGTCGACCGAGACCACGACGGGCACCGTACGCGGCGGCGGAATCATGACGCCCGCCACGTGCACCACGTCCACCGGCGCGAGCAACCGCTCGAGCGACGGCCCGCGCCCGTAGCGCCACAGCGGCGCCCACAGCCACCGCCCGGGAACCGGCGTCTCGCCCGCCCCTCGAGGACGGCTCGAGGTGCGAAAGCGCACCATCGCGCACTCGTGAGTCGCCGCCAGAGCGTCGGCGAGATCAGTCATCGAATTGCCCAGCGACTCGAGCGAACCGTCCAGATCGAGACCGACGGTGAGCGTCACGCCAGCGCTCGTTGGCGCATCGCACTGGTCCAGTCGGGCCAGAGGTCCACGGCCCACCGACCGAAGGGTTCGGTGCTGGTGGCCACCACCCCGATCTGTTCGCGCGCATCGAGCAGGATCAGCGCCCCGCTCTGACCGAAGTGTCCGAAACTTTCCGGCGACCAGTCCCCCATCCAGTGCCGCTTCGATCCGCGAACCTCGGGGCCCAGCCCCCACGGACACGGAGAGAACCGACCGAAGCCCGGGACGATTCCGTCGAGGTCGGCCCGGTAGGGAGTGCGCACACGATCGCGCGTGCCCGTCGCGATCAGGTCGGGGCGAAGCCACGCCGTCGCCAGAGTCGCCAGATCACGAGTCGAGCCCACGACACCCGCGGCCGGACGGCCCTCCAACGCGCTCTCGCGCAGCCCCAGCGGCCCCACGACCCGCTGATCAAGCCACGACGCGGGATCGCCCTCGCCCACAACGGCGCGCACCAGATAGTCCACCGCGTAGTTGGAGTAGATTCGCCGGGTCTCGGGCGCCACGACGGGGTCGTTCTACTCGAGCCCCAGGCCACTGGCGTGCGACAGTAACGCGGCGATCGTGATCCCCCGAGGACCGACGACCTCGTCGGGGTGGTGACGGCCCTCCTCAAACTCCACCGCCATCGCCAGGGCGACCACCAT
>JAJYSU010000046.1 GCA_021793395.1 Actinomycetes bacterium
TTCCGATCAAACGCCGCGCGTGCGGCGGCCACGTTGCGCTCGCCCACCGCGCCGGCGAAGCGCTCTCCGATCGCGCTCGCCAACGCGTCGAGCGTGATCACGCCGGTGAGAGCAGCGAAACCCCCGAGGAGCGCCGCGTTGGGCAAGGGGCGGCCGACGTGCTCGAGCGCGAGGTCGGTGGCGGGGCAGGTCGCCACGTGACCCGCGGGCAACGAGGCGACCAGGCCGGCGAGACCCAACTCGTCGAGCGAGCGCGACGTGTTCACCAGTGCGTACCCCTCGGGTGCCATACCGGCGAAGACGTCGATCTGGTGTAACAGCGTCACGTCCTGGATCAGTACGGCGTCGGGGAACATCACCGGCTCACGAGTACGGATCGGATGATCGTCGATCCGACAGAAGGACACCACGGGAGCACCCGTACGCTCGGAGCCGAAGGAGGGGAAGGCCTGAGCGGGCCGGCCCTCCTCGAAGGCGGCCACGGCGAGCAACTCCGCGGCGGTCACCACTCCCTGGCCACCCCTACCGTGTATGCGAACCTGGAACATCGTCCATCACCCTCTCACCACGTCGACCACACACGAAGGGTCGTGTCACGGGCCCCGTGTGGCCACTCGCACACGCTCGCACGGCGACGATCGCCACTGCTGTCACGTCACCCCAGACTACAAAGTCCAACCATCCCCTTCACGGGGTCAAAAGTCACTGCGCGACGCCGTCACCGCGGGTCCTCAACCCCCAAGGGACTAACGCCCCTCGTGGCCACGACGGTCTACCCCCTAGAGTCAGCCCGTGAACAACAGTCGGCGCTCGCGAGTCGCGCCGTCGCCTCCGCTCCCGGACGCCACGTCGCCGCGCGTGACCAGCCGGCGCGGCACACGTAGGAGAGCGCTCACCCTGTTGGCCGTGTTGGGACCGGGCCTCATGGTGATGCTCGCGGACACCGACGCCGGGAGCGTCGTCACCGCGGCGCAGTCGGGGGCGCGTTTCCGCTTCGCGCTGGTGGTGCCGGAACTAGCCCTCATCCCCATCCTCTACCTCATCCAGGAGATGACCGTCCGACTAGGGCTCGTGACCGGACGCGGTCACGGTGCCCTGATTCGCGAGACCTTCGGGCGCCCCTGGGCCCTACTCTCTGCCGTCACGCTCTTCGTCGCGTGCCTTGGCGCTCTCGTCACCGAGTTCGCGGGCGTCGCGGGCGTCGGCCTACTCGTCGGCGTACCCCGGTGGCTCTCGATCAGCGTCGTGAGTACGTCCCTCCTGACACTGGTGCTTCTCGGTCGCTACCGACGCATCGAGCACGTCGGCATCGCCATTGGCGCGCTAGAGCTCCTCTTCCTCCCCGCGGCCATCGCCGCTCACCCCCACCTCGCCGCCGTGGCGCACGACATGATCCACTCGTGGCGTACGACGACGGGCTACCCCACACTGCTCGCGGCCAACGTCGGGGCCGTCATCATGCCCTGGATGGTCTTCTACCAGCAGGAGGCCGTCATCGACAGGGGCCGTCAGGGTCGTCCCCTGCGCGCCGTGGTGCGCTCGTCACGCCTGGACACCGCCACGGGCGCCGTCGTCACCCAAATTGTCATGATCGCGGTGGTCGTCGCCGTGGGAGCGACACTGGGAGTTAGTCGTCCGGGGCGCAGTCTGGCCAACGTGGGGGCGATCGCGGACGCCCTCACCCCCTTCCTCGGCCGGGTGAGCGCGGTCAGCCTCTTCGGGCTCGGCCTCATCGGAGCGGCGATTGTGGCCGCGCTCGTCGCGTCACTCGCGGGCGCGTGGGGAATCGCCGAGGTCCTCGGATGGCGCCACAGCCTCAACGACGTCCCCGGACGAGCCGTGGGCTTCTACGCCCTCGCCGTGGCCGGCATCGTCGCGGGAGCCCTGCTGGTCCTGGTCGCACCGGATCTAGTCACTCTCTCGGTCAATATCGAAGTCCTCAACGCGTGCCTCTTGCCCGTCGTGCTGGGCTTCCTGCTCGCGCTCGAGCGACACCTGCCCGCTCCCTGGCGTATGAGCGGAGCACGACGACTCGCGACCTACGCCGTCAGCGGCCTCGTCATAGCCGTCGGGCTGGCCACCGTCGTCGCCACGCTGACTCGGGCGGCGTAGGGCGGGAGGATCAAATAGAAAAGTCCTCGGGTCCCCCCGCGCCTCCCCTGACGCGACGCGCCAAGTGCTCCTCGGTAAGCGTCTCCAGTTTGTCGACGCGCTCAACGAGAGTCTCGAGGTGTCGTTCGAGGTGCTCAGGCTCGCCGTCACTCCCCCCGCCGGGACGTGAACGGTGCCGGGTCGTGATGCGTCCCGGGATTCCCACCACGACCGATCCGGGCGGCACGGACTTCAGCACGACCGCGTTGGCGCCGATGCGGCTGTCGTCGCCTATCGTGATCGGTCCGAGCACCTTGGCCCCGGATCCAATGATGACCCGCGAGCCAATCGTCGGATGCCTCTTACCGTGCTTGAGACTGGTCCCTCCCAGGGTCACTCCCTGGTAGATGGTCACGTCGTCGCCCACCTCCGCCGTCTCCCCGATCACCACGCCCATCGCGTGATCGATGAAGACGCCCGAGCCCAGCACCGCCGCGGGGTGAATCTCGACGCTCGTAAACACTCGCGCTACCGACGACCACCACCGCGCGACGAACGTGCACTGACGTTGCCACAGCCAGTGCGAGATCCGGTACGCCCAGATAGCGTGCACCCCGGGGTAGGTAAGGGCAACTTCGAGCGCGCTGCGCGCGGCGGGATCTCGCTGACGAGCGACCTCGAGATCGTGGCGACACTCGCGAAAGATCATCAGTCCGTCAAACCGGCGAAGAGCGGCGTCGACAGATAGCGCTCGCCAAAGGAGGGGATAATGACGACGATCTGGCGGCCTTCGTTCTCGGGGCGAGCGGCGAGCTGCAGGGCGGCCCACAGCGCAGCCCCCGAGGAGATTCCCACCAACAATCCCTCCTCACGCGCGGCCCGGCGAGCCACGGCGAAGGCGTCGTCATTGGCGACGGTGATCACTTCATCAATGACGGACGTGTTGAGGTTGTCCGGCACGAAGCCCGCGCCGATTCCCTGGATCGGGTGCGGGCCCTTGGCCCCACCCGAGAGTACGGGTGAGGCGGCCGGCTCCACCGCCACCACGCGTACCGTGGCCTTGTGCTGCTTGAGCACCTCGCCCACACCCGTGATGGTCCCGCCCGTGCCGACTCCGGCGACGATGATGTCGACCCTTCCGTCGGTGTCGGCCCAAATCTCCTCGGCAGTGGTTTCACGGTGGATCTGGGGGTTCGCCGGATTATCGAACTGTTGGGGAATGAAGTAACGCGAATCGTTGGCGGCGAGTTCGCGCGCCTTGGTAATGGCACCGGTCATCCCCTCGGCGCCCGGCGTCAGTATCAACTCCGCGCCGTAGGCCCGCAACAGTGCGCGTCGCTCGACGCTCGCCGACTCGGGCATCGTGAAAGCACTACGGTACCCACGCGCCGCGGCCACCATGGCCAGAGCGATGCCGGTATTGCCACTCGTTGGCTCAAGGATGATCGTGTCGGGACCAATCAGCCCGTCGCGCTCCGCCGCGTCGATCATCGCGACACCAATACGGTCCTTCACGCTGTGTGCCGGGTTGAAGTACTCCAGCTTCGCGAGAATCTCGGCCCCCGAACCCGCGCCCAGTCGCCGCACCCGTACGAGCGGGGTGTGGCCCACCAACTGAGTGATATCGTCCGCGATTTTCGCCATAGCGTCCCACTTTCAGATCTCGAGGTGTCGCGTTCATCGTAGTTGGGGGGGTCGCTCATCATTACGGTCGGGCGCCCGTGTGCGCGCGAGTGCGTCGCCGTAGACTCCGCGCTATGGCCGCTCTACTCTGGCTACTTGTGGTGCTGGCGTGCGTCGCGCTCGAGATCCACTCGAACGCGTTCATCGCGCTCTTCGTCGGGCTCGGCGCGTTCGTGGCGCTGCTCAGCACCCTGGTGGGCGCACCACTGATCGTGGCCACGGCTATCTGGGTGGTAGTGACGCTCGGCACTCTCTGGCTGGTGCGCCCGTGGGCGATGCGCACGCTGCGCCGCTCCGGTCACGACACGGACTTCAGCACGCCGTCGCTGTCGTCGATGACCGACCTGCATGGCGTGGTCGAAATGAGTGTGGGCGACGAGCAACACCCCGGTCGCGTGCGGGTCCGGGGCGAGTCCTGGCGTGCGGTCACCGACTGGCCCGACCCCCTGGCGAACGGCACCCCCATCGTCGTGCGCAAGACGCTCGGCACCACCCTGTGGGTGGAGCCCGCGTAGCCCGTCGCTACGCGCCGGTACCGGTCGGCACACCGTCCATGACGCTCTTGATCGCCTGAGCCGCACCCAACAGTGCCGAACTCTCGGCGGGGATGATCAACTTGGTATTGGCGCTCTCGGCGAACTTCGCCAACGTGTCGAGTTGCAGGATGGCCACGAGCGTCGGGTCGGGACTCTGCTCCTTGATAGCCGCGTACACCGACGCGATCGCCTGCGCTCGGCCCTCCGCCTCCAGAATCATCGCCTGGCGTCGACCCTGCGCACGCAGGATCTCGGACTGCTGAGCCCCCTCGGCCTCTTTGATGGCCGCCTGCTTCTGTCCGTCCGCGACGTTCACCGCCGACTGCTGTTGACCCTCGGACTCGAGGATTCGCGCTCGCTTCTCCTGATCGGCCTGCTTCTGCAGCGCCATCGCCTGGAGAATCTGGTCGGGAGGCGAGATCTCAAGAACTTCCACCCGATTAATCCGTACTCCCCACTTATCCGTCGCCTCCTCCATCTGCGCCTGCAACATCGAACCGATCCGCTCGCGCTGGGAGAACGCCTCGTCCAAGCTGATGCTGCCGAAGACGGCGCGCACCGAGGTGCGAGCAAGATTGTCCACGCTGACCAGATAGTCGGAGTTCGTAAAGAGCGCCAGGCGCACGTCGACAACTTGGGAGAAGATTGTCGCGTTGACGATCACCGCGACGTTGTCACGAGTGATCACCTGCTGACGATCGCCCGTACGTGGGGTCTCGCGCACGTCGACGATGCGCATGACCTCCACGAAGGGCAGAATGAAAGCCAGTCCGGGATTTTTCACATCCTTGAACTCCCCGAAGCGCGTCACCACCCCCACGAAGCCCTGCTGCACGATCCGCACCGACTTGGCCAGCCCCACGATGATGACGAGCACCACCACCACCGCCACGATCAACCAGACGAGCGCCATGGCCGCCTCCTTGCCCGATGCGCCGCCGGAGCGCGTCACCCGGAAGTGTAACGTCCGCGGTTGAACTCTTGCGGGCGCGGCACAGAACTCCTAGGGTGAGTTTTGATCGAGGAAAGGAGTTCCGTGGACGTCGCCACGTTCGTTTCGTCCCTATTCGAAGGCCGACTTCCCCTGCGCGTCGAGGCCTACGACGGCAGTGTGGCGGTCCCGAGCGTCGAGTCGCCCGCGAACCAAGTAACCCTGCAGATTCTGTCGCGAGACGCCATCACGCGCGTGCTCACCCACCCCGGCGAACTCGGCCTCGCTCGAGCGTACGTCGCCGGCGATCTCGACGTCGTCGGCGACCTCGACGCCCTGTTCGCACTCCCGGTACCACCCCTTCGCCAACTCCTGAACCCCACCGCGGTTCGCGCGCTCCTGGACGTTGTCGGGACGTCCGTGCTTCGGCCACTGCCGCCGCCCGCCATCGAGGCTCACCCGCGAGGTGTTCTGCACAGCCGCTCGCGCGACCGTCAGGCCATCTCGCATCACTACGACGTCTCCAACCGTTTTTACGAGATGGTGCTCGGACCGTCGATGACCTACTCCTGCGCCGTGTTTCGGACGCCCGAGGACTCCCTCGAGGACGCCCAGCGGCGCAAGGTCGATCTCGTCGCTCGCAAACTCGACCTGCGGCCCGGCTCGCGGCTGCTCGACGTCGGGTGCGGATGGGGCGCCATGGCTATCCACGCCGCGCGTGCCTACGGAGCATCGGTCGTGGGTGTGACGCTCTCCGAACCTCAGCGTCGGTACGCGACCCAGGCCGCGCGCGACGCGGGCGTCGACGATCTCGTCGAGTTCCGCCTCCAGGACTTCCGCGACGTGCGCGACGGGCCGTTCGACGCCATCAGCTCGATTGGCATGGTCGAACACGTCGGACGCCGATCGCTGGCACGCTACTCCCAGACGCTCTTCGACTTGCTGGCACCGGGCGGCCGGTTCCTCAACCACGCGATCGGACGACCCGTCTCCTACGACGAGGACCCCCAGCCGTCGGCCCTCTCTGAGGTCGTGCGCCAGACCCAAATCGCCCTCTCTCTGCGAGGACCCTCTAAGACCGGCAGCGCCTTCATCGAGCGCTACGTCTTCCCCGACGGCGAACTCCACGAGGTCGGCACCCTCGTGTCACTGTTCCAGGCTCACGGTTTCGAAGTTCGCCACCTCGAGGGACTGCGTGAACACTACGCACTCACCCTACGTCGGTGGGTCGACAACCTCAACAAGCGATTCGACGAGGCCGTCGACGAAGTCGGCGTCGAACGAGCCCGCGTCTGGCGGCTCTACATGGCAGCCTCGGCGGTCGCGTTCGAACGCCACCACTTGGAAATCCACCAGATCCTGTGCGTGCGACCGGACAAGGGCCGTAGCACGATGGCACTACGCAACGACTTCGAACCAACGTTCTAACGCCGAGCGCTCGTCTCGCGGCGTCCGGACGAGTGGCGCCCTCAGAGGCTCACGCGTCGCGGAAAAGACTGACGCGAAGCCACCTACGAAGCGACTCGCCGCCGACGCGTCACGCGTTCGCCCGCGCTCGTCGCGGCGTCGTGTACGACAGGGCCGTGATCCACACGAAGAGACTGAGTCCAAAACCCACCTCAAAGAACGACTCGCCGAGCAGCAGGTTGGGGAAGTGCCAGTCGGGTAGGGAAAGCGCGGCGACGACACCGGCCACCAGCTGAATGCTCCACGCGATGAGTGAACCCCAACTACGGTGACGTCGCAGTAACGCCGTGGTAAGCGCCAGCTGGACGAGCGCCATCACCGTGCCCACCGTCATGTGCGTCCAGTTGAGGAAGGCACCCTGGTTGTAGGGGGTGATGAGCAGCAGGAACAGCCCGACGGCCACCGCGCGCAGCGCCACGATGACCACCGGGGGGGCGGCCAGCGAGGCGTAGTAGGAAGCGGTACGCCACAGTCCCACCGCACCCGCCACGAACCCCGAGACCAGGATGACAATCGTCCGGTGGAAGACGCCGTAGAAGGAGATACCGTCGTTGCGCGCGGTAAGCCCGTGATCAATGATCACGCACAGGACCAGCGAGAGGAAGAAGAACCCTTGTGACGCGCCCAGAATCCGACGAGCGTCACGCCGCTCACTCGCAACCAGCGTGTCCGTCTCGCAGGTGGTCACGGATCAGTCGTGGAAGCGTGCCCGCGAACGCGCCAGCTCCTGGTCGGCCTCCGCGCGGCCCACCCACCGCTCGACCTTCATCCACTTGCCCTCGTCGAGGTCCTTGTAGACGGTAAAGAAGTGGCTGATCCGATCCAAAGTCGCCTTGGGCACGTCGCCAATATCCGTCGCCGCCGACCAGGCGGGATCGTACGTGGGCACTCCGAGCAGTTTGGCGTCCTCGCCGTGCTCGTCGGTCATCAGACACATCCCCAGAATCTTCACCTCGATGAGACAGCCCGGAAAAGTCGGATACTCGGTCAACACCAACACGTCGAGCGGGTCACCATCGCCACCCAGCGTGTCGGGGACAAAGCCGTACTCCGCCGGGTAGACCATCGACACCAGTAGGTGGCGGTCTAACTTGATCGTGTGAGAGTGGTGGTCGTACTCGTACTTGTTCTGACTGCCCCGCGGTATCTCGACGACGACGTTCACGACCTCCACGAGCGGCTCCTCCACTGACCCGGCCGCCACCGCGGCGCCCACGTTCATCGTAGCCAACCCGCCGCCGTCGTCGCCGGTCGTCCGGGGAGCCAAATTCGGGGGCTCTAGACTCACATCGCGCGGCGCCGAGCCGCCGTGGACGAGGAGGTCGCCGTGGAGCGAGTAGGGGTTGTCGGGTGCGGGCTCATGGGCTCGGGCATCGCGGAGATCGCCGCGCGATCGGGCGCTGACGTGGTCGTGATTGAGCGCAACCCCGAGGCGCTAGCCGCCGGGGTCGAGCGGATCGAGCGGTCGCTCACCCGCGCCGTCAGCGCCGGCAAGGTACCCGAGGAGGAGGCCAACACCGCCCGAGGGAATCTCACCTTCAGCGAGGACTTCACCAAGATGGCGGATCGCCAGATCGTCATCGAGGCCGTGGCCGAGGACGAAGCCACGAAGATCCAAGTGTTCAAGAAACTCGACGCCGTCGTGAGCGACCCCGAGGCGATCCTGGCGACCAACACGTCGTCGATCCCGATCATCAAACTCGCCATGGTGACGCGGCGCCCCGAACAAGTCATCGGCATGCACTTCTTCAACCCCGTGCCGGTGCTGAAGCTCGTCGAGGTGATCTCGTCACTGCTGACCAGTGCCGACACGGCGGCGCGCGTGCGCGAGTACGCCACCGACACCCTCGGCAAACGCGTGATCACCTCGCCCGACCGCGCGGGCTTCGTGGTGAACGCGCTGTTGATTCCCTACCTGCTCTCCGCGGTACGGATGCTTGAATCGGGCTTCGCCAGTGCCGAAGACATCGACACGGGCATGGTGCTCGGGTGCGCGCACCCGCTCGGGCCGCTCGCGCTCACCGATCTCATAGGGCTGGACACGACGTTGGCCGTGGCCGAGTCGCTGTACGAAGAGTTCAAGGAGTCTCACCTCGCCACCCCGCCACTCCTGTCGCGCATGGTGCAGGCGGGGCTGCTCGGGCGAAAGTCGGGTCAAGGCTTCTACTCCTACAAGTAACTCGCGCCGTGAGCACGTTCATCGCCACCCTGCAGTGCCCGGACCAACCGGGCATCGTGCACGCCGCCAGTGCGGCGATCGTCGAGCTCGGTGGCAACATCCTGGAGAATCACCAGTTCACCGACCCGGGCACTGGGCAGTTCTGCATGCGCACGCGCTTCGAAACTGGCTCTGCGTCGCTGGACCACGCGCGACAGGTGCTCGCCGAACGCCTCGACCACCTCGCACCGCGCCTGGGCGTGCGCGACGAGGAGCAGCCGCGCCGCGCCCTTATCATGGTGTCCACGGCGGATCACTGCCTGGCCGACCTGCTCTATCGCCGCGAACGCGGCGACCTCCCACTCGACGTCGTCGCCGTGGTGGGCAATCACCGCGACTGCGAGCCCGTGGCGCAGCGCTACGGCGTGCCCTTCGTCGAGATCCCGGTCACCGCCGCGAGCAAGGACCTCGCCGAAGAACGCCTCCGCGAGTTGATCGAGCACCACGACATCGACTTCGTGATCCTGGCGCGCTACATGCAGATCCTCTCGCCGGCCCTGTGCGCCGACCTGAAGGACCGCATCATCAACATCCACCACTCCTTCCTTCCGGGGTTTCGCGGTGCTCGTCCCTACCACCAGGCCTACGAGAGGGGGGTCAAGCTCATCGGTGCCACCGCCCACTTCGTGACCGCTGACCTCGACGAGGGACCCATCATCGAGCAGGACGTCGTGCGCGTCTCGCACGCGCGTCGACCCGAGGATCTCGTGGCCCTCGGGCGCGACATCGAGCGCACGGTACTCGCCCGCGCGGCCACGCTAATGGCGCAGGACCGCGTCACCGTGGTGGGACGACGCACCGTGATCTTCTCGCAGTAGCAGCTCAGGTGACGGGGTTGCGCACCGCGAAACGCGCGACCCGGTGCTCCTCACCCTCGAGCACCGCGACCATCTGCTCGACGGCGTCGTAGACGTCGACGTAGCGCAGGTAGAGCGGCGCGAAGCCGAAGCGACTGATGTCGGGATCGCGGAAGTCCCCAATGACCCCCCGCTCGATCAGGGCCTGCACGAAGGCGTAACTCTCCGGGTGACGCAGCGACACCTGGCTAGCACGGCGCGCGTGGTCGCGCGGCGTCACGATCTCGAACACCCCGGGCACTCGCTCCGCGATGAGGTCGATGAAGAGGTCGGTCAGAGCCAGGCTCTTGGTGCGCAACTGGTCGAGGGACACGTACGAGAAGATCTCGAGGGCCCCCTCCATCGCCGCCAGGGCCAGAACCGACGGCGAGGACGTGACGAAGGTTCGCACGCCGGGCGCGGGCTCGTACGTCGGCTCGAAGTCGAAGGGGCGGGCGTGGCCCAACCAACCCGGTAGCGGGTTCTCGAGAACGCCCTGCCACGAGCGGCGCACGTAGAGAAAGGCCGGCGATCCGGGTCCCGCGTTGAGGTACTTGTACCCGCAGCCAGCTGCGAAGTCGACGTGGGCCCCCGTGACGTCGAGGGGAACCGCCCCGGCCGAGTGCGCGAAGTCCCACAGCATCAGCGCCCCGCACGCGTGCACCGCGGCCGTGAGTCCCGCCACGTCGAGCATCTCCCCCGTGCGAAAGTCGACGTGCGTCAACAGCACCAGGGCCACCTCGGGTCCGAGTTCGCCGGCCAGGTCGGCCCGATCAATGGCGCGAACCTCGACCGGACGACCGGCGCGGGCGGCCATCGCGCGCGCGATGTAGAGGTCCGAGTGGAAGTTAACCGCGTCGGTCAGCACGACGTGGCGCTCGGGGCGCAGGGCCAGCGCCCCTCCAATCAACTTGGCCAACAGGATCGTCAACGAGTCGGCGACCACGACCTCGCCGGGACGTGCGCCGATCAGCGGCGCGATCTGGTCCCCGAGGCGCGAGGGCATCTCCATCCACCCGGCGCTATTCCAACTGCGCACGAGCCCCGTCGCCCACTCGTGGTCGAGGACCTCGTTGACGCGCCGACGCACTCCTCGCGACACCGGTCCGAGCGAGTTCCCGTCGAGATAGATGACGCCCTCGGGCAGCGTGAACCAGTCGCGAAGCGGCGCCAGCTCGTCGCTCTCGTCACGGCGTCGGCAGTCATCACGCGTTGTCACCAGGGGGCCTCCTTCTACCACGACGCACGGCGACTCATGATCGAACCAACGGCTTGTAGTGGAAACGGTGCGGCTGATCGGCGTCGGCGCCCAGGCGCCGGTGGCGATCCACCTCGTAGTCCGAAAAGTTCCCCTCGAACCATCGCACGCCGGCGTCACCCTCGAAGGCGAGCACGTGCGTAGCCACGCGATCGAGGAACCACCGGTCGTGGCTGATGACCACCGCGCAGCCCGGGAAACTCACCAAGGCGTCTTCCAGCGCGCGCAGCGTGTCGACATCCAGGTCGTTCGTCGGCTCGTCGAGGAGCAGGACGTTACCGCCTCCGCGCAGCACGCTCGCCAGGTGCACGCGATTGCGCTCACCACCCGAGAGGTCACCGACGCGCTTTTGCTGATCGCTCCCCTTGAAGCCGAAACTCGCGACGTAGGCCCGCCCGTGAATCTCACGGTTACCGACCACCAGGTGATCCTGGCCGCCGGCGATCGCCTCGAACACCGTGGCGTCGGGCGCCAGAGAGTTACGAGACTGATCCACGTAGGCGAAACTCACCGTCGAACCCACCGTCAACGAGCCGGCGTCGGGGGCCTCTTCGCCCACGAGCAGTCGAAACAGCGTGGTCTTACCCGCGCCGTTGGCACCGATGACTCCCACGATGCCCCCCGGCGGTAGCAGGAAGGACAGGTCCTCGATGAGCAATCGGTCGGCAAAACCCTTGGTGAGGCCCTGCGCGTGCACCACGACATCGCCGAGACGCGGACCGGGGGGGATGACGATTTCCAGTCGGTCCGCGCGCCGCTCGGCCGACTCGGCCTCGGCCACCAGGTCGTTGAACGCCGTGAGCCGAGCCTTCCCCTTGCTCTGTCGAGCCCGCGGCGACATCCGAATCCACTCCAGTTCTCGGGCGAGAGCGGACTGGCGCGCCTCGTCCACCCGCTCTTCGGCCGCGAGGCGCGCCTGCTTCTGCTCGAGCCAGGACGAGTAGTTACCCTCCCAGGGGATGCCGCGTCCCCGATCGAGCTCGAGGATCCACGACGCCGCGTTGTCGAGGAAGTAGCGATCGTGGGTGACGGCCACCACCGTGCCCGCGTACTCCTGCAGCGTGCGCTCCAGCCACGCCACCGACTCCGCGTCGAGGTGGTTGGTCGGCTCGTCGAGCAGCAAAAGGTCCGGCGCGGACAAGAGCACCCGGCACAGCGCCACCCGGCGACGCTCCCCGCCCGAGAGGGTCGAGACGTCCGCGTCGCTCGGCGGAAGACGCAGCGCGTCCATAGCGATCTCGAGGGTCCGCTCCAGGTCCCACGCGTTCGCCGCGTCGATCCTCGTCTGCAGGTCCGCCTGCTCGGCGAGGAGCGCCTCCAGGTCGGCATCGGGCTCACCCATTGCCGCGCACACGACGTCGTACCGGGTTAGCAGATCGCGCGACGCGGCGACACCATCGGCCACGTTCTCCACGACGTTCTTCGTGGGGTCCAGCGTTGGCTCCTGGGCGAGGTAGCCCACGGTAAAGCCGGGCGTGAGACGCGCCTCGCCGGTGAACCCGTCGTCGAGTCCCGCCATGATACGCAGCAACGACGACTTTCCTGATCCGTTCGATCCGATCACCCCGATCTTGGCGCCGGGGTAGAAGGAGAGAGTGATCCCCTTGAGCACCTCGCGGTCCGGGGGGTAGAAGCGACGCAGGTCACGCATGGTGAAGATGTACTGGGCAGCCACGCCTACCAGTGTGGCCGATCGGAGCGCACGAGGCGCACCACTACACTCCCCCCATGCCTGACGCCACCCCCGTGCACCGCCACGCCCCCGACTGGATCATCCTGACGATCGCGTGCCTGGCCCAGTTCATGGTGGTGCTCGACGTCTCCATCGTGAACGTCGCGCTCCCGTCGATGCAGCGCGACCTGCACTTCTCCCTCGCCAACGCGCAGTGGGTCGTCAACGCCTACGTCCTCACCTTTGCCGGCTTCCTTCTGCTCGGCGGACGCACCGCGGACCTGTTCGGACGCCGACGCGTCTACCTCGTGGGGCTCGCACTCTTCACCCTGGCCAGCATTGGCGCAGGTCTCGCCACTGACGGCACTCAGATGGTCGCGGTGCGCGCCCTGCAGGGTATCGGGGGAGCCATCCTTTCTCCGGCGACGCTGACGATCATCGTCACCACCTTTCACGGGCCGCGTCTTCCCAAGGCCCTGGGCACCTGGAGCGCGGTGGCCGGAGCCGGGGGCGCGGTCGGCGGACTGCTCGGCGGCGCGCTCACCGGCTGGGTATCGTGGCGCTGGATCTTCTTCATCAACGTCCCGGTTGGCGCCGTCGCCGGTCTCCTGGCCGTGCTCTACCTGCGCGAACTGCGCCGCCGCGACGACAAGGAGCGACTCGACGTGACCGGTGCGGTGCTGGTCACCGGCTCCCTCGCCGCGGTCATTTACGCCGTCGTCAACACCGTGACCCAGCCCTGGACCTCGGGAACCACCCTGTCGTGGCTGGTCGGCGGCCTCGTGGGGCTCGCGCTCTTCTTCTGGTGGGAGGCGTCCGTCGCCAGCCACCCCCTGTTGCCCTACCGCATCTTCCGCTCACGGGCGCTGTCCACGTCGAACCTCGTCATGTTCCTCGTCGGCGGTGCCTTCTTCACGATGTGGTACTTCCTGACCTTCTACTACCAGTACGTCCTGGGCTACGGGGCCGTGAAGACCGGCGTCGCGTTTCTGCCGATGGCGCTGGCCATCGTGGCGGGAGCCCAGCTCAGCTCTCGCGTCCTGCACCGTACCCACGTGCGTCCCCTCCTGCTCGCGGGCACCGCCCTCGCCACGGTGGGCTTCGCGTGGGTGTCGCGCATCGGCGCCCACAGTTCCTACGACGCGGACGTCCTCGTCCCCTCCATGCTGTGCGCCTTCGCGATCGGGCTCCTGTTCACCCCACTAGCCAGTGCCGCGACCACCGGAGTGGACCGCGCCGAGGCGGGACTCGCGTCGGGCGTGCTCAACACCGCCCGCCAAATCGGAGGCTCCCTGGCCCTCGCCGCACTGGGCACGGTCGCGGCTGATCGCAGCGCCACGTTTCGCGTCACCACCTCGCACCTGGCTCTGTCGAGCGGCTACGACCGGGCCTTCCAGCTCTCCGCCGCGATCACCGCCCTCGCACTCCTGGTCAGCCTGGCGGTTCCGCGCTACGTGACACCCCACCCGAGTCACTGAACAAACTCGTGAGGCCGCGAAGGAACCCCGCTGTCGAACATCATTCAGGAACCCGATGCAGTAGTGTCGCCGTATTGATGTCCCGTCGGGCGCGTTCGCGCTCGGCCATGGGATGACTATGGAGGAATGCATGAAAATAGGAGAGAAGGTGGGCGGCGTACGGCGCCTGACCACGCTGATGGGAACGGCCGCACTAGTCCTGGGCACGCTCACCGTGGGCGTCGCGGGATCCACGGTGGCAACCACGACGGCCTCCGCGGCGACGCCGTTCAAGGCGTGCGTCGTGACCGATACCGGTGGCATCAACGACAAATCCTTCAACGCCTCGGCGTGGAAGGGCCTGCAGGATGCGAAGAAGGTCGACCCGAAAATTTCGATCACGTACCTGTCGTCGACGTCATCAGCCGACTACGTGCCGAATATCAACAGCTTCATCAGCCAAAAGTGCGGCATTATCGTCACGGTCGGCTTCTTGATGGACGGGGCGACCAAGGCGGCAGCGAACGCCCACCCCGCTCAGAAGTTCGCGATCGTGGACGACGCGCCGACCGGGCTTAAGTACCACAACGTTCTCGCGCTGCAGTACGAGACCGACCAGGCCGCCTTCCTCGGCGGCATTCTCGCGGCGGGAATGACGAGGACCGGCACAGTAGCCACCTACGGTGGCGAGCAGTTCCCCTCGGTCACCCTGTACATGAACGGCTTCATTGCCGGCGTACGCTACTTCGACAAGACCTACCACAAGTCGGTCAAGACCCTCGGATGGACTCCCGCCAAGGGCGCGTGCAACCTCAGCACCTGCAACGGTAAGGGGACCTTCGTCGGCAACTTCACCGACCAGACCGCGGGCAAGACCCTCACCGCCGGCGACTTCGCCTCGGGCGCCGACATCGTCTTCCCGGTTGCGGGATCGGTGGGCCTCGGCTCGGTCGCCGCGGCTCAACAGGCCGGCAAGGGCCACAGCGTGCTCTGGGTCGACAGCAACGGCTGCGTGCAGGACGCCGCCGACTGCAAGTGGTTCGTGGGCACCGTGGCCAAGGGCGTTGAGCCCTCGGTCGAGGCGGCCGTGCTGGCCGCCGCTCGCGGCACCTTCAAGGGCGGCCGCTACATCGGCACTCTGAAGAACAACGGAACCCAGTTGGACTTCGGCGGCATCGCCGTTCCCGCGTCGCTGAAGGCGAAGATCGCGGCCGCCAAGGCCGGCATCATCAAGGGTAGGATCTCGGTGAACCCGAACGCCTACCCCGTCGGCTGAGCGAACGTAATCGCGTGTCAGGACGAGAGTTCGGCTCCTAGAGCTGGGCCCTCGTCCTGACTACGATGACTCCCTATGCGCCTCGAACTTCGTGGTATCACCAAGCGCTTCGGCTCCTTCACCGCCAACGACGCCATCAGCCTCATCGTCGAGCCGGGACAGATCCACTCGTTGCTCGGCGAGAACGGCGCCGGTAAGTCCACGCTCATGAACGTCCTCTTCGGCCTCTTACACGCTGACGAGGGGGAGATCCTCATCGACGGCGAACCGGTCCACTTTCGCGACTCGGGAGAGGCTGTGCGCCGCGGTATCGGCATGGTTCACCAGCACTTCATGCTGGTGCCGGTGTTCACCGTCGCCGAGAACGTCGTGCTGGGCTTCGAACCCACCAAGTCCCTCAACCGGATCGACTACCGCCACGCGACCGAGGAGATCCGGCGCGTCTCGCGCGAGTTCAACCTCGAGGTGGACCCCGACGCCCGGGTGGAGAGCCTTCCCGTCGGGTTGCAGCAACGCGTGGAGATCCTCAAGGCCCTCAGCCACGACGCTGAGCTGCTCATCCTCGACGAGCCCACGGCGGTGCTGACGCCCCAGGAGATCGACGCCCTGATGACGATCATGCGCTCGCTCGCCGCCGCGGGTAAGTCCATCCTCTTCATCACCCACAAGCTCAAGGAGGTCAAGGCCGTCGCCGACGTGATCACTATCATTCGCCACGGCCACGTCGTGGGCACCGCCGCGCCGAGCGCGACGGAGTCCGAGCTGGCGTCGATGATGGTGGGTCGCGACGTCGAGTTGACCGTGGCCAAGGAGCCGATCACCCCGGGGGCCGCCGTCCTCGAATTGCGTAACCTGGTCGTGCGCGACGACCGGGGCCTGACGGCCGTGAACGGGGTCTCCCTGGACGTGCACGAGGGCGAGATCCTCGCCCTCGCCGGCGTCCAGGGCAACGGGCAGACCGAACTGGTGGAGGCCATCGCGGGGATGCGCCGTGTCGAGTCGGGGACCGTCACCC
>JAJYSU010000047.1 GCA_021793395.1 Actinomycetes bacterium
CGAGCGCCACGGGGCCGACGCCCTGCGCTACTGGGCGGCCTGCGGGCGCCCCGGCACCGACACCGCGGTCGACGAGGCCCAGATGAAGATCGGCCGACGCCTGGCGATCAAGGTCCTCAACGTCACTAAGTTCGTCCTCGGACGGCTGGGGGACGACGGGAGCGCGACGCCGGGACTCGACGCCGTGAGCGAGCCCCTCGACCGCGACGTGCTGGCCCTCGCGGCCCGGCTGATCACCGAGGCGACCACCGCGCTCGACGCCTACGACTACGCCCGAGCCCTCGAGCGTACCGAGTCGTTCTTCTGGTCCTTCTGCGACGACTACGTCGAGCTGGTGAAGCTGCGCGCCTACGGCGACGCCGACGACCCGGCGACGCAGTCGGCGCGCGCCACCCTAGCCCTGGTGCTCTCGACCCTCACGCGCCTGCTCGCGCCCTACCTCCCCTTCGCCACCGAGGAGGCCTGGCGCTGGTGGCACGACGGCTCGGTGCACCTGGCCCCCTGGCCCCGCGTCGAGGAGTTGCACCTCCGTAACGGCGAGAACCCCGGAGTGCTCTATCACCCGCTGAGCGAGGTGCTCGAGGCGCTGCGCCGCGAGAAGAGCGTCGCCAAGGTCTCACCGCGCGCCGAGGTCACCCGCTGCGTCGTCGCCGGGCCGCGGCCCCTGCTCGACGCCGTCACGGCCGCGCGGGCCGACCTGGTGGGCGCGGGGTCGATCCTCGAACTCGAACTCGTCGAGGCCGACTCGCTGTCGCTGACCGCGACCCTGACGACGCACTAGGCCGCCGCGGCGCGGCGCACCGGACTCGAGCACCAGAACCGGGTCACCACTCGCCACGCGGTGAGTGGCTCGACGCCGCGTCGATCTCGTCGCGCGACACCCGCCTCGCCGGGCCGGCGACGGCACCACTGGAACGCGCGACTACCGGGTGACCTCCGACCGGCCCCCGCGGGCGACCCCGTCGGTGAGAATCGCGCCGTCGCGCGTGCGTCGTACCACCACCGCGTCGGCGCGCACCTCGTAGAGCGCGTACTGCTCGAAGGCGTGCGCCCAGGCGCGCGCCTCGTCGAACTCGACGCCCGCCAGGGCCGCGCCCCGTTCGGTGGGGCCACCGGGGGCCGTGGCGAGCGTGGCGCGCCACGTGACGTGACGCGCGTCGAGCAGGTCGGCCAGTTCGCGTTCGCGCTCGGCGTTGCGCCCGTCGTCGACCACGGTCGAGAAGGGATTATCCGCGGTGACCACGTACAGCGTCCCGAGCTCGCCCGCGACCTCGCGGACGTCGCGCCCGTCGTCCTCGACGCGCACCGTGGTCGGCGGCACCTGGTAGGCGTGGCGGGTGCTCGCCGGCGGCTCGACGCGCACCGGCGTCACCGATTCGGCGAAGGCCACCGCGGCGCGCACCACCGCCGAAGTGCGCGGGCTCGCGGTCACGTCGAAGGCGTGCTGGGTGAGGGGCAGCTCGACGTGGTAGATCGGGGCCAGGGCCACCTCGCGAAAGCGCGCCACGAAGGAGCGCGCCACGTTGACGTCCACCAGCGTGTCGTTGCCGCCCTGGACCACGAGAAAGGGCGGCGCGTCGCGGTGGATCCGCGCCATCGGCGAGAGCGCGCGGTAGATCTCCTCGTGGCCCTCGTAGGGGACCTGCACCACGCGGTGCTCGAGCAGGCGACGGATCTGGTGACCCAGTCCGCGCCAGTAGTCCTCGTCCCCGGTCATCTCCAGCACCCCGTAGAGCGAGATCACTCCGCGCACCGCGAGCGATGCCCCGTCGACCCCGACGCCGTGGGGGGCCCAGATCGGGTCGTCGCCGGCCAGTCCCACCAGGGCCGCCAGGTGACCCCCGGCGGACCCGCCGGCCACGACCACCCGGTCGGGGTCGCCGCCGTAGGCGGCGATGGTGCGCCTCACCCAGGCCAGGACCGCCGCGGCGTCCTCGATCTGGGCGGGCCACGGGTGGCGCGGGGCGAGGCGGTAGTTGGGGGCGACGGCGATCCAGCCACGCGCCACGAACTCGTGCAGCATGGGTCGGCCCTGCTCGCGCTTGTCGCCGAAGGTCCAGGCGCCCCCGTGCAGGTAGAGGATCACCGGGGCCCCGCGCGGCGTGGTCGAGGTGCGCCACACGTCGAGGCGGTGGCGCGGGAGCGGCCCGTAGGGGACGTCGGACACCACCTGCAGCCAGCGCGGGTGCCAGGGAATCTGGGCCGCCGTGCGCCACCAGACACCGAAGCGGTCCTCGCGCGGGCGCGAGATCTCCAGCGGCCGGCGCGGGCTCGTGGCCATCGCGCGGCGCACCACGGTGCGCGCGCGAAAGCTCACGACCACCAGCGCTAGGTTCTCCGCGACCACCACCGACGCGAGCACCACCACCGCGAGCGAGAGCCATTCCGTACGCGGCCAGCCCCACCACGCCAGCAACACCACCAGGCCCGCCTCGAGCGTGATCGCCTGTCCGGGCAACTCGCCGGCCGCCCAGCCCACCGGGTAGGCCAGGGCCGCGAAGATCCCGCGGCGCCCGGGGCGCAGCGCCGTCGCCGCCGAGACGAGCAACCACGCGCTCGCCAGGGCGACGAAGTAGGCCACGACACCATTGTGGTCGCGCCAAGCCCCCCACCACAAACCTGCCTACAGTGGGGGCGTGACTTCGGCCCTGACCACGCTGCGCACGCGACCGGGGATCTGGACGACCACCCACGAGTCGCTCCCGGCGTCGCGGGTCGGCGAGCTCGCGAGTGAGATCGACTCGCTCGGCTACAGCGCCCTGTGGATCGCCGAGGCCTGGGGCCGCGAGGCCTTCACCAGCGCCTCGCTGCTGCTCGCGGGGTCCTCGCGGCTGGTGGTGGCGACCGGCATCGCCAACATCTGGGCGCGCGACGCGGTCGCCGCGGCCAACGCCGCGCGCACGCTGAATGCCGCCTACGACGAGCGGTTCGTGCTCGGCCTCGGCGTCAGCCACCAGCCGCTCGTCACCCGTCTGCGCGGCCACGACTACGACCACCCGCTCGCGGCGATGCGCGAGTACCTGCGCGCGATGGACGCGGCCCCGATGCTGGCTCCCGAGGCCAACCAGGCCTACGCCCGCGTCATCGCCGCCCTGGGCCCGCGCATGCTGGAACTGGCGGCCACCCAGTGCGACGGCGCTCACACCTACCTGGTCACCCCCGAACACACGGCGCGCGCGCGCGCCGCCCTGGGCCAGGGCTTTCTCGTCGTGGAACAGGCGGTCGTGCTCGACCAGGACCGCGAGGAGTTCCTGCGTCGCGCCCACGACTACCTCGAGATCTACACGGGCCTGGAGAACTACCGCGCCTCGTGGCGACGACTCGGCTTCGTCGAGGAGGACTTCGTGCGCGGTGGCTCGGCCCGCCTGGCCGACGCGATGGTCGTGCACGGCGACGAGGCCGCGATCCAGTCCGCGATCGACGCGCAGCGCGACGCCGGCGCCGACCACGTCGCGCTGCAGGTACTCGGCGCCGACCTCACGACGCCCCCCCTCGACGAATGGCGGCGCCTGGCCCGTCTCGCCTGATGGCCCGCGTCACGGTCCGCGCCGTCTACCCCGTGTCGGTGGCCACCCTGTGGAGCGAGTTGTCGCGCCTCGAGCGCCACGTCTACTGGATGCACGACGCGCTGGCGATCGAGTTCGCCGACGACCAGCGCCGCGGCGTGGGCACGACCTTCACCTGTCGCACCCGCGTGGGACCCCTGGTCACGCGCGACGTGATGCGCGTCGTGCAGTGGCGCGAGGGCGCGACCATCGCGGTGGAGCACCGCGGGCTGGTGCGCGGCCGCGGACGCTTCGACCTGGTCGGCGACCCCCACCGGGTCGAACTGACCTGGAGCGAGGAGCTGGACTTTCCCTGGTGGGCCCTGGGGCCCGTGGGTGCCCTGGTCGCCGTGCCGATACTGGCGCGGATCTGGCGGGCGAACCTCGCGGCGCTGGGGCGACGTCTGCCCACTGCCTAACCTTCTCACCAGGGGTGATGGTGCACTACCCCACCCGGACGCTCAATGCCTCCCCAATTCGCGAACGTCTCGAAGAATACTCTAAGAAAAAACCATTACGATGACCGTAGTTATTCTATTTTCAGGGTGGTAACGCCAATGTACGTACCGGAGCCGACCGAAGCCACGCGCGACGCGGTGTTAGAGGTCACGTCCCGGGCGCTATGGCGCCGGGACGAGGGATCGCTGCGCATCGCCGACATCTGTCAGGCGACCAACCTCTCCTCCAGCGTCATCTACAACAACTTCCGCTCCCGCCAGGGCCTGATCGACGCCGCGTACCTGTCGATCTACGCGTCCATGACGACCGAAATCGTCGCGCTCTTCGACGAGGTGAGTGCGCGACTGCACAGCTACGACGATCTCTACGAGTACATCAGCGAGCAGCAGACCAACCCGACTCAGCGCGACTACTGGCGTCGCAACCGCCACATGCGCCTGCGCATCGCGACGGCCGCCATCGCGCGCCCCAGCCTGCAGAACGACTTCGCCGCGCTCCAGGAGACCTACCTGCGCGGGCTGACGGCCTTCTTCACCACGCTCCAGGATCGCCACGTCGTGGGCGACCTGCTGAGCGCGCGGGAAATGGCCTTCATCTTCGAGTCCAGCCTGCTCGCCCACTCCTTCAACGACATCGCCCTCGAGCCGGCCGACGACAAGGAGTGGGTGAGGATGCTGCTCACCGTGCTCGGCGCCTACGGTCCCGGTCAGCCCGGCACCGACGAGCGCGTCACGCGTTAGACGTCATTCGGCCCGAGTACCACGACGTCGGGCTCACGGCGCCCGCGCCCTCGCCCTCGCAGGGCTCGCACCACCAGGGCGACCAGCCCCAGTCCCACCAGTTCGCTCGCCCCGATACCGATCCAGCCAAGGGTGACCAGAAAGAGCCCCACGAACAGACCACGCACGAACCCGTCGTGGATCATCGCCGCCACCCAGAGCGGCAGCCACGCGACCAGCCAACTGACCAGTGGCGCGACCAGCACCACCCCCAGGTGGCGGCTCCACCCGAGGTAGGCGCCCAGGAGCGCCGTGGCGACCACGCCGGTCACCTCGACCCCCCCGTGCGAGCTCCAGTGGGTCTCGCCGAGGAAGAGCACCACCGCCATCACGACCGCCCAGAGCGACGTCATCGTTCCCGCCCGCCCGCGCGCGCGGTTGCGAACCTCGACGACGAACATGCTCACGATCTTCAGTGTACGGCGATCACCGTCGGGGTCGCCGTCGACCCTACAGGGTGATCACGCGAACCGGCCGTGACGCCGCCGACGCCCCACCGACGCTGACCGCGCGCACCCGCACCACGTAGGCGGTGGCGAGGCGCAACCCGCGTAGCACGATGACCGTACGGCCCTTGATCGGCTGCACGGTCCAGCGCCCGTTGATCAGGTACTGGTAGTAGGCCACCGGCGCGCCGTTGAGCACGGTCGGAGCGCGGAAGTAGACGATGACGACTCCCCGTCCGCGCGCGCTGTGGAAGATAAACGGCGCCGACGGGCGACCCGCGGGAGCGATCAGCCCCCGCACGGCGCTCGCCGCCGATCCGGTGCGGCTCAGGGTGGTGACGACCACGTGGTAGGCGACGCCGTTGGTGAGACCCCTCACGAGGCACGACGTGGTCGTGGTGGTGCAGGTGTGCGTGACACCCGCCGCGGTCACGGTGACGCGGTAGCCGTTCACCACCGCACCATTGGTCGGCCCGGCGACCCAACTCACTAGGAGTTGACCGCTTCCTCGGCGCACCGAGATCGACACCGGCGCGCTCGGCGCGGCGACCTTCGGGGTCACGACGACCGGCAGTGACGCGGGACCGGTGCCCACGGCATTACGCGCCGTGACCCGCAGGGTGTAGGTGACGCCGTTGGTGAGACCCCGCACGACGCACGAGGTCGTCGTGGTGGTGCACGACAGCCCGCCCGGCGTGGCGCCGACCACGTAGAGCGTGACCAGCGAACCGTTGTTCACCGCGGCGATCCACGAGATCGACGCCGACTGGTTCCGGGCAACCGCGCGCACGTCCGACGGTGCCGCCGGCGTCGACTCGCTCGGCATGATCGCGTTGGACACCACCGATACCGGACCCGCGCCATAGGCGTTCGAGGCGGTCACCGTGAAGGAGTAGTACGTGCCGTAGAGCAGTCCCGTCACCACGCAGGAGGTGGTTGAGGTCGTGCACGTCGCGCCGTTAGAGGCGACCACGCGATACGACGTCGGCGCGAGACCGGTCGTCGGAACAGCCCAGGAGACCGTCGCCTGCCCCAGGCCGGCGACCGCGGTCACCGAGGTCGGCGCACCCGGCGCGTTGGAGGTCACCAGACCCGTCGTCGCCGCGAGAGCGCTGGCGGTGGTCCCGTTACCGGTGACGGTTTCCAGGACGGTCAGGTAGTAGCCCGACTGTTGCACGGTCGGCACGAACGTCGAACTGACGGCGCCAGCGATCGCGTAACAGTTGGCCGGGACCGCCACGCCGACGGGCTCGGACGCCGCGCACTCGTACCACTGGTAGGTCGTGGTGTAGCTCGTGGACGCGCTCACGACGGCCGTACTCGAGAGCACGCTGCCGACTGTCGCCGTGCCCGTGATCGACAGGCTGGTGATCGCCAGCGTCGACACCAGGGGCGCGGTCGTCGAGGCCGAGTAGACCGTGAGATCACTCGTCGTCCCCCCGCCAACGCCGTTGTGCCCCGTGACCCCGACGAGGAAGTAGTCACCGACGAAGCTCCCGGTCGGCTGGTACGACGAGCCCGTCGCCCCTAGTGAGTGACACCAACTCGCCAACGCCGTCGAGGGCGACGAGACCGGCGAGGTGCAGTAGTACCAGGTGTCGGTAAGGGTCGGCGTGGGTGCCCCGAGCCAGGTGCCGTTTCGAGCCGTCAGGGGTGTGGTGGTTGACGCCGTAGAGGTGGTCAGCGACGGCGACACGGCGATCGACGGCACGGCGGTCGTGAGCTGCGTCGTCGCCGAGTGGTACGAGATCGCACCCTGCCCGTTGTTGATCGTGACCTGTACGAACACGTTGTTCGTGCCGGAACCGGTGTAGTTCGTCGCGCTGGCCAGGGTATCGGGAGTGTACGACGCCGCCGTGGCGCCCCCGATCGCCGCACAGCCGCTCGCCGGCAACGTGGCGCCCGCACTCTGCGAACCCGTGCACGAGTACCACTGGTACGTCACCTGCCCCGACGTGGGCGCGGGCACCGCGGTGAACGCCGGGCTCGCGGTCATCGTCGTACCGAGCGCAGTCGTGGTACTCGCGCCACTGATCGTGACCCCCGAGAAGGACGCGGCGGCTCCGGTCAAAAGGATCGACGCCGAATTCACGTACGTTGTCGCAACCCCCGGCGACGTCGCGGTCGCAACGACGACAAGATCTTTTCCTAGGTCGCTGCTGGTCGGCGCGTAGCTGCTCCCCGACCCGACCGCGCTGCCGCAGGAGAGCGGAAACGTCGTCGTGGGCGTACTCGTCGCCGAGACGGCGTTCGCGCAGTCGTACCACGCGTAGACGACCGTCGGCGCGGGAGCGCCGTTGAAGGGTGTCGTCAGGGACGCGCTGTACACACCGTTGACATTCGGCGTGGCAATCGCCACTGCCCCCGCGGTCGAGGCGGTCGCCGCGGCGACCTGAGTTGCGGGCGGAAGGTAGTAGTAGTTACCAGCACTGTTGGATGCCTGGACCTGCGCCACGACCCACTCACCACTCTGGGCCGAGGTCAGCGAAAGGGTAGACGACGTCGCGCCGCCAATTAGGCCACAGCCACTGGGCAGAGCGGGCGGCGTCGACACCTGGCCTGCACCACTCCACGACGGGTTACTCGAACACGCGTACCACGCGTAACCGACGACCGTCGGCGCGGGCAGACCCGACCAGGTTCCCGCCGACACGCCCAACTGGCCGCCGACGACCGCGGAACCACTCACCGCCGGCAACGACGTCGGCCGCGGCGCCACCGCCACCACCGCCGTGGTGCTCGGCGAGTAGTAGACCGCACTCGACGTGAATCCGTTGTACGCGGTCACCCCCGCGAGCAGATACGACCCGACGTCGGCGGAGACGAAGGTGTAGCTCCACGGTCCCGACAGCGACGAAGGTGACAACGCCACGGGGATGCAGTCCGACGGCGTCACCGTCGACGCGGCACCCACGGCGAACGAACACCGGTACCACTGGACCGAGTAACTGGTCGCGGCGGGGCTACCGGTCCAGGTCCCCGGGGACGTCAGTGCGACCGACAACGACGCCGGGGTGAGCGACGAAAGGGTGGGCCAGTCCGATGAACTGGACGTGACCGGTACCAACGCCCCTCCCGACACCGCGCTGGTGGTCGATGACGTGAAGGCCGACGCCGAACCGACTGCATTGGTCACGGTCTCGCGGACCACGAGGTAGTAACCCACGTCGGCCGGGGCGAGAACGTAGGTGCTGTTCGTGGCTCCTGAGATCATCGTCGAGCACGTCGAGGGCTGCGTCGTCGTCGGCGCCGTGACAGAGCTGGAGCAGTCGTACCACTGGTAGGACACTCCCGTCGAGTTGTAGACGGTAAAGCCAGTAGACACCGCCGGCGCGCTCGCCGTCGTGCCAACGTCGGTAGTGGCGGCGGAGGACGCGAACGAGGACGTCAGCATCGGCGCGGGCGCGGGCTCGAGTATCGGGCCCACCGACGCCGCGTAGTAGGTCGTGGACGAATCGGTCACTCCCACCGTGACGTACTGGAGGTAGTCGCTGCTTGACAACGTATAGCTGGACGACGTGGCCCCCGAGATCGTCGAGCACGTCGAGGGCGGCGTCGTCGACGTCTGCGCCGCGACTGAACTGGAGCAGTCGTACCACTGGTACGTGTACGATCCGCTCCCCGAGGAGACCGCGACGGTCAGGGTGGAGGGAATTTGAATCTCACCGCTGATGGCGAGAGTGTCCGCGCCCGCGACGCTGGCCAGTCCCACCGCCGAGCTCACCGTCACCAGAGCAACCGCGAGCACGATCGACGACACTCGGCCCAGCATCGTTCCACCTCGCATCACGACCTCCCTCGTTGGCGTTTACCATTTGGTCTACCGCCACTTTCGCGCGGCGCCGGGTCGCCAGCAGTGATCGTCACACAATCGTTACACGCACAGTCCACAACCCGTCAACGTCATCCGTGACACGACTCGCCGCGCTGATTCGGTACGATACCGCCATGGCCACCGGCGTCCTCGCACTTCTGGGCTCGGGCGAGACGGCACCGGGCATGACCAGAGTCCATCGCTCGCTGCTGGCGCGCCACCCCCAGGTAGACGCGGTCACCCTCGACACTCCCTACGCCTTCCAGGAGAACGTCCCCCAGATGACCGACAAGCTAGTTGGCTACTTCGACCGCTCCTTGCACATCGCCATCACCCCCCTCCACTTCGCCCGCTACGACGAGACCAGCCCCCTCGAGCGCATCGCCTTTAAGCAACGCGTTCGTGAGGCCACCTACGTCTTCGCCGGTCCCGGCAGCCCCAGCTACGCGCTGGCCCAGTGGCGGCCCCTCGCCCTGGTCGACGACTTCACCGAAGCGCTCACCCACGGCGCCGCCACCCTCTGCTTCTCTTCGGCCGCCGCCGCAACCCTCGGATCTTTCGCGCCCCCGGTCTACGAGATCTACAAGGTCGGCGCGGCGCCCTTCTGGCTCGAGGGGCTGGACCTGATGTCCGCGGTGGGTCTCGAGTGCGTCGTCATCCCCCACTGGGACAACCACGAGGGAGGCACCTACGACACCAGCCGCTGCTACCTCGGCGAACGGCGTCTCACCGTGCTTGAGGAATCTCTTCCCGACAGCACCGCGATCCTCGGCGTGGACGAGCACACGGCACTGATCCTGGACGCCGGCGACGATACCGTCACCGTCACGGGACGTGCCCGCGGGTACTGGCGCCGCGGCGGCGTCACTGTCATCCTGGAAAACGGATCAACCACTCCTCTCCCGCAACTTCGCGACGGGTCCGCACTCACCCGCCTCCCCCCGACTTCCTTAGGGGAACCTTTCAGCCCGCTCGATGCCGCGCAACTCGCCGAAGTCGCCGCACGCGGCGGCTCCGAAGGTCTCCGGGCGCTGGCCCAACTCACGCGCCTCGCCCAAAGCGCAGCCACGGAGCAGCTCAGTCCCCAACCCCTCGTCGACCGGCTCCTCACCCTGCGAGACCAGGCTCGCAGGTCAGGCGACTACGCCGTTGCCGATGCCCTACGCGACGCACTGGATGAGGCGGGGGTCGACGTCCGCGACAGCGTCACGGGCTCCACGTGGACGCTACGGACGCCGTTGACCTAAGAAAACCCCGCGCCCAACGAACGAGCCCCGCTCGTGATCCCTCAACACCGCACCCGCATCCCCACAATCGCCGAGTTGCGCCGCACGGAGCGGTCACCGCACGGCAGTGCCACTTCTCACGGCCGCGGCCAGCCACCTCGCACTGCGTGGTGCACCACGACACCTCGCGTCCCCGAGAGGTCAACCACGGCCCGGCACCCGGTTCCACGGTGGATTCCACGAGATGGCGCGAACTCGCCATATCCGCACCACTTGGTTAGCCACTCCGAGTCGAAACGTGACGATCCCCCTCCTTGCGGAGGGGGATCGTCACTACTGCACGTACTACACGTACTGCCAAAGGTTACCGCTGGTTGTAGCGCACTGACGTCTGCTGGCCGTTGGCGAAGACCAGCGTGAAGGTGTGAACACCCACGTGGACGTTCTTCGCCACCGTCACCACAACGACAAGGACCTTACCGTTGTCACGCATCACGCCGACATGAGTACCACCCACGTTGCTCGTGATCCGCGGCTGACCGTAGAAGCCCACGCCAATGATGTTGACCACCGTACGCTTGCCCGTCCACACTGCCGCACTCATGCGGATCGCCCGCGGAGCAACCTTGACCGGGGGCTTGGGAGCCGTACCGCCGTTGAGCGGGAAGGACACCGTGCTGCCGTCAGGGTTGGTGAAGGTGATCGTGCTCGACGTGCCCTGTGTGGCCGCCGCGTCCGTCGTCACCAGCAGGACCGCCTGAGTACCCGTCGAGTTCACACCCGCCAGGGTCACCGTGTAGTCCGTGCTACTGCTCTTCACGGTCATACCGCTCGTCGCGAAGCCCGTGCCGTTCACGAACACCTCAAGGTTCGTGCTGCTCGGAGCGACGTAGTACGTCCCCGTCACCGTTGGCTGGGTACTGATCGAGAACGGCGTCGTCGCCACCCCACCGTCGGGGTTGGTTACCGACAACGTCAGGTTCACGTTCGACGTTCCGTTGATCGCCGGACCCGAGGCGGTGAATGTCAACGTCGTGGCGTTCACGACCGTCACCGCGCCGAGGGTCAGCAGCGGTGTGCTCGACGTCACCGTCGTTCCCGTGACGAAGCCACTACCGACGATCGTGATCGTGCTGGCGGCCGCTCCCGCGACAACTGATCCCGGCGTCACCGTCGTAATGACCGGCGGTGCATCCACCGCTACATTCATCCCCGACGTCGCGGACCCACCGGTGGTGTTGGTCACCGTCACCGGGGCCGGGGTGGCCGTGCTCGTCGCCGACACCGACAGGGTGATCACGTTCGGCGTCACCGACGTCACCGTTGCGGACAGGCCGCTACCGCTCGGGAATGACACTGTCGCGCCTGACAGGAACCCCGAACCCTCGACGTAGACCGTCTGGTTCGTAGCACCTTGACCGACGCCCGAGATAGACGACGAAGCGTACGCGATACCGGTGATGACCGGCGGAATCACTTCGGGCACCGCAACATTCACAGTCCCGTTGGCGAAAGCCACCGTCAACACGTACATGCCGCCCGCGACACCGGTGAGGGCAACGCCCTGCACCGTCATCGACGTGGCACTGGTTACCGTCGCCGTCGTAAGCGTAGGACCGCCGTTGAGGACGTCCGAAGCGTCGTAACTCGTCACCGTGGCACTGAAAGCCGTACCTGAGTTCGAGAAGGTCAGCGCCTGACTAGCCAAAGGCGCCGTCGTGGCGGCGCTAAGCGTCACTGTCGACCCGCTCACGCTAGCGACGGTGTCGTTCGACGGAATCCCCGTACCGGACACCGACTGGCCCACAAGGATGGTACCGGTAGTAGCACCGGTCAACGTAACCACCGCTGACGGCGTCTGCGTCGCAGTCACTGTTTCGGTGAAGTTCACGTTTGAGTTACTTCCGCCTGCGGTCTGGGTTACAGAAGTGCTCGCAGTCAGCGTCACTGTCGTCCCGCTCGCGCTAGCGACAGTGTACGTCGCACCGGTGTTGAGGCCGCCACCTGTAACAGTCATTCCAACGTCGATGCCAGCCACACTGCTTACGGTCAGAGTTGCGCTAGTCGAGGCCGCAGAGTCCGTTGTGACGTTTCCTGTAGTCGAACCCGCAATCGTAACGTTGCCCGAACCGGTCAACCACGCTGTGGTGGGCTTGCTAAGCGTCAACGCAGTGGAACCAGCAGTGTTCGTCACGGTAGTTGACGAGGCCACACCAGTGCCGCTAATCGTGTCACCGGTTAGTGAGTTCGTCGAACCTGTCCCGAGAGTAGCTGCTTCGGCGAGCGTCGTCTGGTCACCCGTCGCCGTAGCGCCAGTCGACTGCACGTTGGTCGCCGTCGTCGGGAAGCCCGTACCGGTCAACGTGTACGTTCCGGAGTAGCCCGCAGGTACCGTCGCTGGCGAGACCGCCGTGATGGTGGGACCCGCGACCGTCAGCCCATTCGCGAAGGCGGCTGAGGCGTTAGCACTTCCGGAGGGGGGCGTGACCGTCACGCTGTGCGCACCGGAGATCGCGCCCGCACTGACACCCACGACGCAGAGGATCTGGGTGTCCGAGATGACCGTCAGCGTGCTGCACGTCACCGCGCTGTCACTCAGTCCGTCGTTGGCGAGGAACTGCACCGTGTCAGCGGGAGCGGGGCTCGGAAGACCGAATCCCGTACCGGTGATGGTGAGCTGTGCGCTACCGCCGACCGCCAGGGTCAGCGCAGGCGCTACGCCGGTAACCGTCGGAACCACCGTCGCGGAATCCGCGTTGATCCCGATGGAGCCCGATGCAATAGCCGTTCCGCCGTCGGGGTTGTGAACCGTCACGATCACTTGGCCCGTAGAGGTGCTACTAAGGCTCAACGGGAAGGTCAACTGGGTCGCGCTGACCAGAGTCGTCACGCCTGTGGTGACAGTGGCGTTGCCCGTAGTGATGTAGGCGCCGGCTTCGAAGCCGCTCCCGTTCACCGTAACCGTCGTGGTGTTATTCGCACCGGCCGCGCTGTTATACGCGATGGCCGAGGGGCTAACCGACGTGATAGCCGGACCGGTCACGGTCACGCCCACGGTCGTCGAAGTCGCCGAGCCGCCGTCAGGGTTCGTCACCGTAGCCAGGTACACGCCGCTCGCGCTGGCGCTGATCGTCCCGGACAAGGTGGTCGAACTCGCGTAGGTCAGTGTGTTGGGCAACGTCGCACCAGTCGCACTCGTCAGAGTGACCGAAGCACCGCTCTCGAAGCCGGTACCAGTCAACGTGGCCGCAACTCCATTGGAGTTCACCGTCACGGTCGTCGGCGACATCGACGTGATCGTCGGTGGCGTGGCGACGTAGAAGGCGTCAGTGATCGTGACCGTGCCGCTCGCGTCGGTCACCACAAGGTTGTAGTAACCCGTGGCAGTCGTCGCCGACGACGTGATCGTCGTTGAAATCGTGCTGGCGTTGCCGCTGTTCGCGACAATCGTGCCACTAGTGAAACTGACGCTGGTCGAGGCAGTTGTCGAGCCCACCGGTGTCGCGACGAGACTCGCCGCCGTGGCACCCGTCAACGTTCCCGCATCAGCTGCACTCAGCACCACCGTGCCAGGACCACTGAACCCCGCTCCGAACGCAGCCGGAACGCTTGCTCCACCGCTGCTGTTCGCGGTCAGATAACTGACCGACGGAACGGGGAAGGTGGAGGCTCCCGCCGCCAGTACCCCGACTAGTGGTAGCGCGGCCGCCGCCGTTACGGTTCCGGCAATCACTGCCTTCGCCGCATGGCGGGTAATCCGTCGCAAAGTATTCATTAAGAATCCTTTCTTTCTCGCGGCGTGTGTTTCCATATCACTCCGTTCACGGGTTCGGCGGTCGCCGCCCCACTTGTACTACGCCCTGCTCTACTTTGTATCTACTGCATTGACAGCACTGCACGAGACCAGCGTCCCGTGACGGAACGATCTCCCTACCGAGTATAGAGAAGTCCCGGGACCCGGGGTGAACTCTTCGCGCAACCCACCAACAATCATTCGGCGTAGATATTTTGCGTCTAGTAGAGGCTGAATAGCCTGATCATTAGGTCATTTACTCTCTGGTTAAGGGTCTGAACGACGTGACCTGCGGCGACGCGGCACCAAACGTCACTGAACCGTAAACATTGAAATCATTGGCAAGAGGCTCATTCGCGTGCCTCTCCACCACGCCCCCCCCTTACCGCCACATCCGACACCGCGGTCAGCCAACGAGAGCTTCAACGGTGCACCTCTCGATCATCACCGGGCCGACGCGTTGACGAGCGCCTCACGCCCGTGCGAGGAGTCCGCGCCGTGGTCGCGAGGATCAACTCATCGACGAGAAGCAGGTGGTTCAACGCGCTGTCACCTCGAGAACGCGTACGCCGGCAGCACCACGTAGGGTGGACTCGACTACCACGGCGGACCGCCGCCGCGACGTTTCGAGGAGGACACCGTGACTTCGACCCCCGGCCCACTCACGCGTCTCACGCGCGCCGTCGGCGCGGGCCTGGCAGCGACACGCGTCGTTGCGACGTCTCTCGCCCGTCTCGAGGCGTCACCACTGAACGCCGCGACCGACCTCGCGGCCGACGAGGCCCTGGCGCGTGCCGACGCCATCGACCGTGGCGAAGTAACCCCCAGCCCTCTACTCGGCGCCCCCACCCTCGTGAAGGACCTGGAGGACTGGGCCGGCCACCCCACATGCAAGGGCTCGCTAACCCTCGCCGACGCGCCCCCGGCCGCCACCAACGCGGTCGTGCCCCAGCGCCTCCTCGACGCCGGCGCGGTCGTCGTAGGCAAGTCCACCCTGCCGGAGTTCGCCATCGAGGGCTACACCGCCAACCGGCTGACCGGGGTCACGCGCAACCCCTGGAACCTCGACTACTCCCCCGGTGGCTCGAGCGGTGGATCAGCCGCCGCCCTCGCCGCGGGCCTGGTACTCGTCGCCACCGCGACCGACGGCGGCGGGTCGATCCGCATCCCCGCCTCGCTGTGCGGACTGGTGGGCCTCAAACCCACGAACGGCGTCATCGGGCGCTTTCCCACTCCGGACTGGATCGACTACTCCACCGACGGCCCCTTCGCCACGGCGAGCGACGACCTGGCCCTGCTCTTTGACGTGATGGCCGGACCGATCGCCGGCGACCCCACCAGCCCGCCGCGCCGGGCCCTCGACGCCGCGCCGGGCCTGGACCACCCGCGCACCCTCTACGCCGCGACGCGCACCTCACCCCTCGGACCACTCCCGCCCACCGTCGAACGGGCCTTCGCCGAGGCCGTCGACGCGTTCGCGGACCTGATGGGCCGCCCGGTCCACTGGCTCACGCCCGACGAGTTCTTCACGGGGGTCGGCGACCCCGACCTCGATTGGTTCACGATCACCGCGTCCGAGCACGTCAGCGCGCTCGGGCGCGAGTGGGTCCACGAGCACATGGATCTCTTCCACGTCGCCACCCGCGAGTTCCTCACCACCGGGCTCGCGGTCACGATCGACGAGTACCTGGCCGCCCGGCACCGGCGCTACCTCTATATTCGTCGCCTCGACGAGCTGCTCGGGGCCGACGGGTGGCTGCTGACCCCGACGGTCGCCAGCACCGGTTGGCTGGCCGACGGGCGACTCACCCCCGACGGCGAAGTCCACGGACTGCCCCCCGAGGTCTACTCGACCGCTCTGCAGAACATCACCGGGAACCCCGCCCTCACCCTTCCCTTCGGGGTCCTCCCCACGGGACTGCCCTTCGGATTGCAGGTCACCGCCCCGCACTACCACGACCGCGCGCTGCTGGCACTCGCCGCCCACGTCGAGGCGGCGTACCCGTGG
>JAJYSU010000007.1 GCA_021793395.1 Actinomycetes bacterium
CTGCCCGGATTTGAACCGGGGACCTCTGCGTCCCGAACGCAGCGCGCTAACCAAACTGCGCTACAGCCCGCAGCGAAGAATCTCGCAGCCCGTCAATCCTAGTCGCGACTGACGGGGTCAACCCGCGCCCGAGGACTCGTGGACCGCGGCGTCGCTCGAGGACGGGTGATGCTCCACCACGATCTCACTGATACGGCGACGCTCGACGGACTGGACGCGAAACGTCCAGTCTCCGAAGGTGTAGGTAGAGCCGGGGGCCGGAATCTCTCCGGCTAGATCCAGGATGAATCCCGCCAGAGTGACGTACTCCCCCTCGGGGATGTGAAGACCCAACTCTTCTTCCACCCGATCGACGTGCGTCTGGCCGTCAACGAGCCACCGATCATCGCGGATCCGCTCAATGGCTTCGTCGTCGTTCTCATCGAACTCGTCGGCCAGGTCGCCTACCAACTGTTCGAGGATGTCGCGGATGGAGATGACGCCGGCCACGCCCCCGTGTTCGTCGATCACGACGGCGAAGGTCCGGCGCCGAGCGCGCATCTCGCTGAGACTCTCTAGGAGGTCCAGCGTCTCGGGGAGTAGCAGCGGTCGGCGAATCTTGCGCGCGATCTCGCCGGTGGCAGGCAGTGACACGCCGATCGCCCGCTTGACCGTGGTGCTACGAAAGAGGTCGTTGACGTAGAGCACGCCCTCCACGTCGTCGAGGTCTCCTTGCACGACCGGGAAACACGAGTGGCCGGTGTCGCGCACCGCGTCGGCGATCGCCTCGGGCGTCACCGGCGCGACCAGGACGGCGACGTCGACGCGCGGGGTCATGACGTCGCGCAACTCGAGTTTGCTCAGCTGGTCGACGCGGGCGTGAATCGCCTCGGCTTCGGGCGACATGGGAGCAGCGGGGCTGCGCTTTTTCAGGATCCCGCGGAACCGCGAGCGGTCCGGGGGAGGCTGCGAGTCGGTCATCGAGTCCCGGTGCCGGCCCGCACGGTGCGGGGGCGCAGCGACTCGTCGTCGTAGTCCTCACCGCGAAGCAGCGCGCGGACGGCCGCGCGCGTGCGAAGCGGGTCCAGAGGCTTGACGAGGAAGCCCTCAGCTCCGCTGCGTCGGGCGAGGAAGACGTCGGGACGCCGGTCGAGCAGCATCAGCACGGGGACCGGCTCCAGGGCACCGTAGGACTCCTCGTGGCGAAGGTCCAGGCAGATGGCCATGCCCCCCATGGCGCCCACCTGGAAGTCGGTGATGACCAGGTCAATGTCACCCTCGCCCACCCGGGCGCGTACCTCGCGGCCACTAGCCACTTCGTCGACCGTGAGGTCGGGCCCTTCGATCATTAGTCGGATATCACGCCGAAGCGACGCGAGGTCGCTCACCACAAGAACGGTAGCCACGAGGCCAGCGTAGCGTAGCGTCGCGCCGTCACCAAAGGGTGGCGAACTGGGTACAAGAACTCTTGCCGGGCGTCGCGCGAGTGGGTAACCTGCGCATCAAAGCAGGAGGGGGAGCGTGATGGCGATTTTTCCGTTGTCGTGGACCGAATCCGCCGCGTGCCGTGGTCGCGAGGGGGTGCTGTTCTTTCCGCCCGAGACGGGCGAGCGAAAGGAGGAACGGCTCGAGCGCGAGCAGAGTGCCAAGCGACTATGCCAGGCGTGCGTCGTGCGCCACGAATGTCTGACCTGCGCACTGGAGCGCCACGAGTCCCACGGCATCTGGGGCGGCATGAACGAAGCGGAGCGCCGGGGGCTACTGAGTTACTGAGCGGGTCCATCCCAGTTGAGTGGGGCTGACGCGGCTGACGACCACCAGGAGGGCCAGCGTGACGACGTGCACGCCCGTGCACCACAGACAGATGTGGTCGATGATGAGCAGTTCCGCCGCGACGAGCCACAACACGAAGGCCATGGACACTCCGACTAGCGCGACGCGCGCGACGTGGACCGCGCGCACGGAAGAGCGCCAGGCCCACGGTGAGTTGATAACGACCATGACGAGGTAGTCGGCTAGTCCCAGCACCGCCACGGGCATGCCGAGGAACGACGACTGGGCCGAGGTTGTCACGGCGGCGCAATTTACCGTCCCCGACTCCGCGCAGGCGAGGAACTGCGTGCCGGCGTAGTGCGTGAAGGTGAGGTATCCCGAGATGCCCAGCCCGATGAAACTGAGCAGCCACGTGGCCACGACGGCCCAGCGCGGAACGCTCAGCGCCGGGGCGCTCACTTGATGCCCATGGCCTTTTTCGCCGCCATGACGCCGGGGCTCTGGCAGACGGTGCCCGGGTGGTCCTTGGTCAACTGGCAGATAGCGGCGCTCAGGTAGTTAGCCGTGGCGACGATGGCGTCGGTGACCGGGCTCTGGGCGTTGGACAGCCCCGAGGCGATCTGACTGCGCGTGAGTCCGGTCAGGGACGCCGGCGAGTAGCTGGCGCCCGAAACCAGGTAGCGGTTGCCTAGGGAGATGAAGGGGATCGACCCGTCGGCCGAGGACGGCATCCCCGGAATGTACGTCGACGTGTCGTACTTCTTAAAGAGGGCGTTCTCGGCGGCCGTGGGCTTCTGCAGCGGGGTGTAGAAGTTTAGGGCCGACGAGTAGACGTTGGTGTAGGCCTCGATGCTACGGAACGCGAGGTAGGGCGACGTGTAGCGCGCCTTGAGGAAGGTGAACGTGGGGGTGCCGGGGTAGATGTCCTTCGCGCCGCTCGTGGTGTCACCGAGTCCGTGCCAGGTGCCGAAGCGGCTGAGGGCCACGATCGTGGGCCAGCGTTCGGCCGCGCAGTAGGGGCAGTACTCGGCGCCGAGGTAGAAAACCTCAGGTACGCGAGTGCCGGTGCTCGTCGTGGCGGTGAGGGGCGGCTGACCCTTCAGCGGGATGGGTGCGGCTACCGGGGCCACGCTGGACGTGATGCCCACGGCGTTGAACACCGACGTCGGCACCGTGGTGATCTGCCTGAGGGTCGTGGCGTCGGTGGGCTGAAAGACGTCCGAACCGCCCGAGGACGATCCGCCCGACACTTTGATCACGACCAGCGCGACGACGACGACCACGACGACCGCCAGGGCGATCCACGTGAAGAGGCCGGCCGGGCGACCGGTGGCACGGGCGGACGAGGGGCGCGCGGCACCGCGCGACGGGTTGGCGCCCGCCTTCTTTGAGGTGGAGGATTTGGCCACGGTTCTCCTTGGGTCGCTACAAACTTACTGCCTGGATCCACCGCTGCAGACCCATGGGCTCGTCTATTCCCGGGCCGCCTCGCCCGATGAGCCGAATGATCTCCTTCGAGAACTCGGGAGTTCGGGAGTTTGGTAGCTCGCTGCTCGCCGTCGGGGCCGGGATCTCCTCGGCCGGTGCGGCGAGGACGTGACGCGTGGCTGAGTGAGGTCGAGCCACTATCGGTGTCGTGTTCGCTTGGGGATCCGTCGGCGACAGTGGAGGCTACGTTCGGATCCGGGCCGTTGCACTCATCGGCGAGACGCCGCTGACCGACGGTGCGGATCGTGTCGACAAGGTCAGGGACCGACGCCGTCGCGCCGACCACGACCGACTACCGGCTCGTTGAGTCGTGGCACGTCGAGGAGCGAGGCTGCGACGAGCGAGTCGGCTTGGTCCCGGGTGCCCTCGCGAGTTGAGGCAACCATCCGTAGATTAGGTTGGATCATGGTCGACAACCTGATTCCTCGACCGGCTAGCACGGTGGTGACGCTGCGCGACGCGTCCGGAGGCGTCGAGGTGCTGATGGTGCGGCGCAACCTGCGAAGTGAGTTCGTCGGGGGAGCCTACGTGTTCCCCGGTGGCGGCGTCGACGCGGGAGACGCCGACCCGACGTGGGCGACGCGCGTACGGGGGCTCGACGACGCGATCGCGTCGTCACGGCTCGAGGTGACGTCAGGCGGATTGGCCTACTTCGTGGCGGGCTTGCGTGAACTGTTCGAGGAGGCGGGGCTGCTGATCGCCTGCGATCAGTTCGGCACCGCGCTCACCCTTGACGACCGAGACCGGCAGTTACGGTTGGCGGCTCGGCGCCGTGACCTTAACGCGAGATCGACGACGTTGGCGGACATCCTGGTCGACGAGGAGTTGTGGCTGGATCTCACGCGCGTGGGTTACCTCGCCCACTGGGTGACCCCGGTGGGTATGGTGCGCCGATACGACACGCGGTTCCTGGTGGCCGCGACGCCGCCGAGTCAGGTCGCCGCGCACGACGAGGGCGAGACCGTGGACAGTCGTTGGCTGCGACCACGCGAGGCCCTCGACGCGAGTCGCCGGGGCGAGATGACCATGGTCCTGCCAACCCTGCGGACGCTGGCGTCGATCGCTGATTTCGCGACCGTGGACGAGGCGCTGGCGTACGTGCGCGAGCAGCGCCACGTGACGCGCGTCGAACCTCGTCTCGTCGTGCGTGACGGGGTGGCGACACCGGTCACTCCCGGGGAACCCGGCTACGACGAGGCGGGCGGCTAGGCGGGCTCGACGGCTCGCGCCAGTGCGTCCAGGAGCCGTGCGGTGCAGCCGGCGGCGCCCGGCGGCGGCGCCAGGTCGTCGATCACTCGCCGCGCGAGGGTTGCGAAGACCCCGTCGTCCTCGTCGAAGGCGACGGGTCGTCCCTGGTCACCCCCCTCACTGATGTCGGGGCGCAGGGGGATACTCGCGACCAGCGGCACACCGATCTCGTCGGCGAGCAGGCGGCCTCCGCCCTCACCGAACAACGCGTGACGTTCACCGCAGTGACACGTCAGTGCGCTCATGTTCTCGATCACGCCGAGAACGCGAATGGAGGACTTGCGCGCGAAGTCGGCGCTGCGTGCCGCGACGCGCTGCGCGGCGTGGTGCGGCGTCGTCACCAGGAGCAGACCCATTCGCGGCAGGATCCGCGCCAGGGTCATGGCGATGTCACCCGTTCCGGGGGGCGTGTCGATGATGAGGTAGTCGATGCCCGACCAGTCCGCGTCCTCGATGAACTGGGCGACCGCCTTTTGGACCATCAATCCTCGCCAGAGGAGCGCCCGCTCCTCGTCGGCCAGTAGCCCCATGGAGAGAAGTCGGACCTCGCCGGCGCCAGCCGGCGCCACCAGGGGTTGCATCTTGGCGTCGCGCACCGCGATGTCCCCGCTGATGCCGAGGAGTCGGCTGAGCGAGAACCCCCAGACGTCGGCGTCGAGGACCCCGACGGTGCGCCCGGTGCGCGCGAGCGCTACCGCGAGGTTCGCCGCGACCGACGACTTTCCGACGCCCCCCTTACCGGATCCAATCATGATGACGGGTGCGCCCGAGGGGATCGTGGTCGACGGCGCCCGGTCCTGGGCCAGGGATCGCGCGCGGCGCAGGAGCGTCGCGCGCTGGTCCGGGGACATGACGGCGTAGCGTACGTCGACGCGGCGGACCCCGTCGATACCCCGGGCGGCCTCGCGGACGTCGCGTTCGATCTGGTGGCGCAGCGGGCAGCCGGCGGTGGTCAGCGCCACCGCGATCGTCGCGACGCCGTCGCGTAACGTGACGTCGCCGACCATACCGAGTTCGGTGATGGGGGCGCCTAACTCGGGGTCTCGCACTAGAGCGAGGCGTTCTCGCAGTTCCTCGACGTCACTCACGTAGTGACGCTACCGGGGTGACGGCGACCCCGAGCGGCGCGGTGATCTCATCGGGGGGGTGTACAGCGCGCAAGGCGGCCGCTACACTCGGGACAACGAGAAGGAGGACAGATGTCGAACGTGACGACCACCAGCCCTCGCACTGACGAGCGCGTCGCCGATCCCATCACCCTGACGAGCGTGGCGGCCGAGAAGGTTGCGGAGTTGATTGCCGCCGAGGATGCCGCCGAGGCACTGTCACTGCGCGTCGCGGTGAAGTCGGGCGGATGCTCCGGGTTCAATTACGACATGTATTTCGACTCCGAGGTCGCCTCGGACGACATCGTGCGCACCTTTGGCGAGGTCTCCGTCGTGGTGGACGCCGAGAGCGCCGAATTGCTGACGGGGTCCACTCTCGACTTCACCGACTCGCTGCAGGGGGCGGGATTTCACATCACCAACCCCAACGCCACGCGCACCTGCGGGTGCGGCAACTCCTTTAGTTAGGTGGCGACGGTCGGTCCCTACTCGCCCTGGCGGCGAGCGGGTAACTTCGTGATCCTCTCGGGCCAGTTGGGCCTGGTTGATCGAGGTCAGGGGCCCGAATTGGTCGACGGCACTGCCGGCGACCAATTGCGCCAGGCTCTGGTCAACGCGCGCGAGGTGCTGGCGGAGGCCGACGCGACGTTCGACCAGGTGGTGAAGGGGACTCTCTTTCTCACCGATATGAGCGACTTCGCGTCCTGCAACGACGTGTGGACGGAGGCGTTCGCCGTGCCGCGGCCCACCCGCTCCGCGGTCGCGGTCGCGCAACTTCCCCTCGGTGCTCGAGCCGAGGTCGAACTCTGGGCTTACGCTCCGATCGACTAATCGTCGTCGGCGAGGGCGTAATCAGTGGACGCGCCGAACTTGTAGCCGACCGATCGGACGGTCTGAATGAGGTGGGCGTTCTCTTCACCGAGTTTGGCTCGTAGACGTCGAACGTGAACGTCGACAGTGCGCGCCCCCCCGTAGTACTCGTAGCCCCAGACGCGGCTGAGGAGCGTTTCGCGGGTGAAGACCCGATGGGGGTTGGTCGCGAGGAAGCGTAGGAGTTCGTACTCCATGTAGGTCAGGTCCATGACCCGCCCCGCGATGGTCGCCTGGTAGGTCTCGAGATTCATCGAGAGGCCGCCGTGCTCGACCCGCGCTGCCACGCTCTCGTTGCCGGCGCGGCGTAGCCGGTGGCGCAGCCGCGTGGCGAGTTCGCTGACGTCGAAGGGGCCGACGACGAAGTCGTCGAATAAGTCCTCGCGAAAGGTGAGGTCGTCGAGTTGGTAGTGGTCGAGAAGCAGGATGATTGGCACCACCGGGTGGTCGCGATGGCGCAGTTGGCGACAGAGATTCATTGCTTCGGTGAAGGGAAATCCGGCGGCGTTGATGACCGCGCCCGCGTAACCGTCGGGGGGTTCGAGGGAGGCGACTTCGTTGAGACGGCCGCTGGTCGCCACGACCGGGGTGACCCCCGTGACCTCGAGGGCCTTGCGCACGGGACCCTCGCAGGAGGGGACGCACAGGACCGGGTCGCTGGTCACAGCAGGGGAAGATACCGTTCGAGCTCGAAGGGGGTGACCTGTCCACGGTACGCGGCCCACTCCTCGCGCTTGTTGCGCAGGAACCACTCGACCTGGTGTTCGCCGAGCGTCTCGAGCATGAGCGACGACGTGGCCATTAAATCGACGGCTTCGGCCAGCGATTGGGGCAGCGGTGCCGTCGGCGATCCCTCCGGAGGCAACTCGTAGCCGCCGTCCACGCCGCGAAGGCCGGCGGCCAGGATGACCGCGAAGGCGAGGTAGGGGTTGGCGGCGGGGTCGGGGGCGCGGTACTCGAGACGGGTGGAGTCGCCGCGTCCCGGCTTGATCGACGGCACGCGTACGAGGGCAGCCGTGTCGTAGTGGGCCCACTCGGCCCCGACGGGGGCCTCGGCGCCGGGAACGAGACGTTTGTAGGAGTTGACCCACTGGTTGGTCACCGCGGTGATCTCCGGCGCGTGGCGCACGAGCCCCGCGATGAACTGCTGGGCGACGTTGCTCAAGCCGTAGAGCCCGTCGCCGATGAAGGCATTTCGGTCGTCTCGCCAGAGGGACAGGTGCGTGTGCATGCCTGATCCCTGCACGCCGACCAGGGGCTTGGGCATGAAACTGGCCGTCACGCCGCTCTGGCGCGCGAGCTCCTTGACGACGTGGCGTACGGTGACGACGGTGTCGGCCATGGTGAGCGCGTCGGTGTAGCGCAGGTCGATCTCGTGCTGTCCGGGCGCGTCCTCGTGCTGGGCGTGTTCGACGCCGATACCCATCTCCTCGAGCGTCAGCACCGTGCGCCGACGTAGCTGGCTCGAGACGTCGTCGCTCAGCAGGTCAAAGTAGCTGCCCTGATCCAGGGGACGCGGGACGGATCCCCTGACCGAGTCATCGAAGTAGAAGTACTCGATCTCGGGCGCGACGTAGAACGTGTAGCCCCGCTCTCGCGCGGCGTCGAGGACGCGCCGCAACTGCTGACGAGGGCACCCCTCGAACGTGGAGCCGTCGACGTTGGTGATGTCGCACAAGACGCGAGCAACTCCGGATCCCTCGGGGTACCAGGGAAGCAGCTGGAACGTCGTCAGGTCCGGGCGCGCCAGAACGTCAGCCTCCTTGACCCGGGAGAAGCCGTCGATGGCGCTGCCGTCAAAGGTCATTCCCTGGTCCAGGGCGTCTTCGAGTTCGGCCGGTGTGACGTGGAAAGCCTTGGGCCGACCCAGCACGTCGGTGAACCAGAACTGGACGAAGCGCACGCCGCGCTCCTCGACCGTGCGCAGCACGTACTGGGCCTGACTCTGCATGGGAGACATTCTCGCACCTCGCGTGGAGGGCTCGTACTCCTAGCGTGCGGCGGCTCGGGAGCGTGAGGTCTTGGTCGCGGGTGCCTTCTTCGCCACCGACCGCGAGGTGCTGGCGGCCGCAGCCCTGGCGCGCGGCCGCGTGCGCGAGGCGGCGGCGGCGCCGCAGATCGTCTCGACCATGAGTCGAGCCACGACGTAGGGGTCGACGTTGGCGTTGGGGCGCCGGTCCTCGAGGTACCCACGCCGGTCGCGGGCCACGGCGCCAGGGATGCGCACCGACGCGCCGCGGTCCGAGACCCCGTAGGAGTACGTCGACCAGTGAGCGGTTTCGTGAGCTCCGGTGAGCCGTTCCTCGACGCCGGCGCCGTAGTTCGAGATGTGCTCGGACACCCGCGTACCGAGGGCCTCACAGCCCGCGATGATGGCGTCCCACCCACCCGCCGCTCGCATCTGCTTGGTGGAGAAGTTCGTGTGGGCTCCGGCGCCATTCCAGTCGCCCTTGATCGGTTTGGCGTCGAGACTCACGTCGACGCCGTACTCCTCGGCGATGCGCTGGAGAAGCCAGCGCGCGACCCACAGGTGGTCGCCCACCTCGACCGTGCCGAGTACGCCGATCTGGAACTCCCACTGGCCCATCATGACCTCGGCGTTGGTGCCTTCGATGGCCAGTCCCGCGCGCAGGCACGCCAGCGTGTGGGCCTCGACAATGTCGCGTCCGGGCATCTTGGCGCCGCCGACGCCGCAGTAGTAGGGGCCCTGGGGGGCGGGGTAGCCCTCCTCGGGCCACCCGTAGGGCCGACCGTTCTGGAAGAAGGTGTACTCCTGCTCGATACCAAACATCGGCGCGAACGAGGCGTAGGCGGCGGCCGCGTCCGCGGCGGCCGCCCGGGCGTTCGTGGCGTGGGGCGTCATGTCCGGGTTCAGCACCTCGCACATCACCAGCACGTTCGCACCACCTCGCAGGGGGTCGGGGCACGTGAAAACCGGGCGCAGCACGCAGTCCGAGAAGTGGCCCGTGGCCTGGTTGGTGCTCGACCCGTCGAAGCCCCACAGTTCGGGCTTCTTGGCATCGGCGATGATGCGAGTCTTGGAGCGCAGGGTGTGGGTCGGCTCGGTTCCGTCGATCCAGATGTACTCGGCCTGGTATGACACGGTTCTCCTCGGTGACTGAAGGTTGCTCTCCAGTCTGACGGAGCGATGTCGCGAACGCCACGCGTTGTGTTAACCACGTGTGAAACCTCCGGCGGGTGAGGGCTCCCGGTAGGCTCCACTGCGTGCCCGTCGTACGACTAGCCCTGGCTCAGATGAACGCCGTCGTGGGCGGGTTCGCGGACAACGTGGCCACGATCACGCGCTTTCGTGCGCAGGCGGCGGGCGTGGGGGCGGACCTGGTGGTGACGCCGGAGTTGTCACTCACTGGCTACCCCCCCGAGGACCTGTTGTTGAAGGAGGGCTTCGTCGAGACCGCCGAGGAGGTCCTCCTCGACCTGGTGGCGACGGGGAATCTCCCCCCGGTAGTCGTGGGGACGGTGCTGAGTGAGTCGTCCTGGGCGGTACGTCTCGCGCCGTCGGGTGACGGTCGCGACGTCGTGGTGCCGACGGGCGTCGGCACGGTGGGCCATCTCGCCAACGCTCTGGTCGTGTTGGACGAGGCGGTGGTGGCCACCGCGGTCAAACGCCTCCTGCCGAACTACGACGTGTTCGACGAGCGACGTTACTTTCACCCGGGGGTTGGCCCGCATACCGTGATCAACGTCGCGGGCGCGGCGATCGGCCTGCTGATCTGTGAGGACGTGTGGACCGCGGGGGGTCCGGCGGCGGAGCTGGCGGCCCAGGGGGCGACGCTGCTGGTCGTGTCCAACGCCTCGCCCTACGCGCGAGGGCGGCCGGCCCTGCGTGAGGCCATGCTGGCCGAGCGAGCGCGCGAGACGGGGTGTGCGATCGCGTACGTGAACCTGGTGGGCGGCCAGGACGAGTTGATCTTCGACGGGCAGAGCCTGGTGGTCGACGCGACCGGGAAGGTGGTGGCACGTGCCGGAGCCTTCGGTGAGGAGCTGATGACCGTCGACGTGGAGGTGCCGCCGTCCTCGCGCGGAGTACCGGTCCCCGTGCGCTACGCCCGTGACGAGGCCGACGCGCGCGCGGCGCTGATCAACCACGTGACGATGCCGCTCGACGAGATCGAGGAGGTGTACCGCGCACTGGTCATGGGAACTCGCGACTACCTGCGCAAAAACGGGTTCCGTTCCGTGGTCCTCGGTCTGTCGGGGGGCGTGGACTCGTCTCTGGTGGCCACGATTGCCGTGGACGCGGTGGGCGCGCGAGCGGTGCGCGGGGTCGCGCTGCCGAGTCGGTACTCCTCGGACCACTCGGTGAGCGACGCTCGCGAGCTCGCCGCTCGTCTGGACATTGACTTCACGGTCACTTCGATCGAGTCCGCCCACCAGGCTCTCGAGGGCGTGCTCGGTGAGGTCCTCGGGAGTCCACCGGCGGGGCTGACCGACGAGAATCTCCAGTCGCGCATTCGCGGCGTTATCCTGATGGCCATCTCCAACGCCACCGGCGCCCTGGTGCTGACCACGGGTAACAAGTCCGAGATGGCGACCGGCTTCTCGACTCTCTACGGGGATTCGGCGGGTGGGTTCGCCGTTATCAAGGACGTGCCCAAGACTATGGTCTACCGGCTGTGCCGGTACCGCAACGAGCTCGCTCGCTCGCTCGGGGACCCGGAGCCGATCCCGGTCGCCGTGCTGGACAAGCCTCCCTCGGCGGAGTTGCGCCCGGACCAGCGTGACGACCAGTCGCTGCCCCCCTACGAGCAGCTCGATCCCCTGCTCGAGCTCTACGTGGAGGGTGACGCCACCGCCGAGCAGCTCATTGGCGCCGGTCACGACCGTGCGCTCGTCCTGCGCGTGACGGCGCTGGTTGATCGCAGCGAGTACAAGCGACGCCAATCGCCGCCGGGAGTGCGCATTTCGTCCAAGGCCTTCGGGCGCGATCGACGTATGCCGATCACCAACGCCTTTCGACCCGAGTCCGCCGGTGGATGAGGACGTCGCGTCCCATCTCGCCAGTCTGGTCGACGCGATCTACCGGGGACTCGGACGTCACTGCGCGGCGGTGCTCGATGACGCGTACCTCGTGCGGCTGTACGAAATGGCCCGGGCGTTCGGCGACCTGTCGATCGCCTGGCGCGAGGCTCTGGCCCACCCGTCGGGTGAACCCTTCGGGCCGCTGGCGCGCGTGCTCGACCGCGCGTTCGCCGAGGACGAGTCGGGGGCCCTGGCCCTCTACGCGATGGCGGCGATTGTCGGCCCGCGCCTCCTGGTCTCACTGCGCGACGCCCGCGGGGTGGCGCACGACGATCCGGCCACGGTCGCCCTGCTCGACGAGACGGCGCAGGTCACGGTGCGCCAGTTGCGTGAACTGTCGTCACTGCCCACTCACGACGAGGGTGACGACCCTCAGTGGCGCTCGCGGGCTCGGGCGTTGGTGGACGAGCTCGACGCCGGGGGCTGGTCGGACAGCTTCGGCGTCTCCGGGCGGTTGCCTCCCCCCGTATAACTACTGATGTGAGAAGCCCCGGATATCGGGCGGAGGGAGCATCATGGCCAAAGATCGGGTAGATCGCGACGACGAGGACCTGGTCCGACTGTACCTGTCGGATATTGGACAGTACGCCCTGTTGACCAAGGACGACGAGGTGCGCCTGGCCCAGACGATCGAGGAAGGACGCGAGGCGACCGCGGAACTTGAGGCCGCCGATGCCGAGAAGAAGGCCAAACTGGCCCCCGCACGACGTCAGGCGCTGCGGCGTACCGCGCATCGAGGCGAGCAGGCGGAGCGGGACTTCGTGCAGTCGAACCTGCGTCTGGTGGTGTCGATCGCGAAGAAGTACCAGGCGTCGGGTCTTCCGCTGTTGGACCTGATCCAGGAGGGGAACCTCGGATTGATGCACGCCGTCGAGAAGTTCGACTGGCGCAAGGGCTTCAAGTTCTCGACGTACGCGACCTGGTGGATTCGCCAGGCCATCACGCGCGGCATTGCCAATACGGGGCGCACCATTCGTCTGCCGGTACACGCCGGCGACACGCTGGCGCGCGTGCAGAAGGCGCAGTCCCGTCTGGAGTTGAAGTTCGGGCGTCCTCCCACCATTCGCGAGCTTTGCGAGGAGTGCGAGATGCCCGAGGACAAGCTGATCGAGGCGCTGCGCTTTCGTTCCGAGCCGATCTCGCTGTCCGAGCCACTGCGCGAGGACGGCGACGCCGAACTTGGCGACGTCGTGGAGGACCGTTCGGCGGAGTCGCCCTTCGACGTGGCGGCGGTGAAGATGATGCCCGCGGCTATCGAGAAGCTGCTGCAGCCGCTCGACGAGCGCGAGCAGAAGATCCTGCGCATGCGTTTCGGACTCGACGGGGCCGGTGAGATTCGTACTCTCGAGGACGTGGGAGCCGAGATGAACCTCACGCGCGAGCGAATTCGTCAGATCGAGGCTCGCGCCATGAGCAAGTTGCGCCATCCGTCCTCGGACACCGGCGCGCGGGATCTACTGACGCTCTAACGAGACCGCAGGCGAAGTCGGCCGAGGATCGCGGCGACGGTGATGACCACGGCGCTGATGAAGTAGGGGGTGTGTGAGCGCGCACGGTCGTGGGCCAGCACGGGGTGGGTGAAGCTGAGTATCGGCCACGACTGCTCGTGGGCGATGCGCGCCAGTTGGCGATCGGGATTGACGGCGTAGGGGTGGCCGACGGCGAAGAGCATGGGCGCGTCGGTGGCGGAATCGGAGTAGGCGTAGGACTGCTCCAGGTCGATGTCGCGGCGCTGTGCCAGCTCACGGATGGCGACGGCCTTGTTGTCCCCCTGGGCGAGGAACTCCATTTCGCCGGTGAACTTCCCGTTGGCGTCGACGCGCGCCCGTGAGGCGATGGCGCCGGTGATGCCGAGCAGTTCCGCGAAGGGCTCGACGATCTCGCGCGGCGACATGCTGACGAGCCAGATCTCGTCCCCGCGCGCCTGGTGGAAGTCGATGAGGTCGAGCGCCTCCTCGTAGATGAGAGGTTCGAACACGTGGGTCAGGGTGTCGGCGACCAGGGCGCGTACCTCGTCGCGATCCCAGCCGCGTGTGATCTTGAGGGTCGTCTCTCGAATCTTGGTCAGTCGCTCCTCGTTGGCGCCGAAACGCATGAAGTACAACTGGACCAGAGCGGCGCGAATCAGGGTTCGCCGGTGCAAGAAGCCGCGCGCGTGGAACTCCGGCCCCAGGGCCACCATGGAGGACTTGGCGATGACGGTCTTGTCCAGATCGAAGAAAGCGGCCCGCACGGGGCAATGCTAGGCCCGAGGTCCAGGTTGGGCTGGCCGTCAGCCAATGAAGGCGTCGGCACAGTCCTTTCCCGCGATGTCGCGAGCCAGAAGGATGACGTGGTCGTACTCGAGGAAGTGCATCGTGGGTGTGGGGGTGAGCGGCTGATCACTGCGTACGACGGCGACGACACGTACGCCGTCGGCCAGCGTCAGGTCGTCGAGCGTGAGGTTCTGGGCGACGGGCGGCGAATCGGCGGCGAGGGTGACCTCGACGAGGCGCATTCGCCCCTGGGCGAGGTCGAGCAGCTTCACGACGGAGCCGACTTCGACGGCCTCGTCGACGAGCGAGGTGATGAGTGCGGGGGTTGACACGGCGATGTCGACGCCCCAACGCTCGTTGAAGAGCCACTCGTTACGCGAGTTGTTGATCCGCGCGATCACCCGCGGGACGCCGAACTCCTGCTTGGCCAGCCAGCTCACCACCAAGTTGTCCTCGTCGTCACCGGTGGCCGCGATGACGACGTCGGCGCTGCGCAGATCCGCGACCGTCAGACAGGCGTACTCGCACGCGTCGGCCGCCATGACGTTCACGCCGGGCAGGAGAGACTTGAGACGCTCCGCGGTAGCGGTGACCTGTTCGAGCAGGATCACGTCGTGGTGCCGATCGATCAGGTCGAGGGCGATGGCGGTGCCGACCGAGCCTCCTCCCGCGACGACGACCTTCACGAGGGCTCGCCGGAGAGGAATTGGCGCAACTCGCCCACGCCCTGAGTGGTCACGAGGAACTCGAGCATGTCGTCCTCCTGGGCGAAGAGACCCTCAAGGTCGACGCGTCCCTGGCCGCCGCGAATGAGCCCCACCACGCGCACGTGATGAGCAAGGTTGAACGAGGAGAGTGGGTGCCCCGCGAGGGCGTCGGGCACGATGCGCTCGACGAGGTGTAACGAGCCGGTTCCGTCGGTCCACTCGATGGACTCGTCCGAGGGGAGGAGCCAGCGCTTTACCTGCTGCGTCGTCCACAGTGAGGTCGCCACGGTGGGGATGCCGAGCTTCATGTAGATGTCCGCACGTTGGGGATCGTAGATGCGCGCCACCACGTTGGTGATGTCGTAGGTGTCGCGGGCAATGCGCGCGCACAGGATGTTGGTATTGTCGCCGCTGGTGACCGCCGCCAGCGCGTCAGCGTGGCTGGCGTCCGCCTTCATCAGGATATCCCGGTCGAACCCCGAGCCCAGGAGGGTCGAGCCGTGGTAGCGGGTGAGCCGTCGGAAGGCGTCGCGATTCTTGTCGACCACGACCACCGAGTGACCTTCTTCGGATAGTTGCATCGCCAACTCCGAGCCTACCCGGCCGCAACCGATGACGATGATGTGCACTCGGGTATCTGAGCACACGACGCCGTGGCGACGCAACTAGGCGAGCATCACGACGACGCCCAGGAGATGACTTAGTGTGAACGGGGTGTCCGAGGCCGACAAGCAGATCGTCGACAGCACGCGCGTGCTGACGTCGCACGCGAACGTGTCGACCGTCTACCCCGAGCGGCTGGGGTACCGCCTCAAGCGACTGATCCTCGGACGCCCCTACGTGACCGAGCAGTTGAGCGGGGAGCGACTGAATCGAGTGGTGGCGTTGGGTGTGCTCTCGCCCGACTGTATTTCCTCGTCGGCGTACGGCACCGAGGAGATCCTCACCCAGTTGACCCCCTTCATCGGCTTGGCGGCGTTCGCTCTGGTCGTGCCGATCATGTTCGTCATCCTCGGCGTCCTCTTCTTTGTCACGACCTCCTACATGGACGTGATCAAGTACTACACCTCGGCCGGTGGCTCGTACGTGGTGGCGCGCGACAACTTCGGACCCCGGGTCGCGCAAATCGCGGCGGTGGCACTACTGATCGACTACACGGTGACCGTCGCGGTTCAGTGCTCCGCCGGGACCGCGGCGCTGACCAGTGCCATTCCGTTACTGACGCCCTACACCGTGCCGATCACCGTGGGCGTGGTACTGATCCTGATCTTCGGGAATCTACGTGGACTACGCGAGGCGGGTAGTTACTTCGCGCTGCCGACCTACTTCTTCATTGTGATGATGGGGATCACGATCATCGTCGGCTTCGCGAAGAAGATTGCCGGATCGCTGCACTACATCCCCCAGCCTCCCGTGCACCTCCTCGTGGACGGAAGACTGGGCCAGCGTGGATCGGGCCTGCTGATGGGGCTGGCCTTTTTGACCCTACTGCGCGCCTACGCCAACGGGGGGTCGTCGCTGACGGGCCTGGAGGCCATCTCCAACGGCGTGGCGAGCTTTCGCCGCCCCGAGTCCACCAACGCCCGGGCCACCCTGATCACGATGTCGAGCGTGCTCGCCTTTTTGCTCCTCGGCGTCACGCTGTTGGCCGCGTGGACGCACGCGCTGCCCTACGCGGCCGGGACACCGACGGTGGTCAGCCAAGAGGTGCACGCGGTCTTTGGATCCCGCGGCGCGGGCGAGGTCATCTTCTACCTCGTGCAACTGGCGACCTTGCTCATCCTCTACACCGGCGGCAACACCTCTTTCAACGGATTCCCCTTCCTGGCGAACTACGTGGCGACGGACAACTACCTGCCGCGCCAACTCACCAAGCGCGGCCACCGGCTGGCGTTCTCCAACGGGATCATCGTCCTCGGCGTGGTGTCACTGACCCTGATCATTGTCTTTCGAGCGAAGGTGGACGCGCTGGTGGCGCTCTACGCCATCGGGGTCTTCACCGGTTTCACCTTGGCCGGTGCGGGAATGGTGGCTCGTCACCTTCGCGAGCGCGTGGGTCGCTGGCGCGTCGGCGTCGTCGTGAACGTCTTGTCGGCCACGGTCACGGCGGTCGTCGTGTTGATCTTCGTGCTGGCCAAGTTCACCGAGGGGGCCTGGATCATCGTCGTGGTCGGACCGATTATGTACGCGGGGCTCCTGCGATTCAACCGTCAGTACGAGCGCGAGGAGAAGGCGTTCGCCGCGGTCAGCGCGAGGGCTCTGCCCACCCTACGCATGAACCGGGTGGTCGTGTTCGTCGACAACTACGACGTCGTCACCGAGCGCTCGCTGCGCTACTGCATGACCCTCAACGCCTACTCGATCCGCGCGGTGCACTTCGACATCGACCCTCTCGTCACCCGACGCTTGGAGGAGGCGTGGGGGGCGCCCAACACCGCCTCGGCCGGTATCAGCCTCGAGATGGTGGACTGTGAGGACCGCCGGGTCGACCGCGCCGCACTCGAACTCGTGGCTGACATCGTGCGCGACCCCGACGTCTTCTGCATGGTGATCCTGCCGCGCCGCGGCTTCTCCTCGCGCCTGCAGCGTCTGCTGCACGACCGAACGGCCGACCTCATCGCCGGAGCCGTGATGCACGTGCCGCGCACGGCGGCGACCATCATCCCGTACCGGATGGGCCAGAGTCGCCTGATTGAGGGGGAGCACGTCGAGGAGCCCATGAGCGACGAGGTGGTACGCGGCGGTGTGCGCGAGGACGCCCACCTCGAGGCCGACGTCAAACTTGCGGAGCGCTCGGCGGGTGCCGTGCCGATTGGTGGGCTGCTCCCGCGCGACGTCGCGGAGATCGCGGGTCGGGTCCGCGCGATGGCCGTCAGTAACGAGTCCGGATCGCGCGAGCTACGGTGCGTGATCGCCGACAATACGGGGTCGGTCACTCTCGTGTTCCAGGGGCGCTCGGTCGTGCCGGGCATCGAGCGGGGAACTCGCCTGCTGGTGCGAGGAACCGTGACTTCGCTGCGTCGCGAGGCCGTGATCCTCAACCCCCAGTACGAAATCGTCGCCGCCCCCCAGGGTGACGGGTGATTTTTGACGGGCCGTGTACGGGTTTTCGCCCACCCGGAGCTCGTCGAGGTCCGACCGCGCACGCGGGCCGGGCGAGTCTGTCTATCTTGTAGGGCGGTAGTTTCGTGGCCGCACGGCGCCACTTCAGAACGCGTTGAGAGGCGGTGAGCATGGCCCGAGCCCTAGTAATCGTGGAGTCGGTGGCGAAGGCCACCCGTATCCAGTCCATGTTGGGACCCGACTACATCGTGCGGGCCTCGGTCGGCCATGTGCGTGATCTTCCCCAGAGTGCGGCGGAGATCCCCGCCGCGGTCAAGGGCGAGAAGTGGGCGCGATTGGGGATCAACGTCGACGATCACTTCAAGCCGGTCTACGTCGTGTCGAGTGATCGCCGAAAGGTGGTGAGCGAGCTGAAGGCGGCGCTCAAGCAGGTGGACGAGCTCTACCTCGCGACGGACGAGGACCGCGAGGGAGAGGCCATCGCCTGGCACCTCGAGGAGCTGTTGAACCCCCGGATCCCTGTCAAGCGGATGGTCTTCCACGAGATCACCCCGGCGGCCATCGAGCGCGCGGTGCACGAGACTCGCGACCTCGATACCCGCCTCGTCGACGCCCAGGAGGGTCGTCGCTTCCTCGATCGCCTCGTGGGCTACGAGGTGTCGCCGGTGCTGTGGCGCGCCGTGGATAAGGCGCGTTCGGCGGGTCGTGTGCAGTCGGTAGCCATTCGTCTCGTGTGCGAGCGCGAGCGCGAGCGGATGGCGTTTCGTTCGGCCACGTGGTTCGACGTGACCGCGACCCTCGGTGCCGCCAGCGATTTCGAGGCGACGGTCGACACCCTGGACGGTGCGCCGTTGGCGAGCGGTCGCCATTTTGACGCCGCGGGTGAACTCGATCCGTCGCTGACGGTCCGGGTGCTGAGCGAGTCGGTGGCCCGCGGTCTGGCCGACGCCCTCGCGACGGCACCAGTGAGCGTGGCCACGGTGACCTCGACGCCGCGTACCCAACGTCCCCAGGCCCCGTTTATGACGTCGTCGTTGCAGATCGAGGCGAGTCGCAAGCTGCGTTTCGACCCGGAGCGCACCATGCGCGCCGCGCAGCGCCTCTACGAGCAGGGGTGGATCACCTACATGCGGACCGACTCGACCACCCTCTCCGACGAAGCATTACGGGCCGCGCGCTCGATGGCCGCGGCCATGTTTGGCGACGACTACGTGAGCGCGACACCGCGCCGCTACGACCGCAAAGTGAAGAACGCGCAGGAGGCCCACGAGGCGATCCGCCCGGCCGGAGAGTCTTTTCGCACGCTCGACGACGCGCAGTCCAACCTGCGCGGTGACGAGCTCGCCGTCTACGACCTTATCTGGAAGCGCACGATCGCCTCGCAGATGGTCGACGCGCGCCTGACCCAGGATCGCGTACACCTCGACGCCGCGGTGCGAGGGGTCGAGGGGTACGCGGGCGACGTGGCGGTGGGCTTGGTCGCGACGGGGTTGCGCATCGAGTTTCCAGGATTTCGTCGGGCGTACGTGGAGGGAACCGACGACCCGGAAGCGGAACTCGCCGATCAGGAGCGGATCCTGCCCGCCCTGGTTCGCGGACAGGTCGTGACCGTGCGCGCGACCGAGGCGAAGGGTCACGAGACCCAGCCCCCCGACCGCTACTCCGAGGCGGCGCTCATCAAGAAGTTGGAGGACTTGGGTATCGGCCGTCCCTCGACCTACGCCTCGGTGATGAAGACGATCGATCGGCGCGGTTACGTCTGGAAGAAGGGCAAGTCACTGGTCCCGGCATTTCGCGCGTTCGCGGTGGTGAATCTGCTGCAGCGCTACTTCGCCGACCTGGTGGACTACGAGTTCACCGCCGACATGGAAGAGCAGCTCGACGAGATCGCGCGCGGTCGTCAGGAACTCGAGCCGTGGCTGCGCAAGTTCTACTTCGGCGATCCCGAGGGTGAGACCGAGTTCGCTCGCCTCGGGCTCGCGCACCTCGCCCACGAGACCTACGACTTCGACTTCGCCGCGATCAACTCGCTGGTCCTGGGCGTCGCGCCCGATGGCGAGCCGGTGAGCGTTCGCTCGGGCCGCTACGGTCCCTACCTCGTTCACGGAGAGGATCGGGTCTCGATCCCCGAAGCGACCGAGCCGGATTCGCTCACCGTCGAGCGCGCTCTGACCCTGCTCGCCGCCCCGAGTGGCGACCGCGAGTTGGGGGTGGACGAGGCGTCCGGTCAGCCGATCCTGCTCAAGGCTGGTCGCTACGGGCCCTACGTGCAGGTGGGCGAGATGACCGATCCTAAGGACAAGCCCAAGACCGCGTCACTGTTTTCGACGATGTCCCCCGACACGGTTACCCTGGACGACGCCCGGCGCCTCCTGTCGCTGCCACGCGACGTAGGAACTCACCCTGACGACGGCGTCATGATTCAGGCGCACAACGGCCGCTTCGGCCCCTACCTCACCTGGGGCAAGGAGACCCGATCACTCGAGAGCGAGGAGACGATCTTCACGGTCACCCTCGACGACGCGGTCGCGCTGTTCGCGCAGCCCAAGGCCCGCGGGCGTCGAGCGGCGGGCCCGCTGCGCGAGTTAGGTAATGACGCGGTCACCGGGCGACCCGTGGTGGTCAAGTCCGGTCGCTTCGGACCCTACGTGACCGACGGTGAGACGAACGCCACGCTTCGCATCGGTGATACGCCCGAGATGGTGACCCTGGATCGAGCGAGCGAGCTGCTCGCCGAGCGCCGCGACGCCGAGCCGTCGTCGCGTCCTCGTCGCACTGCCGCGAAGAAGGCCCCCGCGAAGAAGACCGCCGCGAGGAAGGCTCCCGCGAAGAAGACCGCCGCGAAGAAGACCGCCGCGACCAAGGCGGCGCCGGCGGTGGCGCGCGCGGCTCGCGCGCGCGGCTCGCGCGACAACGCCGCGCTGGTCTCGCGGGTTGACGCGGACGGGTGATCGTGCGCCGAGGTTCCTTCGTCGTTTTCGAGGGGATCGATGCCTGTGGCAAGTCGACGCAGGCGCGCCGAGCCGCCCGTGAGCGTGGCGCTCTCTTCACCTTCGAACCGGGCGATACCGCGCTGGGGGCGGATCTGCGCCGCTGGCTGCTGGACGCCGGACCCCCGATGGCGCCGACCACCGAGGCACTGCTGATGCTGGCTGACCGCTCTCACCACGTCCACACGGTGATCGAGCCCGCGCTGACGCGGGGCGTCGCGGTAGTGAGTGACCGGTTCGCGGACTCGACTCTCGCGTACCAGGGCTACGGGCGCGGCGTCGACCTGGACGACCTGCGGGCCGCCACGGACCTCGCCGTCGGCGCGTGCCGGCCGGATCTCACGGTGTGGCTCGACGTGTCGCTGGACGTCGCGCAGGACCGCCGCGCGCGCGACGCGCGCGATCGCTTCGAGTCGGCCGACGTCGAGTTTCACGAGCGTGTGCGCGCGGGGTACGCGACGCTCGCCGCCCGTGACCCCGATCACTGGGCCGTGATCGACGCGTCGGGCACTGAGGACGACGTGGCCGCGATCGTCGCTCGTCATCTCGACTCGCTGTGGTGGGGGAGTGATGGCTGACGTCTTCTCGGAGCTGGTAGGTCAGGAGCGAGCGGCGGCGGCGTTGCGACACTACGCGCGTGATCCCGTCCACGCGTATCTGATCACGGGCCCGTCGGGGGCGGACCTTCACGGGGTTCTCGTGGCCTTCGCCGCCGCTCTGCAGTGCACCGAGCACGGGTGCGCGACGTGCGAACGCTGTCGCGCGGTCGTGTCGGGGCATGATCCCGACGTCTACCTGGCGTCGCGCGCCGGGTTGGCGTGGCGCGTGGACGAGTTGCGAGAGGCGGGTCGGGTGAGTCGGCGTCGCCCGCTGTCGAAGGGGTACCAGATAGTGATCGTGGAGGACGTTGACACGGCGGTGAGCGGCGCGTCACCGGCCGCGGCCGCGCTCCTCAAGTCGCTAGAGGAGCCTCCGCCGCTTACCGTGTTCCTGCTCAGTGCGCACGAGATGGCGCCCGCGCTGGACACCGTGGCGTCGCGCTGCGTACGCGTGGCGCTTCGCGCTCCGTCCGACGCGGAACTCATCACGGCGCTCGTCGGCGAGGGAGCCACGTTGCAGGCCGCGACACTCGCGGTGGGCGCGGCCCACGGGGACTTACGCCGGGCTCGCCTCCTGGTCCACGACGCGGGCCTTGCGGCACGCCTGGATCGCTGGCGTACCGTGCCCGATCGTCTCGGAGGAACGTCGGCGTCGGCGTCGGCCCTGGCCGACGAACTCCTGCGCGCGCTGGACGCGGCGAGCGAGCCGCTGGTGGCCCACCAACGCTACGAGATGGCTCGCGAAGCGTCCGAGACGGGTTCGCGCGCCACGTCGCGCAAGGAGCTCGACGCGCGCGTACGACGTGAACTGCGCCGTTTTCGGGTTGACGAGTTGCGCCTCGGGTGCGCGACGCTGTCGCGGGTCTACCGAGACCGTCTGACCGAGGCACTGTCGGGGGTTGACGTCGATGCTCGCGATCGGCGTCGCGCGCGGGCGGCCCTGGGGGCCCTGGACGTCGTGGCGGAGGCGGGCCGACGTCTTGAGGCCAATCTTGACGAAACGCTGCTCGTTCATGACCTTCTGCTCTCCTTGGTCGACGTGTAGCGGCGGCCCTCGTGCAGTCGGGTAATCTTGCTGCTTGCGCCTGGGTAGCTCAGTCGGTAGAGCAGCGCATTCGTAATGCGCAGGTCAAGGGTTCGAATCCCTTCCCAGGCTCCGGTGTACCTCACGGGCGAAGTCCCGCGAGCGTTCCTCCCAGTCGTGATACCGATCGAAGCTGGGCGCGGCGGGTGAGAGCAGCACGACGCCGCCGTCATTCAGCGCGTTGAGCGCGTGCTCGACGGCCTCACCCATCGTGGTCACGTCGTACTGGCTGACGCTCGGCGCTCGCTCGCGAGTCACCTCGGCCAGTCGACGTCCGGCTTCGCCCATCGTGACGAGAACCGTCGCGGGGCGTCGCGCCGCGAGGGCGTCACTCAGCGCCGCGTAGTCCACACCGCGGTCGAAACCCCCGGCGATCAGCGCGACGGGCTCGTCGGCGAAGACCGCGAGTGCGGCCAGGGTCGGCAGCGGCGCGGTGGCGAGCCCGTCGTCGACGAAGCGCACCGTCCGCCCGTGGCGCGAGTGTGTGGCGATCAGGGTGAGCCGTCCGGGAAGGGGAGTGAACGAGGCCGCTCGGCGCGACACGGCCGCGATCACGTCGGCGCGTGGTCGTTCGGTGAGGGCCGTGACGCAGGCAAGAGCGAGCGCCACGTTGCTCTCGTTGTGGGCACCTAGCAGGCTGAGGGCCCCGACGAGGCCCCCGTCGTCGGGGGCGACGTAGGTGACGTCACCTCCGAGCTGATCGGCCGCGTCACGCAACACGGGCTGATCGGCCACGAGAGTCCGGTGCCACCCCTCGGCCCGCGTGAGCGACAACTTGTCGTCGTGGTACTGCTCGAGCGAACCGTGCCAGTTGAGGTGATCGGCGCCGAGCGAGGTCACGACCACCAGGGACGGGGCGACGTCAATGTCGACGCACTGGTAGCTCGAGACCTCGACGACGAGCCAGCCGTGGGCGACGTCAACCTGGGGGTCGTAGGGCGGGAGGCCACTGTTGCCCACGCGCTGGGCCTGCTCGCCCACGCACTGGAGAAAGAAGGCGACGAGCGCGGTCGTCGTGGACTTGCCTTTGGTCCCCGTCACGGCGATGACGCGTGCCCGATCGACGGCGTGGAGCCACAGGTTGAGCGCCGAGGAGACCACGACGCCGTGGTCCTCCAGGTCGAGCACGTCGGGGCGGCGCCGGGGGATGCCGGGGCTCTTCAGCACCGCGTCGCACGTGAGCAGTGCCTCGTGGCCGCCGTCGGTGGTCACCAGCACGTCGTCACCTCGCCCCGGAGCGTCGTCCACTAGGACGAGGGATCCCGCAAGACCGAGCAGACGCCGGTGGGCGGCACGACCTTCAATGCCGTAGCCGAAGATCCCGATGCGCCGCCCCGCGAGGTCAGCGAAGCCAGTGGGCCGGAGCACGCGTGGGTCCTCGGGGTTGTAGGAGATCGTCGAGGGGCGGCGACGGCGCCCGGACCGCCAGTGCCGACAGGGCCGGGACGTCGCGCCACGCGTCGAGGCGCACGACGGCCGCGAGCGCCGTCGCACTTTCGTCGGGATCACCGACGCACTCGAAGGGCTTGTGGTGTTCGCCCAGTCCGACGAGGTCGGTGAGCGACGAGAGACGGTCGGGATTGCTGAGGGGTTCGACGCCGAGCATGTCGTGCAGGGCCGCGCGCTCGACGAAGGGGGCCAGCACCAGGTCGATGAAGAGGCACTTGTCGCACTCGCCGCACCACGAGGCGGCTCGCGTGGTGGGGTCCTGGGTGAACGCTCGGTTGCAACTACGAAAGACGTGGTGGTACGCGACGAGGCGGCTGAAGACGTCGGCGACCCAGAGCTCACTGCGGTGCCGCAGCAGGCTGGCGACGCTCAGCGACGCCCCGACGGCCTCGTCGAGCGCGGCGCCGATCAACTCCTCGGCCGCGAGCGACTTGCTCCACTGGTGGTTGATCTCGCGCGTGCCGACGCGCAGATTGGGTATCGACGCGGAATACTCGTTACTCATCACGACCCCGCCGCGGCCGGTGGACACTGCGGCCAGGGCGGCCAGCAGAGTGATCATTGCCGTGACCGGAACGTGGCCGCGCAGCTGCGCGTCGTCACCGCGCAGAACCTGTGGGTCGATCGCGCGGGTGGCACGAACTACCGGGCGTCCGGTGACCGCCGCGGTCTCGTCGAGCACGCGGAAGCGTCCACTCGCCGGGCTGACGATGAAGAGGGCCTGGTTCAGCTGTGCGGGCAACGTCTCGACACTCACCACGGAGTCGATGCCGCCGCCGAAGGGGACCAGAACGCGCGTGGGGTCCAGTTTGGCGACCGCGGGAGTGCTCGGGCGTCCGCCCACGATGACGACGTCGTCGAGCGTGAGCGCGTTGCGGTAGGCGAACTCGCCGAGACCGTCAACGATCGCCGCGCGCACGAGAGCGACGCCGTGAGGCCCTACCGGAGTCTCGCCGAGATCGATCAACGGGGGAGCGCCGACTTTGTAGTACGAGAGCCCGGCGAGCAGGTACCACAATTCGGCCACGGCCAGTGCGGACGCTTCGCGTAGCGATCCCGTGCCCTCGAACACGACGGTCTCACGGAATGATCGCCCGTCGAGGTCGTAGTGACCGGTAAGGGTATCGTCGGTGACGTCGAGCCCGACGTAGGAGAAGCGACGGGCGCGCCGGGTCATCGTTCCCATCGGCACTTATGTTACGTGCTGGGGTGGAGGCGGGCGACGAGCGCGAAGCGGCCGCAGGGCCGGGCGGCGCGGTCACTGAAGAAAGTGGCGCGGTCATCGGTTCGCTCGTCGCTGGTGGTGAGTCGTTCGTCGGCCACGCCGGCGCCGCGCACGCGCCACTCGACGACGCGCGTCAGGTCGAGCAGTGAGCGATCACCGTGGTCGGCTCGCAGAGCCCCGGGAACGTCGCGGAAGTGGGTGGCAACGTCGGGGCCGACTTGGTAGCGATCACCCGATATGGCGGGTCCGACGACGACGTGCACGTCCTCGACGCGCTCGAAGCGGGCGAGGGCGGCCTCGAGCACGCCGGCCACGAGTCCGCGCCAGCCCGCGTGGACGACGGCGATGCGCTCGCGGAGCGGGTCCATCAGCAGTACGGGGACACAGTCGGCGACCAGGATCGCGAGGGCGAGGTGGCGCGAGGACGTGACCAGGGCATCGGCGGGCGCGATCGCACCGTCGCCGGGTCCCGTGAGCTCGACGACCTCGCGACCGTGGACCTGAGGGACGATGATGAGATCGTGCTCGCCGACACCGGCCGCGTCGGCGACGCGTCGGCGGTTCTCGCGCACCCGAGCGGGGTCGTCACCCACGTGATCTCCCAGATTGAGCGAGTCGTAGGGCGCGTCGCTCACGCCGCCCGAGCGTGTCGTCACGAAAGCGTCCACGCCGAGGGCCCGAGCGCTGTCGATCACGAGCACCTCTAACGGCCCGCGTCGCGACCGGCTCAGTGCGCCGCGTCGTGGCACGTCGCGCACACTCCCGTCAGTTCGAGGACGTGGTGCACGTCGTAGAAGTGGTGCTCGGCGGCGATCGCGCGCGCCCACCCTTCGAGGGGTGGTATCTCGATCTCGAGCGTGGCGCCGCACACCCGGCAGGCCAGATGGTGGTGGTGGGACGCGGCGGCGCAGCGCCGGTAGAGGCTTTCGCCGCGCTCGTTCATCACCGCGTCGACGTCGCCGCTGGCCACCAACTTCTTCAATTGGGCGTACACCGTCGCCAGGGCCACCTGATCGCCGCGAGCGCGGATGTGTCCGTAGAGATCCTGCGCGCTGATGAATCCCGCGGCGTCATCGAGTGCGGATACGATCGTGCGCCGCTGTGAGGTGTTGCGTGAGTTCGTGGTCATCGGCGGAGGGAGGATTTGTTATCTAGAATGATTCCGAGTATACTACGTGGAACGGTTCTAGGCAAGGGGACGGTAGTGAGAGTGACAACTCAGCGAACTCGACGGTGGCATCGCGTCGCGGTTGCTGTGACGATGGCGGTGGTGGCCGTGGGACTCAGCGGGTGCAACTCGGGAACGACCGGCGCGGCCGGGGTGATCCAGGCCGTGGGGGCGGAGAACCAGTACGCCAACGTCGTCGCTCAGATCGGCGGGCGCTACGTGCACGTCACGGCCATCATGAGTAACCCGAGCGTGGATCCGCACACTTTCGAAGTGTCCACTTCGGTCGCCCAGGCCGTGTCCCAGGCGCGTCTCGTGGTGCAGAACGGACTGGGCTACGACCAGTTCATGACGCAGTTGGAGTCGGCGTCGCCCTCTTCCTCACGCCGCGTGATCGACGTCCAGCACCTCCTGGGACTGAGCGACACCACGGCCAATCCGCACCTGTGGTACAAGCCGTCGACCATGCCGACCGTGGCCGCGGCGGTCGAGCGCGACCTGGCGACAATGGAGCCGTCGCACGCGAGCTACTTCGCCGGACGCCTGGCGAGTTTCCGCTCGTCCCTGGCGCCCGAGACCGCCGCCATTCACGCCTTCCGCGCGCGCTTCGCCGGCCGGGTGGTGGCGACCACCGAACCCGTGGCCGACTACCTGCTCTCGGCGCTCGGCCTCGTGGACGCGACCCCGTGGCGCTTTCAGGCGGACGTCATGAACGGGATCGATCCGTCGCCCGAGGACGTCGCCACACTGCAGACGATGATCAGTGACCACCACGTGGCGGCGCTGTGCTACAACGCGCAGGTCACGAGTTCGGTGACCCAGGCAGTGCGCTCGCAGGCTCAAACCTCTCACGTGCCGATCGTGGCGGTCTACGAGACCATGCCCGAACCGGGCTACAACTATCAGAGTTGGATGATCGCCGAGATCCGCGCGCTGACGCGGGCCCTCAGCGAGCACGTCTCGACGACGGTGCTGCGATGAGCGCCCGCGACCTCTCCCACGACTCTTCTCAGGGGCTGCTCGAGGTTCGCCACGTCAACGTCAGTGTGGAGGGACGCGACATCCTGCGTGACGTGAACTTCTCGATCAAGCACGGGGAGTTCACGGGGTTGATCGGTTCGAACGGCGCGGGTAAGACAACACTCTTTCGGGTCATTCTCGGGATCCAGGAGCACGCGTCGGGCGAGGTCCTCCTACACGGCGAGCCCCTGACTCGGGCGAATCGCTCGATCGGCTACGTGCCCCAGAAGGTCCTCTTTGACCCCGACCTGCCGATTCGGGCTCGCGACCTGGTCGCGCTCGGCTCCGACGGGCACCGCTACGGTCTGCGGCGTCGTCCGCGAGCCCTGCACGAGGCGGTCGACGAGATGCTCGACGCGGTGGACGCCGGGGCGTTCGCGGACCGTCGAGTGGGCGGACTGTCGGGCGGGGAGCAACAGCGTGTCCTGATCGCCCACTCGCTCATCAGTCGGCCGGAGTTGCTGCTGCTCGACGAGCCGCTCGCCAACCTGGACCCCGGCAGTGTTCAGGAGATCATCGCGCTGCTGCACCGTGTCTCGCAGCGCCAGCGGGTCGCCATCCTGCTCTCCGCGCACGAGATGAACCCCCTGCTACCGGTGATGGACCGCATCGTGTACGTGGCCAACGGTCACGTCGCGAGCGGGACGACGGACGAGGTCGTGCGCCCCAGCGTGCTCAGCGAGCTCTACGGGCACCACGTTGACGTGCTGCGCGTGCACGGTCGCGTGCTGGTGGTGGCGACGGCCCTACCGGTGGGACCGGCCCCCAACGATCAGCACCCCGAATTCGTGGTCGAGTAGCCCTGATGACCTGGCTCTTCGAACCCGGATGGTGGGCTAACGGCACCGTGCGTACGGCGTTGGTGGTGGGCGGCATCGTCGCCGTCACCTCGGCGGTGGTCGGGATCTTCACGGTGATGCGAGGTCAGTCCTTCGCCGGACACGCGCTCACCGACGTGGCGACCGCCGGCGGGGCGGGGGCGTTTCTGGCCGGCGTGGGGCCCCTCCTGGGTTTCGTGGGTGGCGGGGTTCTGGGCGCGGGTGCCATGGACGCCATCGGGGTGCAGCGCGTCAAGGGCCGCGACATCGCGACCGGCGTCGTCCTCGGCGCCGCGATGGGTCTCGCGGCGCTCTTCCTCTTCCTGTCCGCGCGTACCAGTTCGGCGACCGGAGCGACGCAACTAGTCCTCTTTGGCTCCATCTTTACGGTGAGCCCGTCCACCCTGCCGGAAGTCTCGTGGCTGAGCGGCGCCGTGCTCGTGACGATGGCGCTCGTGGCGCGCCCACTGCTGCTCAGCTCGCTGAGCGTCGAACTGGCGGCCGCCCGGGGCATACGTCTGCGGGCGGTGGGTCTCATCTTCATGGTGGCGTTAGCGGTCGCGGTGGGCATGTCGGCGATCGTGATCGGCGCGATCTTGTCCACCGCACTGCTGATCGGACCGCCCGCGAGCGCCCTGCGCGTGGCGCGGCGCGTGGGTAGCGCGGTGGCTCTGGCGGCGGGGCTGGGCGTGCTCGCGACCTGGGTCGGCGTGCTGCTGGCCTACGACAGTTACTACTGGTCCGCGTCGCACCGCAGTCTTCCCGTCAGCTTCTTCGTGGTCGTCGTGATCGTCGCGGAGTACGCCCTGGCCAGTGTGCTGCGACGGCGCACCCGACGCGTGCCGACCGCGGTCGTCGAGCCGGAGGGGTGGACCTAGTGTTCTCGAGTTTCATGACCAATGCCTGGCTTAGCGGCACGATCGTGGCGCTGTTGGCCGGAGTCGTCGGGTTCTTCGTGGTGCTGCGCGGTGCGTCGTTCGCGGCGCACGCCATACCTAACGGCGCTTTCGCCGGTGCCGCGGGGGCGTACCTGATCGGTGTCAGCCCGTTACTGGGACTGGTCTCGTTCGCCCTGCTCTCGGCCCTCGGAATCGGGATGACCAGCCGGCGGACGCGTAACGACGTCGCGACGGCCCTGTCGCTGGTCGCGATGCTGGCCCTGGGCGCCGCGTTTCTGTCGGTGAGCCTGATCTACGAGCCGACAATCAACGCGCTGCTCTTCGGCGAGATCCTCGGCGTGTCGAGCAGCCAACTGGCTCCGGTACTGATCCTCGGGGTGGTGAGCGTCGGCGTACTGGCGTGGTTCTATCGTCCCCTGATGTTCACGTCGGTGGCCCCCGAGTTGGCTCGGGCGCGTGGCGTCAACGCCACGCTGGTTGACGTGGCGTTCCTGGTGGTGGTGGCGCTCGCCACGGCGCTGACGGTGCCCGTCGTGGGGGCGCTGCTTACCTTTTCGCTCATGATCGGCCCACCGGCCGCCGCCAGGATCCTGGTGGCGCGCCCGGGCTGGGCGGTGGCCGGCTCGGTGGGACTCTCGTTGGTGACCGTCTGGGTGTCGATCGGCGCGTCGTACGCCTTCAACCTGCCGATCGGGTTCTTCGTGGGAGCCCTGGGGGCGACGCTGTACCTGGGCGCGCGCGTCGTCGCGCGACGCCGGGTCGTCCGCTCGGCTACGTAACCTACAGGGCGTGAACCCGCTGCGCCTCGTCGACTCCTGTCACTTTCCCGCGGCGGGCCCGGTCGACCTCGCGGTGTCGGGTGGTCCGGACTCCCTCGGGTTGCTGTTGCTGGCCCGTGAGGCGGGGCTCGAGGTTCGCGTTCATCACGTCGATCACCACGCTCGACCGACGAGCAGCGACGACGCGCATTTCGTGGGTGAGGTGTGTGCGTCGCTCGCGGTGTCCTGCGACGTGCACGACGTGCACGTCGCGCCCGGTCCCAACTTTGAGGCGCGGGCTCGGGCGGCGCGTCGCGCGGTGCTGCCAGGGTCGGCGTTGACCGGTCACACGATGGATGACGTGGCCGAGACGATAGTGCTTAATCTTCTGCGCGGGGCTGGTGTGGACGGTCTTTCTCCGATGATCGGCGACCCGACCAAGCCGTTGGTGGATCTTCGTCGCCGAGACCTGCACGCGTACGTCGAGGCGTCGGGGTTGCGGGCGCGCCACGACGAGACGAACGACAGTGCGCGCTACCTGCGCAACCGCGTGCGTCACGAGGTGCTCCCGCTGTTGGATGAGATCAGCGGTCGTGACGTGGTGCCGGTCCTCGCGCGTCAGGCCGGTGTGGTGCGCGACGAACGGCGCTGGCTCGACGAACTGGTCGGGGGTGACGAACGACCCGTGGACGAGGTCGACTGTCGCGAGCTACGCGAGTGGCCCTTGGCGCGTCTGCGGCGGTGGCTGCGCGCGCGTTTGGCGTCACCCGATCGGGGCGACGGAGTCCACCCTCCGTCCTTTGACGAGGTGGAGCGGGTCATCGAGGTCGTGCGTGGCGAGCGCGTCGCCACCGAACTCGCCGGGGGCCGACGCGTCTCTCGGCGTGCACAGCGACTGCGGGTGCAGTAGCGCTACTACGCTGACCAGACATGGACAGTGATCATTCTCCCGGCCCGACGCGGCCCGACGCGACGAGCACCGACGTGGCGCGCCATTGGGCAGCCCACGATCTGGGGGAGTTGGTGGTCTCCGCGCAGGACGTGCGCGAGAAGGTGCGCGAACTCGGTGCACGAATCACCCAGGACTACGCCACCCACCCACCCCTTCTCGTCTGCGTGCTGAAGGGAGCCGTCAATTTCGTATCGGACCTGATGCGCGCCATCGCGCTGCCGGTCGAAGTGGACTTTATGGCGGTGTCCTCGTACGGTGCGGCGACCAAGACGAGTGGCGTCGTGCGCATCGTCAAGGACCTCGACGTCGACCTGGTGGACCGCGACGTCCTGATAGTCGAGGACGTCGTCGACTCGGGGCTTACCTTGCACTACCTGCGCCAGTACTTAGGCGCACGCAATCCGCGCAGTCTCGAAGTCTGCGCGCTGCTGCTCAAGGCCGGGGAACAGCGCGTGGAGCAGGACCTCCGGTACGTCGGGTTCACGATCCCGTCGGATTTCGTCGTGGGCTACGGCCTGGACGTCAACGAGCGCTACCGCAACCTCGACGCCATCTATACCTTCGTCGGGGAGGCGTAGGTGGTCGACCGAGAGCGGGTACAAGCACTGGTGCGTGAGTTGCTCGACGCCATCGGGGAGGATCCGACGCGCGAGGGGCTCGTGGACACGCCTCGTCGGGTGGCGGAGATGTACGTCGAACTCTTTGAGGGACTCGAGACGGACCCCGGGGCGCACTTGCGCGTCACCTTCGAGTCCGATCACGACGAGATGGTGATGGTGCGCGACATCCCCTTCACCACGCTGTGTGAGCATCACCTGGTGCCCTTCACCGGCGTGGCCCACGTGGCCTATCTGCCCGGTCCGCAGGGTCGCGTGACCGGGCTGTCGAAGATGGCGCGGCTCGTGGAGGGTTACGCTCGACGACTTCAGGTCCAGGAGCGCATGACGACGGAGATCGTCGAGGCCATGGAGCGTGAGTTGCACCCGAAGGGCACGATCGTGGTGCTCGAAGCCGAGCACTTTTGCATGTCGATGCGTGGCGTGAAGAAGGAGGGCACCACCACCGTGACCTCGGCCGTGCGCGGTGTGTTCCGCGATGATCCGCTCTATCGCGCCGAGGCGCTGCAGTACATTCATCAGAGACGGTCGACGTGGCGCTGAGCCCCGGCGTGATGGGCGTCATCAACGTGACGCCCGACTCGTTCTTCCCCGATTCGCGAGTCACGACCACGGAGGCGGCGGTCGCGCGGGGTCGGGCGTACTTTGCGATGGGTTGCGACCTGGTGGACGTGGGGGGCGAGTCCACTCGTCCGGGCGCGTCGCCGGTGCGCGCGGCGGATGAAGTGGCGCGCGTGCGCGCGGTGATCGAGGAGCTCGCGAGCAGTGGGCCGGTGTCGGTCGACACCCAGAAGGAGAGCGTGGCGCGCGAGGCGGTGGCCGCGGGCGCCACGGTGATCAACGACGTATCGGGCACGCTGGTCGAGTTGGCTGGCGAACTCGGCGTGGGCTACGTGGCGATGCACCGGCGCGGTACGCGCATCGACCCCGACGAGGAGCCCGTCTACGACGACGTCGTGGGCGAGGTGCGAGCGTACCTGCGCGCGGCCGCCGAACGAGCTCGCGCCGCGGCGGTGCATCCGCTGTGGCTAGACCCCGGTATCGGTTTCAATAAGAGCGTGGCGCACAACCTGGCTCTGCTCGAGGAGTGCGCGGCGCTGGCCGAACTGGCTCGCGAGTACGGCGCGGGCTTGTTGATCGGCACCAGTCGCAAGCGCTTTCTGTCACGCCTTGGCGCAGAGGTCCTCGACGTGGACCAGCGCTTCGAGGGATCGCTCGCTACCGCGGCGTGGGCTCTGGTCAACGGGGCGTCGATGGTACGCGTGCACGACGTGCGCGCGGCGGTGCAACTGCGTGACTTGCTGGTGCGGCCACTCGACGAGGTTGGCTCGTGAAGGGTCGGTGGGCGTCGGGTATCGAGCCGCGCGGCTTTACGTGGGTCTACCGGGGGATTCTGGCGGTGTCGGAGCGCCCGGGCGGCTCCACCACCGTGCACCGTCGCGTGCGTCGCGACGAAGAACTCCTGTGGTTGGCGCACCAGGGCTTCACGCGGGTGATCTCGATCCTGCCCGATATGCAGAACGTCCCGGCCTACCTCGAACACGGACTCGACGTGCGTCACTACCCGTTGCGCGGCGGCCCCCAGCAGCGTGACGTACTCGCGTCGTGTTACCACGACCTGGCAGACTCCATGGACCGTCACGCCATCGTTCTCCTGCACGGTGACGACGTGTCGGATCGCCTGCTCGGAGTCGTGGCCGGGTACCTGGTGTGGTCCGGCCGCGTGGAGACCGCGCCGGCGTCGTTGGCCCTCGTGGAGCGCCTGTTTCGACGCTCGGTGGGTCCCGAGGGACGTACGGTCTTGCTCGATCTTCCCGGGGCGCCGTCGTGAGCGTGATCGAGATTCGCGGGCTGCGCTGCTTGTGCGTGGTCGGCGCCTTGGCGCACGAGCGCGACGCGCGTCAGCCGCTCGAGTTTGACGTCGACCTCGAGCGCTCTTTTGACGTGGCGGCGCGCGACGACGATCTGACGGCGACGACAAACTACGCAGACGCCACCTCCCTCGTCGTGAGCGTCGCGGTCGAGGGACGCTTCGTGCTGCTCGAGACCCTGGCCCAGCGGGTTGGCACGGCGCTGCTCGACTTCGACCCCGCTCTCGACGCGGTCGTGGTCGCCGTGCGCAAGTTGCGCCCGCCGATTGAGGAGGACGTGGCCACCGTGGGCGTGCGCTGCCGGGTATCGCGTCCGTGAGACGCCGGGCGTTCCTGTCGCTCGGCTCGAACCTAGGCGAGCGCGGAGCGTTCCTGGCCACCGGCGTGACGATCGTGGCCGACGGGGACCCGTCACGTACGTCGTTCGTCTACCAGACCGAGCCGGTCGGCGGCGTCGCCCAGGACGACTTTTGGAACATGGTGATGGAAGTGGAGACGACGGCGTCACCGCGCGACCTCCTGGATCGCGCGCGCGCCGCGGAGCGGGCCTGCGGGCGCACGCGCGAGGTGCGCTGGGGACCGCGCACGCTTGACGTGGACGTCTTGCTGGTCGGTGATCTCGTGAGCGACGACCCGGAGATCCTGGTGCCGCATCCTCGGCTCTGGGAGCGGGCGTTCGTGCTGGTGCCCCTGCGCGAGTTGGCGCCCGACCTCGTCAGTGACGCGCAGGTGCGGGCCGCTGTCGGACGCGTCACGCCGCTGGGTACACTCGAGTCACTGCAGTAGTACCGAACGGCACCCTCGTGGGCCGGAACGGAGCCTCTCATGAACATCACGATCGTCGGCGCCGGACGCGCGGGCAGCGCTTTTTCGCGGGCGTTGGTGAGCGTCGGGCACCGGGTCACCCTCGTTCACCACGACGACACCTTCTCACTGGTCGACGCGCACGTCGTGTTGTTGTGCGTGCCCGACGGCGAGGTTGCCGCGACGGCGGCGAGGCTGGCGCCGTCGGACTCGCGCGTCGTCGCCCACGTTGCGGGATCGCTAACGCTGGCCGCGTTGTCCGCTCACCCCCGCGTGGCGTCGCTGCATCCCCTGGTGGCGCTACCGACCCCCGAGCGGGGTGCGTCGCGGTTGCGTGGCGCCACCTACTGCGTCGCGGGAGACCCCCTCGCCGCGGATGTGGTGGTGTCGCTCGGCGGACGGATCCTCACCGTGGACGAGCACCAGCGTGCCCTGTACCACGCCACTGCCGTGGTGGCGTCCAACCATCTGGTGGCCCTGATGGCCCAGGTGCGCGACCTGGCCGAGGCGGCCGGGCTGACGCTGGAGGACTTTCTCCCGCTCGCGCGCGCGGCCCTGGACGACGTGGCCGAGTTCGGACCTACCGTGGCGTTGACCGGTCCCGCGTCGCGCGGGGACGTCACGACGATCGAGAGACATCTGGCGGTGATGCCGGAGGCGCAGCGCGAGACCTACGTGGCGATGGCGAAAGCCGCAGCCACCGAGGCTGAGCGCCAGCGACTGCGTGCCGTGGTGTGAAGTCACTCACGTCGATCGAGGAGTGGCGCGACTACTGCGAGAGGGTGCGTCGTGCCGGCGGCCGCGTCGGTCTGGTACCGACAATGGGGGCACTGCACGACGGCCACGCGTCGCTTTTTGACTGTGCACGGCGTGACGGTACCGTCGTCGTGGCGACGATCTTCGTGAATCCTCGTCAGTTCAGCGACGACGCCGATCTGCAGACTTACCCGCGTACGCTGGACGACGACCGGGCGATGGCCCGGCGCCACGGTGTCGACTGTCTGGTCGAACCGCGTCTCGACGAGATGTGGCCGGACTACCCTCTCCCTACCGCGACCACGGTCAGCGTGCGCGGGGTGGCGGACGGCCTCGAGAGCGTCGGACGACCGGGACATTTTGATGGCGTCGCCAGTGTCGTGGCCAAACTTCTGACGATCACCGGACCCTGTGTGGCGTACTTCGGGGAAAAGGATTTCCAGCAGGTCGCGGTGGTGCGCGCTATGGTGCGCGACCTCGGCTTCGCCGCGACGGTGGTGGCGTGCCCCACCATTCGCGAGTCCGACGGCGTGGCGTTGTCCAGTCGCAACCGTCGCCTGAGTCCGTCGGGACGTGCGCGCGCCACCGCCCTGTCACGCGCCTTGGCGCAGGTCGCGCAGGTTCCGGCGTCGGCGAGTGTGGTGCGCGCCACGCTTCGCGACACCCTGGAGGACGCCGGCGTGATGGTCGCCTACGCCGACGTCGTCGATCCCGTGCGTCTCACCGCCTCGGGTGACGACGAGTCGGGCGAGCGTCGTGCGCTCGTGGCGGCCATAATCGACGGAGTGCGACTGATCGACAACGGGCCGGTCACGCTCGTGGCGCGGGAGGCCTGATGCTGTTGGCGATCGACGTGGGCAACACCGAGACGGTGATTGGGTTGTTCGGATCGGTGAGGCCCGAGCAACCCGAGGCGATGGGTTTCGCGAGGGCGGTGGACGAGCGGGGGCTGGCCTACCACTGGCGCCTGTCGACGGTGCCCGACCGCACTCCCGACGAGCACGCCATGGTTCTCACCCAGTTGTTGGATCTCGAGGGTCTCGATCTTCGTGCGACCGTGCGCGCGATGGCGATCTCCTCGTCGGTGCCGTCGGTGACGACCCAGCTGCGGCGAATGGCGCATCGCTGGTTCGCCGATCTCGACGTGACCGTGTTGGGGCCGGGCACCAAGTCGGGCATGGCCATCCTCTACGACAATCCTCGTGAGGTCGGGGCGGACCGGATTGCTAATTCGGTGGGCGCGTACGACCTCTACCCCGGTGCCTCGATCGTGGTGGACATGGGTACCGCGACCACCTTTGACGTCATCAGTGAGCGTGGTGAGTATCTGGGGGGCGCCATTGCTCCGGGGGTGGCGATTTCTCTCGAGGCTCTCTTCACGCACGCCTCGGCGCTGCGCTCGGTTGAGCTGGTACGTCCTCGCTCGGTGGTCGGGCGCTCCACGGTCGAGTCGATCCAGTCGGGCGTTCTGTACGGGTTCGCCGCGCAGGTGGACGGCGTCGTCGAGCGCATTCACGAGGAGATGGGGCCCTCGGTGGTCATCGCGACGGGGGGCCTCGCGGGGCTGATCGCGCCGCACACGCGTCACGTCGAGCACGTGGAGCCGTGGCTCACCCTGCACGGATTGCGTATCGTGCATGGACGCAACTATTCGGGAGACGATCTGTGAGCACCCCCTACTCCTTCGCCCACGGCAACTACGCGCGTGACGTTCGCACGACTTTCGATCACCTCGTGGCCGGCGAGGAGTCGGGGGCGAGCGTGAGCGTGGCGGGTCGGGTGATGCTGCTGCGCACGCAGGGTCGGGTGGCCTTTGCGACGATGCGCGACTCAACCGGCGAGGTGCAGCTGTTCGCGCAGAGCGCGGGGACCACCGACTTCGAGGGTTTTGCGCACCTGCACCTCGGCGACTGGGTCGGCGTGACCGGTGAGGTGGTGCGTACGCGGCGCGGCGAGTTGTCCGTCAAGGTCGGGACCTGGACTCGCCTGGCCGAAGCCCGGCGCAACTTCGGGGACAAGTGGGCGGGCATCGCCGATTACGACGTGCGCTACCGCCACCGCGAAGTTGACCTTTGGGCCAATGAACGTTCGCGTACGTCCCTAGCGCTGCGTAGTGCACTGTTGCGCGCGCTGCGCGAGCGGTGTTGGGCGGGGGGTTTCATGGAGGTGGAGACCCCAATGCTGAACCCCATCGCCACCGGGGCCGCCGCTCGGCCCTTTGTGACGCACCATAACGCGCTCGACAGCGAGTTCTACTTGCGCATCGCCCCCGAACTCTGGCTGAAGCGTCTCGTGGTGGGCGGATTCGAGCGCGTCTTCGAGTTGGGGCGGGTCTTTCGCAACGAGGGGGTGAGTCCTCGCCATAACCCGGAGTTCACGTCGCTCGAGCTCTACAGCGCCTACTGGGACTACGAGGACATGATGGCCTTTACCGAGGAGCTCGTGGCGGGGGTGGTCCAGGACGTGCTCGGCACGACGAACCTGACCTACCAGGGTCGGGCATTGTCGATGGCGCCGCCGTGGCCCCGGCGCCCCATGGCCGAACTAGCGAGCGAGGCGGTAGGGGAGGAGGTCTCGGTGCACACTCCCCGAGAGCGCCTCGCGGCGCTGCTTAGTGAGCGCGACGTGGCGGTGGCGCCCGCGTGGGGGCCGGGGCGGTGTCTCGCGGAGTTGTTTGAGTGCGCGGCGGAGTCCGAGCTCTGGGATCCACTCTTCGTGACCGACCATCCCGTGGAGGTGTCTCCCCTGGCCCGGCGCCATCGCGGTGACCCGCAACTGACGGAGCGCTTCGAGTCCTACGTGGCCGGGTGGGAGCTCTCTAACGGGTTCAGCGAGTTGAACGATCCGGACGAACAGCGTGTGCGTTTCGAGCAGCAGGCCGCGCTCGGTGCCGCCGGCGACGACGAGGCGATGAGCGTCGACGAGAACTACCTGGCCGCCCTGGAGTGGGGTCTGCCACCGACCGCCGGTTTGGGGGTGGGGGTCGACCGGCTGGCGATGATCGTCGCCGACGAGTCCAACATTCGCGAAGTGATCGCCTTTCCCACGCTGAAGCCCCTGCGCGAAGAGATGCGTACCGATAGGGCCGGTGACGCCGCGGAGGTGTCGCGCCTAGGACGCGGGTAGGTCGTCGAGCAGTGACGTGATCAGCGAGCGGAAACCCTCTCGCAGGCCCGCCTGGGGTACGGCGTCGAGGGCCCCGAACGCTAGATCGAGGAATTGCCGCGCGGCCCTGACGGTGAGGGCGACCGCGTTCGTGGAGACGACGAGCTTGCGCGCTCGCTCGCGGTCCTCGTCACCCAGGATCTGACCGAGCAGGGCGCGCAACTCGTCGCCGACGGCCGGATCGCGCAGGGCGAAGAGGGTGGGAAGGTTGTAGATACCCTCGGCGAGGTCTTGGCCCGCGGGCTTGCCCAGTTGATTCTCGACCGCGACGACATCCAAGATGTCGTCGCGTAGCTGGTAGACCATACCGAAGCATCGACCGAACTCGCTCAGAGCCTCAGTTTGGGTGTCGTCGAGGCGGGCGGTTATCGCGCCGATGCGACAACTCGAGGCCATCAGTGACGCGGTCTTTCCCTCAATGGCTTCGTAGTAGTCGTCCTCGCTACGCGTCACGGAGAACGCGGTACGCACCTCGCTGGCCTGTCCACGAGTCAGCCAGGCCAGGGTGTGGGCGAGTAGACGGGCGGACTCGACACCCAGGTCCGCGGCGATACCGGCCGAGCGCGCCATGAGGTAGTCACCGGCGACGATGGCCACGAGATTGCCGTAGCGGGCGTTGACGCTGTCCACGTTGCGGCGAACCAGCGCCTCGTCCATGACGTCATCGTGGTAGAGCGACGCCAGGTGCATGAGTTCTACCGCCACGCCGCCCATCAGGTCATCGGTCGTGGCGGGCCGCGCTCCACTCGTCGCCGCCGCAATCGCCAGTGCCGGTCGCAGGCGCTTGCCGCCGGCGTAGATGAGGTGGGTGGTTACCGCGTCGAGGTAGGAGTCGCCGATGACGACCGAGTCGGCGAGCAGGGTCTCGAGGCGGGCCAGGTCAGCCTCGACCGTGGGCAGGCGCAGAAACTCGAGCGGATTCACGCACCCACCTTAGAGGGTGTCGGTGATTTGCCCTGGCCCGGCTCTGATGACCCGCCGACTCGCGTCGGCCTCGTCACCCGTACCCGCGGGCCCTCGAGTGGCGCGAGCGAGAGGGGCCCGTCGTTCCGCGAGCCCCGTGCGGCGTGGTACGCCCCACCGCAGGGGTGACGAGAGACGTGGCGTCATTCGTAAGGCGATGCGGATGACCCGAGAGGCAACGAGTGCGGGCCTCCTTTCTCGACGGGCGAGGCGGCCGTGGCGTGGTGGAGCGGGCGGGCTCGCCGCCGCGAGCGCCCGATCTGTGCGGTGACCAGAAGCACGTTGACGGGGTGTAGGGGGGTGGGGACGGACGCGGCCACGGTGCCGGTACACTGCAATTAGTCAGCCGAAAAGGGATGAGAGTTGTTCGAACGATTTACAGACCGTGCCCGACGAGTCCTGGTACTCGCTCAGGAGGAGGCCCGTGACCTTAATCACGCGTTTATTGGCACTGAGCACATCCTGCTCGGGCTGATCCGCGAGGGAGAAGGAGTGGCGGCGAAGGCTCTCGACGCTCTGGGCATTACCTACGACGTGGTACGCGAGAAGGTGGAGGAAGCCATCGGCACCAACACCAACCCCTCGCCGGGCTCGCCCCCCTTCACCCCGCGGGCGAAGAAGGTCCTGGAGTTGTCGCTGCGCGAGGCTCTCCAGTTGGGCCACTCCTACATCGGCACCGAGCACATGCTGCTCGGACTGGTGCGCGAGGGCGACGGCGTCGCGGCTCAGGTGCTGAACGACCTAGGTGCGGATATGGCACGGGTGCGCGCTCAGGTGATCCAGATGATGTCGGGCCAGGGAACCAAGGAGACCGGTTCGGCCGTCTCGTCAGGTGGTCCGAAGGGTGACGCGGATGCGTCGAGCGGGTCGGCGGTGCTCGATCAGTTCGGGCGCAACCTCACCCAGTACGCCCGCGAGGGCAAGTTGGACCCGCTGGTGGGCCGCGAGAAGGAAGTCGAGCGCGTGATGCAGGTTCTGTCACGTCGCACCAAGAACAACCCGGTGCTCATTGGTGAGCCCGGTGTGGGTAAGACCGCCATCGTGGAGGGCTTGGCCCAGCGGATCGTGGCCAGTCAGGTGCCCGTCACCCTGGCCGACAAGCAGTTGTACACGTTGGATCTCGGAGCTCTGGTCGCGGGTAGCCGCTACCGCGGAGACTTTGAGGAGCGTCTGAAGAAGGTCTTGAAGGAGATTCGCACGCGCGGCGACATCATCTTGTTCATCGACGAGATTCACACGCTGGTGGGGGCCGGAGCTGCCGAGGGCGCCATCGACGCCGCGTCGATCCTCAAGCCCATGCTGGCGCGTGGCGAGTTGCAGACGGTGGGCGCGACGACGATCGACGAGTACCGTAAGCACATCGAGAAGGACGCGGCGTTGGAGCGTCGCTTCCAGCCCGTGAAGGTGGAGCAGCCCTCGGTGGCGATGACCATTGAGATCCTGAAGGGTTTGCGCGAGGTCTACGAAGAGTTCCACGCCGTCAAGATCACGGACCAGGCGCTGGTCGCCGCGGCCAACCTGGCCGATCGCTACATCGCGGACCGCTTTCTACCCGATAAGGCCATCGACCTCATCGACGAGGCGGGGAGCCGCCTGCGGATTCGACGCATGGACGCCCCGCCGGCCGCGGTGAAGATCGACGAGGACCTCGCCCGGGTACGCGCCGACAAAGAAGGCGCGATGGACAGCGGCGCGCTCGAGCAGGCCAAGGCCCTCGAAGAGCGCGAGCGCGAGCTGGTGGCCAAGAAGGAGGCCCTGGACGTGACGGTGGCCGCGTCGGGCGGCAACACGTTCGACCTGGTCGACGAGGAGACGATCGCGGAGGTTCTGGCCAATTGGACCGGCATCCCGGTCTACCGGCTGACCGAGGAGGAGACCTCGAAGTTGTTGCGCATGGAGGACGAACTCCACAAGCGCATCATTGGTCAGGACGAGGCCATCATCGCGCTCAGTCGGGCGATTCGGCGCACGCGCGCGGGCCTGAAGGACCCCAAGCGTCCCGGCGGCTCGTTCATCTTCCTGGGCCCCACTGGAGTGGGCAAGACGGAGTTGGCCAAGACGTTGGCGGAGTTCCTCTTCGATGACGAGGACGCCCTGATTCAGCTGGACATGAGCGAGTACATGGAGAAGCACTCGGTGAGCCGTCTCGTGGGTTCGCCCCCCGGCTACGTCGGCTACGACGAAGGTGGGCAACTGACCGAGGCGGTGCGCCGCAAGCCCTTCTCCGTGGTTCTCTTCGACGAAGTCGAAAAGGCTCACCCTGACGTGTTCAACACGCTGCTGCAGATCCTTGAGGACGGACGGCTCACTGACGCGCAGGGTCGCGCGGTGGACTTCAAGAACACCATCTTGATCATGACCTCGAACCTCGGAACGGCCGACCTGCGACGCGCCGCGATCGGCTTCGGCAAGGGGTCGGACGTCCTCACCCACGAGAGGATGAAGGAGAAGGTCAACCAGGCGCTGAAGGCGCACTTCCGCCCGGAGTTCCTGAACCGAATCGATGACACGATCGTGTTCCACGAGTTGACTCGCGCCGAGGTCATCCTGATCGCTGATCTCTTCGTCGCCCGGCTGCGCGAGCAGTTGGCGGTGCAGGGGCTCGGTCTCGAGTTGTCGGCGAGCGCGCAGAACTTCCTCGCGGAGAAGGGATACGACCCCGAGCTCGGGGCTCGACCCCTGCGCCGAGCCATCCAGCAGTACGTCGAGGACGTACTCAGCGAGAAGATCCTCTTCAAGGAGTTTCGAGTCGGCCAGACCATCGTGGTGGACACCGCGGAGGGCGACGACGGCACGTATCTCACCTTTGAGGGGGTCGAGGGACTCCCGCCGTCGGTGGACTTCGAGGACCTCACGCCGAACCGGTGACACAGCCGCCACCTAGGGTGGCCGGCGTGAAGAGCAAGGACATTCACGTCTGTCGATCGTGCGGGACGACCGCGCTGCGGTGGGCGGGTCGGTGCCCGGGCTGCGGAGAGTGGAACTCGCTCGAAGTGCTACGCGCAGCGCCCACTGGTTCCGTGCTCGAGGAGATGGGCGACGTCGACGTGTCGGCCGATCCCCCTACGCCGAGTGGCGTGGGCGAGTTCGATCGCGTGCTGGGTGGTGGCCTGGTACCGGGGTCGACGACACTGCTCTTCGGTGAGCCGGGAGTGGGTAAATCGACGCTGGCTCTGAGCGTGTTGTGCGCGGTGGCCGCGGCCGGACACCGCGCGCTGCTGATCGCGAGTGAGGAGTCGGCCGCTCAGGTCGCTCGGCGAGCGCGTCGCCTGGGGCCCATCCCTTCGGGATTGGGACTCGTCGTGACGACGGACGTCGACGACGCCGTGGCGGCCCTTGGGCATCACCCGCGCGTGGCGGTCGTGGACTCGGTCTCGGCGTTGAATGACGGGGGGCTCACGGCGGCGACCGGGTCTGTTCCTCAGGTCCGCCAGGCCGCGGAGCGGTTGTGTCGGGTGGCCAAGTCCACCAACACGGCGCTGATTCTGGTGGGACACGTGACCAAGGACGGTGAGCTCGCGGGCCCTCGGGCGCTCGAGCATCTCGTGGACACCGTGGTTCGCGTCGAAGGTGACCGACACGGCTCTCTGCGTCTTCTGCGAGCCCTCAAGCATCGTTTCGGGCCCACGGACGAGGTCGGCTTGCTCGAAATGGTGGGGGGAGGGTTACGCGCGCCTCTGGACGACACTCTCGGACGTCGTGCCGCCCTCGAGGTGCCCGGTGTGGTGGGGACGGTGACCCTGGACGGGTCGCGTTCGTTCGTCGTCGAGGTGCAAGCGCTCGTCGCCGCGCCGACCGGCACGGCGCGCCGCGTGGCCCATATGGTCTCCTCTCAACGCTTATCGTTGCTGCTGGCCGTCCTCGACGCGAGGTGTTCGGTGGAGACCGGGGGACTCGACGTGTTCGCGAGCACGGCGGGGGGACTCGCGGCCACTGAGCCCGCGGTCGACGCCGCCCTCGCTCTGGCCGTGGCCTCGGTCACTATGGGTTTCGCGGTGTCGCGTTCGATTGTCGCGGTCGGAGAGGTGGGATTGGCGGGCGAGCTGCGCGCGGTGAGGGGCCTCACGCGGCGAGTGCGCGAAGCGCGTCGGGTCGGAGCCACTCTGGTGATCGCGCCGGCTGACGGCGACCTCGACGACGTGGCCGGTATCGATGTTGTACGCTGCGGATCATTGATCGAGGCCATCGAGGCGGCACGCTCCGCATCGAAATGAACCAAATCTGGTAGACTATATGGTCCACCGGAATGCTGCCGGAGCAGAGGAGATTCAACTGCATGACTGCTCGCAAGTACAAAAAAGGCGATCGTCTTGTGTATCCCCATCACGGGGCGTGCACCGTCGAAAAGATTGAGAAGATGACGGCTTTTGACGTGAAGCAGGACTATCTGAAACTGAAGGTGGCCTACACCGACCTCGTGCTCATGGTGCCCGTGGCCAACGCCGAGTCGGTGGGGCTGCGCGACGTCATCAACGACGAGGAAGTCGAGGAGGTGTTCGCGGTGCTGCGCAAGAAGGAGGCTCGGATGCCGACGAACTGGTCGCGGCGCTTCAAGAACCACTCGGAGAAGTTGCGGTCAGGCGACATCTACCAGGTCGCCGAAGTCGTGCGGAATCTTTCGATTCGCGACAAGGACAAGGGGTTGTCCGCCGGTGAGAAGCGCATGCTCACGCGAGCGCGCCAGATCCTCGTGTCGGAGTTGACCTTTGCGCTCAACGTCGATACGGAAGCGGCGGAGCAGAAGCTCGCCTCGGTCCTGCCCTAGCCGTGCGCGTGGCCGCCGTCGTCGTTGCCGGCGGCCGGGGAGAGCGCTTCGGTGGCCCGAAGCAGTTCGCCGTGCTGGATGAGACGACCGTCTCAGTTCACAGTGTTCGCGCCGCCCGCTCGGTGGCCGACGTCGTAGTCCTGGTGGTTCCCGAACGTTACGGCGGTGACGGCGAGGGCGCGGACGTCGTGGTCACGGGTGGCGCGACCCGAGCAGAGTCCGTGCGCGCGGGTCTCGCGGCCCTGACTCCGGTGGATATTGTCGTGGTGCACGACGCCGCTCGTCCGTGGGCGAGCGCGGACCTCTTCGCGGCGGTCGTTGCGGCGGTCGCGGCCGGCGCCGATGCCGCGGTGCCGGGGCTGGCCATTACGGACACCGTGAAGCGTGTGAGCGTCGAGAGGTTGACGACGGTTGTGGAAGCGACGGTACCCCGTGACGAGCTGGTGACGGTTCAGACGCCCCAGGCTTTTCGTTTCGACGTGCTCGTGAACGCTCACGCCGATGCGGAGGACGCCACTGACGACGCGGCGTTGGTGGAGCGACTCGGGGGGCGAGTGGTCGTGGTACCGGGTGAGGAGTCCAACGTCAAGATCACTCGACCGGACGACCTGAGTGCGCCAGCTCGATCGGGGGGTGACCAGTGAGAGTGGGTCAAGGTATCGATGTTCACCGCTTCAGTAATGACGCCGAGCGAGAACTATGGCTCGGCCTCGTTCGCATTCCGGGGGCTCCGGGTCTCGAAGGTCACTCCGACGCTGACGTGGCGACGCACGCTCTCTGTGACGCGCTCTTAGGTGCCGCGGCGTTGGGTGATCTGGGACGCCACTTTCCCGATGATGACCCAGCCACGACGAACGTGACATCCGCGACGTTGCTGTCGTCGACTATGGAACTCGTGCGCGACGCGGGGTGGAAAGCAGTGTCAGGCGATGTCACCATCATCGCCCAGCAGCCGCGACTCGTCCCCTTCATGGAAGCAATGAGCACGGAGTTGTCGGCGCTCGTGGGGGCTTTGGTGTCGGTCAAAGCCACGACGACGGAGGGACTGGGCTCGCTGGGTCGAGTGGAGGGAATAGGCGCCATGGCGGTTGTGCTGGTAGAGGAGATGACGTGAGCGGTCCCCGTCCTGGACATTCCAATCGACGGGCTCGTCCCGCATCAGTGAATCGGCGATCCGTGCCGGCGCGCGACGAGGTGCATCGCGCGCGACCCGTTCGCGCCGATGGACTCGGCGGAGAGCAGGTGGAGGGGCGCCACGCCATTCTGGAGCTGTTGCGTGGCGAGAGACGTCCGGTGCAGCGCGTCCTTATCGCGGATGCGCAGGATCCGTCGCCGATCCTTGACGAGATCGAGCGGGAAGCTCGACGGCACCACGTTCCCGTACAGGTTGTGTCGATGGCGCGCGTCGACCGAGAGGCTCGCACTGAGGGCCATCAGGGGGTGCTGGCGTTCGCGCGGCCGGTGCCCACGGTAATGCTCGATGAGCTGCTCAACGTGCCCAATCCCTTTCTCCTCGTGGGCGACGGGGTGACCGATCCGCGAAACCTCGGTGCGATGCTACGTAGTGCCGAGGGTGCGGGCGTCACGGGTGTCGTACTGCCGCGCCACCGGGCGTCTCGTCTCTCGCCCACCGTCACAAAGACCGCCGCTGGAGCCATCGAGTACCTAACTTTCTGCGACGTCGGCGGCATACCGGCCGCGATTGATGTGATGAATCGAGCGGGCCTGATAACTGTTGGGCTAGCCGGAGAGTCGCCGACATCGCTCTACGATCTTGATCTCGGATCAGCTCCCGTGGCGCTTGTCGTGGGAGGTGAGGAGAGGGGACTTAGCGTGCTCGCCCGCAAGCGATGTGCTGCGGTCGTCGCGATTCCTCAAGCTGGTCGTATCAGCTCGTTGAACGCCGGTGTGGCAGTCTCCATCGCTGCGTTTGAGGTAGCGCGCCAACGGCGATTATGACGCGCGCTTAGTCGTCGTTGCTCACCCCTGCTTCGCCGCTGGCAACTATGCCCAGTAGATCCGGACGACTTTGCGTTAGATCCTATAACTCAATTTTCATGCAGGCTCGCCGAGCCTCTCCTCGGGGTCGCTTCTTCCACAAGTTAATAGTGCTGAGTGAGCTGAACACAAGTCTCAAAAACGTACTGATCCCCTGATAACAAAATTTGTTTGGTATCAATACTTCATAAAGTCCCTTTGTGGTTGTGATAGTCATCACGGGACACGAAAGGCGAGTGATGACAACATTTGAGAGGTAGTTCTTTCAGTTACCTATTTTGGGGGTATCCATTTAACCGGAGCAATCCTGGTCAAAGGACCGGACAGATTCAGCGTGTATGCGCATTACTCCGCTCAGATGGATATCACCAATACTTATTAGTGAACCTTTAAATAGGCGGAGAACTTTGCCTTTCCATGCTGAAGAGTAAGTATCTACAAAACTAATCTATTCGCTAGGTGCTGGCAAGGCTTTTCATCGCACAACTGCCTACCCAATTTTACCCTGAGTGTTCTAAATCTGCATACGAGTAGTATCAAATAGGGGGATGAGTGAAACAATATAGAAGTATTAAGAGTATAAGTAATGGTAGTAGCCACCATGCTATTGCTAAGTTATTGGGGCAACTGACGATACTTTGCAGCGTTTCTATCGTCGGTGTCAGCTTGTTTGCCGCGACTGCAAGTGCTGCAGTTCAGGTCGTCACATTCGCTGAGAACAACAGCCCGAGTGACACCGTGACAACCTTCCAGTCGGAGGGGGCGCCGACAGACTTAACATTGTTTGCACACCTTCAGACACCGTTTGTGAATCCCGGGTTTACATTTATGGATTGGAGTACGGCTCAGAATGGTAGCGGTACCGTGTACGCAGATGGAGCATTGTACTCATTTTCTTCTGACATTGTTTTGTATGCACAGTGGCTGGAGAATTCCGTCACATTCTACGAAAATGATTCTGGTAGTGATCTTACGAAGGTAGTTCAGTTTGGGAGTACTGCCTCCCCGCTAGATCTTGTTGCAAGTTTGAGTCCGACATTTTCGAATCCAGGTTACAACTTTGCAGGTTGGACAACTGGTGAAAATGGTACTGGCTCTTCGTACGGAAATGGTGCAACTTATGACTTTCTGAACGGTTCCACGTCCCTCTACGCGCAGTGGACTCCCGCGACCGTGGGGGTGACGTTCGCGGGTAACGGGGGGACCGTGAGTTCGACTCAGGCGAGTTACACCACGGGTTCGACGCCGGTGTCACTGCCGACGCCGACCTATCCCGGCTACGACTTCACCGGCTGGTTTAGCGCGCCAGCGGGCGGCAGCTTCGTGGGACCGGCGGGTACTGCCTTCACTCCCACCTCGCCGGTCACCCTCTACGCGCAGTGGAAGAAGCTTCCACCCGTTGCCGTGCGATTTAGCGTCAATGGTGGTCGGGGGACTGTGGCAGCGTTGTCGAGTTACTCCGGAGCGACTATCGCGGTTCCCGCCCGGGCGCGGGTGACGCGGTCGGGCTACCGTTTCACTGGGTGGAACACGTCTCCCTCGGGCAGGGGCACGGCGTATCGCGCGGACGAGCAGGTGACCCTCGCTTCGTCAATGGTCCTTTACGCCCAGTGGCAAGCCAACTCGACGGTTACCATGCTCGGTTCGGTCGAGCCGTTTCCGGCTCGCGCCGCAGCCGTACCAGGTCGACTCATTGGTCAAGTTGACAAACTCGCCGCCATCATCGTGGGGAAGGGCTATTCGCACGTCATCGTGTACGGGTTCACGACTGAGATGGGCACGACAGCTCGCCAACGCACGACGAGTGCCGCGCGTGCCCAAAGTGTCGCCCGTCTCCTGCGCGTGGCGCTGGCTCGACGACGTGATCGGGCGGTGAACGTGCGCGCAGTGGGCGAGGGGTCGGTTCGCGGTCTGTCCGCGGCTAACTCCCGTCGCGTCGAGATTGTGGGGCAGTGACGTGGCGCGTTGGCGTGACGGGAGTCTCGTGAAGGGACCCCGTCACGTCGACGCGCGAGAGGCGAGCCGGTGGAGGGATTCGAACCCACGACCTGACGATTACAAATCGCCTGCGCTACCACTGCGCCACACCGGCGGACGTCCAACCGAGGCTAGATACGCTGTGTCCGTAGACCTAGGCTAGGCGCAATGAGTGCCCCAACTTTGCCGCCGACTGAGTCGCCCCAGGGATCGCACTATCAGCCGTCGCTCGGCGTGGTCCTGGTCATCCTTGTGCTGTTCGTTGGTGGCGCCTTCGTGGTGCTGCGCTCCCCGGGCGCGGCGACGTCGTCGGCCGTCACGACGACCACAATTCCGGTGAAGAAGCACACGACGACCGCCACGTTGCCACCTCGTTCGCGCGTGCGAGTTCAGGTAGCGAACAGCACCTCCGTGACGGGTCTTGCGGGTACCTACTCGCAGAAGTTGACGACGCTCGGCTGGGATGTGCTTCCCGCTCTCAATGCGTCGAAGGTCGCGGCGACCATTATCTACTTCAAGCCGAACTTCCGATGGGCGGCACTGGAGATCGCCGCGCAGATCAAACTGTCGCAGAGCGCCGTGCAGCCACTAGGTCATCTGGTTCCGGTACCGAATGCGGCGGGTGACGATCTCATCGTGATCCTGGGCCCAGACGCTGCCATCAACGGCTGAGTCAGGTCTCGGCGTCGGGTAGTTCGACTCCGAAACGTACGAGGGCCGCGTGTAGCACGTCGACCGCGATGGGGCGTAACTCATCGAGGGGCCGGTTACGGTGCCGGCGAACGCCGAGGTCGACCTGGGCGAGGGCTCGAACCCCGAATTTACGGGCGACGTCGATGAGCAGTGCGATCTCGACACCGTACGCGGACTCGAAGTCGATCGCCTCGAACGCGGACCGACGGCCGGCCGTCTCGCCGGCGAGGGGCTGACGCACCTCGCCGAGGCCCGGGTAGAGCAGGGACAGGATTGGTCGCGCCGCTAGTTCATTGACGCGTCCACCTCCCGTGGGCATGTCGTGCAGCGGGCGCTCGTAGTAGCCCTTGACCATTTGGATCTCAGGACGTTCGAGAAGGGGCTGCACGAGGCGGGCGACGAAGTCGTCCGCCGTGTTCACGACGTCGGCGTCGAGGAAGACAACGAGTTCTCCCGTCGTCGCTTCGAGACCGGCTCGCATGGCCTCGCCCTTGCCACCGGGGCCCCACAGCGTGATCACGCGTGCACCGTGGTGATGCGCCACCGTCACCGTGTCGTCGTTGGAATGGTCGTTCACGACCAGCAGATCGTCGACGGGCATCACTCCCAGGCGCACGGCGTCGAGCACCGCGCCGATCGTGGCGGCCTCGTTGCGTGCGGGCACGATGACGGCGATGGTGCTGGAGGAACGTTGGGCCGCGAGTTGCGCGACGTCGAAGTCGTCACGATCAAGCGTCCAGGGAGCGTCGACGTCGGTCATAGAACCGACACTACGGTCACTTCGCGCTGCACTTGACACTGGCGCCCACGGTCGGCCATGATGGACGAGTCATCAAGAGCGACTGAGGGACGGGCCCTTTGAAGTCGCGACAACCAGTGCGAGCACGTCGTGTCGTACCAGGTGCCAAAGCCCGATCGATGAAGAGGAGTTATGACGTTCGCTACTGGTCTTATCTGTCGAGAGTGTGGGGCGACGTACCCCGCGCTCGCGCGCTACGCGTGTGATTTTTGTTTCGGCCCACTCGAAGTCTCCTACGATCTCGACGCCGCCAAGGGTGCGGTGACGCGTGAGTCCATTGAGCGCGGGCCACTCTCTATGTGGCGTTACGCGGATCTTCTGCCGGATCCTGGCGACGCACCCGCTGACCTCGGTGCCGGGTGGACGCCGCTGCGCCGGGCAACCAGGCTGGCTGAGGTCCTCGGCGTACGTGAGTTGTGGCTGAAGGACGACACGCGAAACCCCACGGGCTCGTTTAAGGATCGGGTGGTCTCCGTCGCGCTGTCGAGTGCGCGCCGCTTGGGCTTTACGACCGCCGCCTGCGCATCGACCGGGAATCTCGCGACGTCGGTCGCGGCACACGCCGCCGCCATCGGTTGGCCGAGTGTGACCATCATCCCGTCCGACCTCGAGAAGTCCAAGATCGCGATGGCCGCGATATTTGGAGGGACGGTGCTGGGCGTCGAGGGAAACTACGACGACGTGAATCGCCTCTGCGTGGAGTTAGTCGCCGAGCACGAGGACTGGGCGTTCGTCAACGTCAACTTGCGCCCCTACTACGCCGAGGGATCCAAGACTCTGGCTTTCGAGATCGCCGAGCAGCTGGGATGGCGTGCCCCCGACCAGGTCGTGGTGCCGGTGGCGTCGGGCAGCCAATTGACGAAAGTGGCGAAGGGCTTCGAAGAGTTCGTGACGCTGGGCCTGATCGACGGACCGGCGCCCGTCCTCTTCGGGGCCCAGGCTGAGGGGTGCTCCCCGGTCGCGACGGCGTTTCGCTCGGGTGCGGACGTGGTGACTCCCCAGCGTCCTCACACGATCGCGCGATCGCTGGCTATCGGCAACCCGGCCGATGGGCTGTACGTCCTCGATGAGCTTCGCGCTCACGGAGGCGACTGCGGGTCAGTGCCTGACTCTGACGTCCTCGAGTGCATTTCGCTGCTGGCTCGTACCGAGGGTATCTTCGCGGAGACTGCCGGGGGGGTGACGATCGCGTCGCTGCGTCAGATGCTGGACCGCGGGACGATCGACCCCGATCGGTCGATCGTGGCCATTATCTCGGGTCACGGACTTAAGACGCTGGACGCGATCGTGGAGACGGCCACGGTCAGTTCGACTATCAGCCCGTCGCTCGCGGACGCCGAGGAGGCACTGCGCTTCCACCAGCTGGTGGCGGCCTCGTGAGCGTCATCGTTCGACTACCCAGTCAACTTCGGTCCCTGGCCGGCGGAGTCGGTGAGGTGCCGGTCGAAGCGGGAACCGTCCGCGACGCCATTGTCGCCGTGGATGCTCAGTATCCGGGAATCGCCTTTCGAGTATTGGATGATCGCGGGGTACTGCGACGTTTCGTCAACGTGTTCGTCGCCGACGAGGACGTCCGATTTCTCGACGGGCTCGACACCGTCGTCGAGGCCGGACAGACGGTCTCTCTGGTGCCGGCGGTAGCCGGAGGCTGATTCGCGTTAGCACTCGCCACCTGAGACTGCTAATATCGGACACGCACCACAACGGTGCAGGATCGCACTAGGAGGAATCACCGTGGCGAAACTGATCGCTTTCGATGAAGAAGCCCGTCGCGCACTTGAGCGTGGCATGAACAAGTTGGCCGATGCCGTGCGCGTCACGCTGGGGCCAAAGGGCCGCAACGTCGTGCTGGACAAGAAGTGGGGCGCCCCCACGATCACCAATGACGGCGTGTCGATCGCCAAGGACATCGAACTCGAGGACCCGTACGAGAAGATCGGCGCCGAGCTGGTCAAGGAAGTGGCCAAGAAGACTGATGACGTCGCCGGTGACGGCACCACCACCGCCACCGTCCTGGCCTGGGCGATGGTCCGCGAGGGTCTGAAGAACGTCGCGGCCGGGGCGAACCCCATGTCGTTGAAGAAGGGTATCGAGGCAGCGGTGGAGACCGCCGTGGCGTCGCTACGCGACCTTGCCAAGCCGGCCGACACCAAGGAGCAGATTGCCCAGGTGGCGTCGATTTCCGCGGCGGACTCTGAGATTGGTGCCATGATCGCCGACGCCATCGACAAGGTGGGCAAGGACGGCGTGATCACGGTCGAGGAGAGCCAGTCGTTTGGTATGGACATGGACCTCGTCGAGGGTATGCGTTTCGACAAGGGGTACATCTCGCCGTACTTCTCGACCGACACCGAGCGCATGGAAGCCGTGCTCGAGAACGCCTACATCCTGTTGGTATCGAGCAAGATCACGGCGGTACGCGACGTGCTGCCGGTCCTCGAAAAGGTGATGCAGTCGGGTCGCCCGCTACTCATCATTGCCGAAGACGTCGAGGGCGAGGCTCTCGCCACTCTGGTCGTGAACAAGATTCGTGGCACGTTCAAGTCGGTCGCGGTCAAGGCACCGGGCTTCGGCGAGCGCCGTAAGGCGATGCTGCAGGACATCGCGATCCTGACCGGGGCCACCGTGATCTCCGAAGAGGTGGGGCTCAAGCTCGAGAACGCCACCCTGGATCTTCTCGGAACGGCCCGTAAGGTCGTGGTGACCAAGGACGAGACGACGGTGGTCGAGGGCGCCGGGACCGACGACGACATCAAGGGCCGCATCAGCCAGATCAAGGCAGAGATCGAGAACACCGATTCGGACTACGACCGTGAGAAGCTCCAGGAGCGCTTGGCCAAGTTGTCCGGAGGCGTCGCTGTTATCAAGGTGGGCGCCGCGACGGAGGTCGAGCTAAAGGAAAAGAAGCACCGGATTGAGGACGCTGTCTCGACCACCAAGGCCGCAATCGAAGAGGGTGTCGTGCCCGGCGGCGGTGTGGCGCTGTTGCGCGCACAGGCTCGGATTCTGGAGGCTGCCGACAAGTTAGAGGGTGACGAGGCCACCGGGGCTCGCCTTGTGGCGCGCGCCGTCGAGGCGCCGCTCAACCAGATTGCCGTGAACGCGGGCCTTGAGGGTGGCGTGATTGTCGACAAGGTACGCAACCTGGCCAAGCCGACGGAGGGTCTCAATGCGGCTACCGGAGAGTACGAGGACCTCATTAAGGCTGGTGTGATCGACGCGGCGAAGGTGACTCGCTCGGCCCTGCAGAACGCGGCGTCAATCGCGGCGTTGTTCCTCACCACCGAGTGCGTCATCGTGGACAAGCCCGAGGAGAAGGCGCCCGCCATGCCCGGTGGTGGCATGGAGGACTACTAGTCCTTGGCCGAGATAGTTCGCGGCGTTGGCCGCAGTTGTGTGAACAGTCGCGGGGCCCTCGGGCCCCGCGACTGTTCGTAGGATCCAGCCTCGATCCGCACGACGGCCCGTAGCATGGGGTGATGACGTCACCGCAACCCCTCCGTCCCTCGCGGGGCCTCAACGTGCTGCACCTCTTCTGTCACGTCACCGGACCGGTTGACGTCAGCGAGGTGAACGACGCGGTCGACGACGCGCGGTCACGCGGTCTGCAGGTCGTCACGGCGGCGATCATGGGGGCTAAGGCTGACCTCTGCGTCATGACTCTGGGTGAGGATCTGTGGGATCTGCGTCGCTTTCAGACCCGTCTGCAGGGTGCGGGTCTCGTGGTGGCGGAGAGTTACGTATCGGTGACCGAGGTCAGCGAGTACGCCGGGGGGATGCCCGAGAAGATGATCCACGATCGACTGTTTCCGGTGTTGCCTCCCGAGGGTATGACGGCATTTTGCTTCTACCCGATGTCGAAGCGTCGTGGCGAGGAGAATAACTGGTACGCCCTGCCCTACGAGCGACGCGAGCGCCTGATGCGTGAGCATGGTCTGTCGGGGAAGAACTTTCGCGGGCGAGTGCTCCAGGTGGTAACGGGATCGACCGGTCTGGATGACTGGGAGTGGGGCGTCACACTATTCGCCGTGCACGTCGACGACCTTAAGGAGTGCGTGTACACGATGCGCTACGACGAGGCGTCGACCCTCTATGGGGAGTTCGGCGCGTTCTATACGGGATTGGTCGGCACGGTCGATGACGTGCTGATGGCCACGTCGCCCGCGCGAGACCGGTAGCCGTGGACGGCGTCGTTCCCGAGAAAACGCTGCGCCGTTGGGCGGAGGCGTTGGCGGGTGTCGCGCGTACGGGGCTCGGCTTTACACAGAGCCAGTACGAGCGTGAACGATACGAAGAGGTGCTGAAGATCGCGGGTGACATCAAGGTAGCGGCTGACGTCGGGCTCGACGGCGTGCCCGACGCCGACGGCTACGTGGCCGAGTGGATGCGCGACGTCGGCTCGGGGGTGGCCGGCTACGCGACACCCAAAGTCGCGGTGGGGGCGGCAGTGACCAATGATCGCGGCGAACTGCTGTTAATCCGGCGGGCGGATTCGGGCTTCTGGCTCTACCCGACGGGGTGGTGTGACATCGGTTACTCGGCGCCCGAGGTGGTCGTCAAGGAAGTCGCCGAGGAGACCGGTATCGATGTCGAACCCGTGCGCCTGATCGGTGTTCTGGACGGTATGCGACTCGGAGCCTCGCGAATCCCCCTCTACTCGCTCCTCTTCTTCTGTCGGGCCACGGGTGGCGAACTCAATATTCATCCGCTGGAGTGCACCGACGCGGGGTGGTTTACGCGCGACGCTCTTCCCTCTCCGACGATCGGCGCAGAGCGCTGGGTGGGTCCAATCTTCGCGGCGATCGATGGCGAGGAGCGTGACGTCTACTACGACGATCTTCGTCGTCCCGTGTGGCGGGGCGACGCGTGACCGTTGACGTGAACCTCGCGCGCGACGCGACACCGGAACTCGTCGATGCCCTTAATCGCCTGGTACCGCAACTCTCATCGAGTGCGACGGTGCTGACACGGGAGGACGTCGAGAGGTTGATCGAGTCGCCCGTCACGTATCTCTTTACTGCGACCTCGGACAGTGCGATCGTGGGGACGCTGACTCTGGTGATCTTTACCATCCCCAGTGGACGACGGGCGTGGATTGAGGATGTCATCGTCGACGAGGCGAGCCGGGGCTGTGGCGTGGGCGAAGCTCTGACCACGGCGGCTCTCGACGAAGCTCGCCGCCACGGCGTGAGAACGGTAGACCTGACGAGTCGTCCCTCGCGAGTGGCGGCTAACTCCCTTTATCAGAAACTTGGTTTCGTGGTGCGCGAGACAAATGTCTATCGCTCACTCGTGGAAGGTTGACGCGCGGGGACGTGGCGTGCGCCGCCACCTCGTAGGACCGCGATGGGGGCAACGTGGGCCACGGACCACGCTGGCGAGTTGGCTCATCCGAGTTCATGTCGTACTGTCCACCATGGTTGATCGGGCGCGAACCCTTGCCGGTCGTGCTCGGGCTACCCACGACGGCGTCGGCCGCACGACTCTGACAACGAGCCGGCGTGCGTCATCGTTACAGTCGACGTTCGCGTCGTCTCTCTGGAGGTGAACGTTGCCGACCTGGCGAATGACTTTCACGGGCGCACGGCGCGGGCGAAGGGCCCGCCACCACACGGTGCCGTCTCGCCGCGGACGTAGATGAATGACCCGGTCCGACGGTGGTTCTTGTTGCCACGGGGGGCTCGCCTCGTCGTGTCGCGTTGTCGGGTAGTGGCGCGGCCGCTCACGTCACGCGTACCGGTTTCGAGTGCGGCTTCTCGACTCACCGTGCGCCGAGCACCATTCGTCAGAGCCCTAACTTCGTCCACGTCCTGCGAGGAGGAGGGGCACCCTCGACGATAATGGTCGGGAGTCGGGAGTCGCGGTGATGAGCAGCGACGAGCGGCGACATGGACGAGAGCGTCCACGTGGAGCGTCCGTGTGGTGGCGTGATCCGAGCGGAGTTAGAACGAAGGATCATGGGTGTCGCCCACGGCAGTGGAGAGGGATTTTGATGCGCCACCGCGGCGTGCATTACGACACGGGAACTATCTTTCGTGGTCCGGGCTACTCGATCGCGACCCGTCGCGGCAGTCTCGATCTATCGGTCGTACGGCGCGAGCTACAGATCATCCGTGACGACCTGCACGCCAACGCCGTGCGCGTCGTGGGAAGCCACGTCGACCGATTGATCTCGGTGGCGCGACTCGCGCTGGACCTCGGACTTGAGGTATGGCTCTCACCGTCCTTCTTTGAGTACTCGGCGTCGGTGACCGCGGCCCGCACGGTGGAGGCGGCTCGAGCGGTCGCGCCCCTCGGCGCGGCGTATCCGGGTCGAGTGGTCATCATCGTGGGTGCCGAGCTCACGTTGTTCATGAAGGGTCTCGTCGCGGGTCGCAGCGTCGCCGATCGCTTGGAGAACCTCAGGGGAGACCCGTCGCGGCTAGCCAACGGGAGGCTCGACGAGTACCTGGCGTCGCTGGTGCCCGCGGTTCGCGCGGTCTTTGATGGCCCGCTCACGTACGCCTCGCTCCTCTTCGAGCGGGTGGACTGGACCCCCTTCGACTACGTCGGCGTGGATCACTACCGCGACGTACGCACCGCGGATCGCTACCTCGACGTGCTCGAACCGTTGCTCGCCACGGGCCGACCGGTGATCGTCACCGAGTTCGGCATGCGAACGTTCGCGGGAGCCGAGAGTTCGGGTGCTCTGGGTTTTGGTATCACCGACAGCATTCGGCTGTGGTTGCACACTCGGCCGGTGGTCGGGCGCCTCGTCCGGTCGCGCGTGAGAGCGGGGTACCAGCGCGACGAGGACGTGCAGGCTCGCGAACTGGACGAGACGCTCGCCGCGCTCGAGCAGTCCGGCGTCGCCGGAGCGCTGCTGTCGACCTTCGTCACGCCCGAGGCGCGTACCGATGATGATCCCCGCTACGACCTCGATATGGACTCCCTGTCCCTCGTAGCGTCTCTCCCCACGCGCCACCACGGGACGGCCTATCCCGATATGTCCTGGGAGCCCAAGAAGTCGTTCGCGGTCGTTGCCCGTCACTTCGGCGCGCCGTGAGGTGTCGCCCCTTGCCGCGTTCACGACGCGCGAGGTCGTGATGACGAGAGAACCTCACGAAGGTTCGTCGGAGAAAGACGGCTCTCGATCAAGGGCACTGGTTGGTCGTGGTGGACTCGTTGTCCGAACCTCGGACGTTGATCCGTTCGGCGGGCGATTCCCCAGTGGGTGACGGTCTCGGGTGGCTGGTTGTCGCCGTCGTCTCAGGGGACGCGACGGACCCGGCGTCATCTCCGGGCCCGTCGCGGTGGGCGGTGCTGACCTCACGGGCGCACCCTTTTGGATGAGGTGATATCGCGGAGCGCCCCTGCGTCGTCGTTAGGGAGCGGTTACTGCCCACACGATGGGTTGGAAGGTCGAGAAGGTGAGTACGCCGTTGCTCGCCGAACTAGGCAGCAGGGTGGGATAAGCCCCCGTGCTGGTGGTCGCGTTCGGATTGTAGATGTAGACCTTTTTCCCGCCGGTGTCGATCGTGATGGTCACGAGTTTGTGGGAGGCACTCCCGAAGGTAATGCCGGGACCCCCGGCTGCCGCGGCGACGTAGGGGCCGTAGGCGAGAGTCTGAGGGCCCACGCGTTCGGTGCCGCTCGTGAGGGACTCGGCGTAGTTGCCCATGACGTTCGAGCACGTGGTGACCCCGCCGGTTGACGACAGGGGGCAGATCTGCAGCCCGAACGTCTTGAGAACGGGCCCGGTGGGCGACGCCACGTCCACGCCGTTGGGCCAGTTGGTGAGAATCGCGAGGCTGGGCCCCGAGACGGCGCCGGCGGCGAAGGAGGCGGTGATGCCGAAACCGCTCACGGCGCCGCCGGAGGCGCCGATCACGGCACTCGCGTAGGCCGTCGGACCCGTCGGCGGTGTGGCGACGGCGGGGGCCGTGGGCAGGGTGACGAGGGTGCCCGCGCCGAGTGCGCCGATCGCCAGTACGCGGTAAGGGTGGTGGGGGTAGCGGTGTCGTCTCATGAGAGAGCCTTTCTGTCGGTGGAACTACGTGCCCCCTTACACGCAGCACCGGTCTGCGTGGTTCACCGATCGGGGGTGATGAACCACCGAGCCCGGCGCCGCGTTCTACTGGTGACGCGGGATGCGATGAATCACGAGGGAGGTGCGGTGACCACGAGGCGTACTCGCTCGGGCTCGCACAACTCCCCGCGGTCGGCTGACGCCGTCGTGGCGGACGACGAGGCGGTGGCGGCGCTCTACGACGAGTGGGCGGCGCCCCTGTTCGCCTACGCGTGTCGCCGCTGCGCGAGCCGCGAGCGCGCCGAGGAGATCGTGCAGGATACTCTGGTGCGCGCCTGGCGCCATCCCGAGTTGCTCGGCCAGTCGCGTGAGGCGCGCCGTGCCTGGCTCTACACCGTCGTGCGTAACGCGATCACCGACGCGTGGCGCCGCGACGGTGCACGTCCGACGATTGTCTCGTCGCACGTGGATCAGTTCGTCGACGATGGAGGCCTGGAGTGGGCGGTGGAGTCGTGGACGTTGCGCGACGCGGTCGCTCAGCTCAGTGACGATCACCGTCGTGTGCTGCACCACGCCTTCTACCTGGGTCACTCGGTCGACCAGACAGCGGCTGCCCTGCGGGTGGCCCCGGGGACGGTGAAGTCGCGCACCTACTATGCGCTGCGGGCGCTACGGGTGATTCTCGAGGAGATGGGGTACATACGATGAGCGATCACGATCACGATCACGACGCGGTGCGTCTCTCACTGGGTTCGTACCTCGCGGGAGCCCTCGATACAGCGTCACGCCGGGAGGTGGAGGCACACCTCGAGCAGTGTGCGATCTGTCAACACGAGGTGGCCGATCTCGCCGCGCTGCCCGGGCTGCTCGCGCGAGTCGGGAGCGTGGTGGACGAGGAACCATTCGAGTTGCCGGCAACGCTGCGTGACGACGTGCTGTCGCGCGTGCGCGACGAGCGGCGTTCGCAGCGTCGCCGAATGGGTGCGTGTCGTGGCGCCGCGTCGGCCCTGGCACTGGTGGCGGCGTCCTTGCTGGTCATCGTGGTGGTGCGGGCACCGTCCTCGCCCGCGGGTGTGGGTTACGCGATGCGCCCGTCCGATACCGCGGTGCGCCTGCGCGGCGTCGCAACGCTGATTCCTAAGGCGTGGGGTACGGAAGTGGTCTTCTCCTTGAAGGGTGTGCCGGTCGGGCTGAACTGCGAGGCGGTGGTGGTGGGCGCCGGAGGCGTGCCGCAGGTCATTGGCAACTGGGGGTCGACGTTGACCCATACCGTGCAGGTGACGGTGGCGACACGCCTGGCGACGTCCCGACTGCGCGCGGTGCGCGTGGCGACGCTCGACGGGAGGACGTTGTTGACGGCTCGCGTGGTGTGAGTTCGGCTGGCGTGGGTCGCGCGCGTCGTCCAGACTGGGAACAGTGAGACGGCCGTGACGGGGACTGGGGCGGTGGCGTCGAGTCGTGACATCCTGACCGGAGGTCGCGTCCTCGTGGCGTTCGACAAGTTTCGCGGGACGGCGACGGCGCCCCAGTTGGGTGAGTGGGTTGCCACGGTCGTGCGAGAGTGCGGGGGCGACCCCGAGGTCGTGGCGATGTCCGACGGGGGCGAGGGCTTTCGTGAGGCCTTCGCCGGCCGGGAGATCGGCGTCGAGGTGTCCGACCCCTTCGGGGGGCTCCACCGGGTTCCCGTCACGCTGTACCGCGCCGGGTCCGCGACGGTGGCGGTGGCCACCACGGCCGACGTCGTGGGCCGCGGCGTCGTCGACCCGTCGCGCGAGGACGCTCTGCGCGCCAACTCGCGGGGCGTTGGCGAACTTCTGGTGGCGCTAGGCCGGTTGGGGGTGTCGTCGGTGCTGTTGGGTGCGGGCGGTTCGGCCACCTCGGACGGCGGACTCGGGTGCTACGAGGTCCTGCGCGAGGCCGGCGGACTTCCGATCCCGGTGACCGTCGCTACCGACGTGGACGCGACGTTTCTGGCCGCGCGCGACTTCGCTCGTCAGAAGGGCGTGGACTCGCGGGATCTGGTCGCGATCGATCGACGTCTGGGCGACGCGCGCGAACGCTACGAGCGCGAGTGTGGCGTCGACGTGGGGCCGCTGGCCCGCGCGGGCGCCGCGGGCGGGATTGCCGGGGCTCTGGCGGCGCTGGGCGCCGACGTGACGAGTGGGTTCGATGAGGTGGCGTCGGTCACCGGCCTCGCGGCCCGCGCGGCCCGCGCGGTGTTGGTCGTCACGGGAGAGGGCCGCCTCGACGCGAGCAGTGTGGGGGGCAAGGTCGTGGGGGGTGTCGCGGACGTGGTGACGCGCGCCGATCGGCTTCTCGTCGTGTGCGGCGCCGTGGAGCCGATCGCTCAGAGTCGCCTGGAGGCGCTCCACCCCGGTGTGCGCGTGATCGGCCTCGAGGACCGTGTGGGGGCGCGGACGTCGCGCCGCGACCTGCGTCAGGTACTGGGGGCGGCCGTCGCGGAGGAGCTTCGTGCGCGCTTCGTCGACGTCAGCTGCGCAGGACCACGTTGACGGGCTCCTCGCCGTCGAGCATGCGCGTGATCTGACGTTCGAGCAGGCGGGCCATGCGCGGCCGCATCGCCGACGTCACGCCACCCACGTGGGGGGAGATCAGGACATTGTCCAGCGCGAAGAGTGGGTGGTCGGGGGGGAGGGGCTCGGGGTCGACCACGTCGAGAGCGAGGCGCAGGCGTCCGGAACGCGCCTCGTTCACGAGGGCGTCGGTATCGGCTACGCGCCCCCTCGCGACGTTGACGAGCAGGCTGGCGTCGCGCATGTGCGAGAGAAAGGTGCGGTCGACGAGGTGCGTGGTCTCGTCCGTGAGGGGAACCGCGACGACGACGATGTCCGCCTCGGGCAGGAGGGTGGGGAGTGACGATACCGCGTGGATCGGCCCGCGTTCGTCGTCACGCGCGGTGTGCGCGACACGTACGATGGTCACCTCAAAGGGCTCGAGGCGGGCCTCGACGGCTCGAGCCACCCCCCCGTAGCCGACCAGCAGGACGGTGCGGTCGGCGAGGCTTTCGTGAAACGTTGGGGCCCAGAGGCCCTTGTCGGCCGCGCGCACGAAGTCCGCGATCCCGCGTTGAGCCGCCAGGATGAGCGCCACCGTGAACTCGGCGGTGGACGCTTCGTGCACCGAGGCGGCGTTGGCGAAGACGCGACCGGGTGGGAGGATCTCGGCGACGCCGTCGTAGCCAATCGACTGGCTCTGGATCAGACGGGTCGAGACGTCGCGCAATCTTTCCATCACCTGGGCCGCGCGCATGTAGGGAACCACCACGATGTCGATGGAGGGGGTCGGCGCGGGGCCCGATAGATCCCACGTGACGATCTCGACGCCGGGAGGCAACTCGCCCAACGACGCGCGTAACGTCTCGTCGGGAACGCTGACGAGGAGTCGGGAGCTCATTAGTCGACTGTACCGCGGAGCGAGTGTTACTCGTCCCCTTGCTAGGTTCGCGGTGTGACGAGTGACGACGAGCGTTACACCCACGGACACCACGAGTCGGTGCTGCGCAGCCACCGCTGGCGTACGGCCGAGAATTCCGCCGCGTTTGCCCTCGGCGACCTTCACGCGGGTATGACGCTGCTGGATCTGGGCTGTGGTCCCGGTACTATCACGGCGGATCTGGCGGATCGGGTCGCACCGGGACGGGTACTGGGTGTGGACCGGTCCCCCGAGGTGGTGGCTCAGGCGAGTCAGGCTTTCCCCGCGACACCCGGGCGGGATGTGACGTTCGTGGTCGGAGACGTCTACGACCTCAACCTCCCCGATGCGTCGTTCGACATGGTTGTCGCGCACCAGGTGCTGCAGCATCTTCGTGACCCGGTGGCGGCTTTGATCGAGGCACGTCGCGTTACCGTGGCGGGTGGGCGACTGGCGGTGCGCGACGTGGACTACGGCGCGACCCTGTGGTGGCCGCCGGATCCGCGCTTGGATCAGTGGCTGGCTCTGTACCACGCTCTGACCCGGCGTAACGGGGCTCAGGCCGACGCCGGACGCCAACTCGCGTCGTGGGTGCGACGGGCCGGGTGGAGCGACCTCGTGGTGTCCTCGTCGACGTGGACGTTCGCCCGCGACGCCGATCGCCAGTGGTGGGGCGACCTGTGGGCGGAACGGATCACCGAGAGCGACCTCGCTCGTCAGTTGCGTGACGAGGGACTGGCGACGATGGATGAACTGTCGTCGATTGCCGACGCCTTTCGCCAGTGGTCGTGGGCCCCCGACGGGGTTTTCGTGATGGTGCACGGCGAGGTGCGCGCCCGCCGGCCCGTCGACGACGCGTCGGCAGTGTTAGAACAGTCGCGTGTCGTTGCTTCGTGATCGAGCGCCCGTGGTACGGGTACGCGAGGCGCTGGCCGCGGCCGGGGTGGCCGTGACGATGGTGGAGACCGACCAGGGCGCGAGTACCGCGGCCGACGCCGCGCGTGCGCTCGGCGTCGAGGTGGGCCAGATCGCCTCGTCGCTGGTCTTCGCGGGTCCGGACCAACGACCCGTCCTGGTGATCACCAGCGGGCGTCACCGCGTCGACGCCGATCGGGTGGCGGCGTCGCTCGGCGTGGCGTCGCTGTCGCGCGTCGACGCCGCGTACGTGAAGGCGGCGTCGGGCTTTTCGATCGGCGGCGTGAGCCCGGTGGGCTGGAGAGCGGACCGGACGGTCGAGGGGAGTGGCGTCGCGCCCCTCGCGGTCATCGATGAGACGCTCGCCGACTACTCCGTGCTCTGGGCGGTCGGCGGACACCCTCACGTGGTCTTCTCGATCTCCTACGACGAACTGCGTCGGGTGAGCGGGGCGGTGGCGCGACGCGTCGCCGTGGACCCGTGAGCCTGACCTCCTCACCCGGGTCGGCACGCACGGTGGTGTTCGACCTCGACGGGACCGTGGCGGACTCCCAGGCGGGGATCCTGCGCAGCTTCCAGCTCACCCTCGCTGACGAGGGAGTCGTGGTGGCTGACGAGGTGCTCCGCGATCTGATCGGGCCACCGCTCGAGGAGTCTTTCGCCCGCCTCGGCATCGCGCCGTCGCGTCTCGTTGCCGTCGTCGCGCGGTACCGCGAGTACTACGACCGCGTGGGCGTGACGGCGGCGGTCCCCTACGACGGCGTGGTCGAGACGGTGCATCGTCTGAGCACCGCGGGTGTACGCCTCGCGATAGCCACCGCCAAGCGCGTCGACTTCGCTCGCCGGATGCTGGCGCGTTTCGCCCTCGCGAACTACTTCGACGTCATCGAGGGAGTGAGCGGCGATGATCGGATTCGTACCAAGAACGACGTCGTCGACGCCGTGCACGACGCGTTGGGCGAGCGGAGTGGTCTCACGTGGATGGTCGGTGATCGCCGTCAGGACATCGAGGCCGCTCGTCACGTGTCGTGGGTGCCGGTGGGCGTCTTGTGGGGGTACGGAACGCGTGACGAACTGCTCGACGCGGGAGCGGCGCTGCTGATCGACGAACCATCACAACTGCTGGACGTGGTGCGCGGTGACCTGCGACGTGAGCCGACCCCCGAGGCATTGCCGTGACTCGCCCGTGGCTCGCGCGAGCCGATCGTCCGCTGCACCTGGCCCCGGCGTCGGTGGACGACTACCGCGAGCTCGCGCGGCGACGTCTGCCGCGCCAGCTCTTCGACTACGTCGACGGAGGATCCTTCGCCGAGTCCACGATGAGGGCTAACATCGCCGACTTGTCGCGCGTGACGCTGCGTCAGCGCGTGTTGCGTGACGTGGCCCAGCGACGGGTGTCGACGACGGTGCTCGGGGAGGAGATGTCGCTGCCGTTGGTACTGGCTCCCGTAGGCTTCGCGGGAATGTTCGCCCGCCGAGGTGAGGTGCAGGCCGCGCGTGCCGCCGCGCGTGCCGGCGTGTCGTTTTGCGAGTCCACTCTCTCTATCTGCTCCCTCGAGGAGGTGACGGCCGCGAGTGACCGCGTGCCGTGGTTTCAGCTCTACGTGATGCGCGACCGCCACTACGCCGAGGACCTGATGGCGCGCGCGAGCGCCGCGGGATGCCGCACCCTCGTCCTGACCGTGGACCTCGCCGTGGTGGGACATCGCTACCGCGACGTACGCAACGGCCTCGCGGGCGGCGTCTCGCGCGCCGGAGCGCTGCGCCGGCGCGTCGACTTCGTGTCGCATCCGCGCTGGGTGCGTGACGTCGCGCGCGCGGGGAGACCCCTCACCTTCGGCAATCTCGAACGGGCGGTTCCCCAGGGGCGCGTGCCCCAGGACTTCCAGCAGTGGGTGGACGGACAGTTCGATCCCGCGGTGACCTGGGAGGACCTCGCCTGGGTACGCGAGCACTGGGGTGGCTCGATTGTGGTGAAGGGCGTCCTTGACCCGGACGACGCCCGTACGGCGGTGGCGCACGGGGTCGAGGGGATCATCGTGTCGAATCACGGGGGGCGCCAACTCGACGGCGCGCCGTCATCGATTGCGGCGCTGGCGGGAGTGGTTGACGCGGTCGAGGACCGCGCCGAGGTCCTGATGGACGGCGGCGTGCGCAGCGGGCTAGACGTGGTGCGCGCCCTGGCACTGGGCGCGCGCGCGTGTCTGATCGGACGGCCCTGGGTGTACGCCATGGCGGCTCGGGGCGAGGCGGGAGTGAGTCACCTTCTGGCTACTTTTCGTGCGGAGATGCGCGTCGCGATGGGACTGATCGGGGTCGATGACGTCGCCCAGATCACTCGCACGGTACTGGTGGAGGAATCGCCACACTGACCCGTCACGCATCGGTAACGAGCGGTAGGGTCGGGGATGATGGGTGACGAGGCACGGACTAACGAGCGAGCGAGTGCGCGAGAGGCGGGCGCGTCAGTCGGAGAGTTCGACGAGTCTGGTGGGGATCCGGTGTGCTGGGCTCACCTCCTGTGCGAGGACTGCGGCGTCGTGCTCACGCCGGGAGTGGAGCACCGTGGTGGCTGTCGGGCGGTCGAGGGACGTCTTTCGTATCGGGTGGATGAGGGGTGATTGCGTCCGCGCGTTAGGTGGCGGGTGGCATCACGTCGGAGCTGAGGGTCGGCGCCGCCCCGGCGGGCCACTGCGCGAGCAGGCTGTAACGGTCGCCGCGGATGAGACTGCGCCGCCACTCGACGGGGATCTCTCCCGCCAGCACGAGCCGTTCGATGGAGAAGACGGCGACGTCGTCGCTCAGACCCAGCAGTTCGCGTTCGGGCGCTGAGGGTACCAGGGGACGGATGCGCTCCCAGCCGCCGGTGATACGTACGGCGCACCGCGTCGCCAGGACGTCGTAGATGCTGCCGTGCGTGAGGTCCACCTCGAGTAGTGGTTCGGCCAGTGGCGCGGGCAGCCACGAGCGATCCCAGGCGATGGGATCACCACCGGCGAGGCGCAGCCGCTCCACGTAGACGACGGCGGCGTCGAGGGTGAGCCCCAGTTCGGCCGCCGCCTCCGCGGGGGCCGTCGTGCGCACGACGCAGCGCACGACGCTACGCTCCTCGATCCCTAGGGAGCGCATCGACGACGCCAGGCTGTACAGAGAGTGGAGCGGC
>JAJYSU010000090.1 GCA_021793395.1 Actinomycetes bacterium
CCTCCTGACCGTCGAGATGCACTTCGTGGGCGACGCGCTGCACGTGCGCGTGACCGACGACGGGCGCGGCTTCGACTCGCACACTGTCGGAGCGCTCGACGGACGCCACCTCGGCATCCACAGCATGCGCGAACGCGCTCACCTGCTGGGTGGGCGCTGCGACATCCTGGCCACACCCGATCACGGCACGACCATCGAGGCCCGCGTGCCCCTCCACGGAGCGGGCGTGCCCACTCGGGTGCCCAGCACGACGTGAACGCGGCCACCGGCACCACAGCCGACGCCACTACACTGCGCCGATAGCGTCCATCACGCCCGACCGATGCCCCACGCTCGATCGCGCCGCGACCCGCGGGCGAGCAGATCATCGACGAGTCGCGTCCGGCGCCCCACACCCGCGAGAGGCCTGACGCCGTGCTACTGGCCTTCGCGGGTGCCCGTCACTCCGCCATCGGACTGGCGCTACCCACGCTGGTGCTCGTCGCTCTGGCAGCCGTCGCATCGCCGATCGTCGCGGAGGCTGCTCGACGCATCGTCGTCGTGCCCGAGGCCATCATCCAGATCGCCTTCGGCGTCGTGCTGGGGCCCGATGTCCTCGACGTCGCGCGGGTCGGACCGGTGGTCTCCGCCCTGTCGACCCTCGGCCTGTCCTACCTGATGTTCCTCGCGGGAAGCGAGATCGACCTGCACCAGATCCGCCTCGCGTCCAGCGCCCGGGTCGTCGTGGGCTGGCTGGTGTCACTGGCCATGGCCCTGGGAGCCGCCCTCGCGCTCCAGTCCTGGGGACTCATCGACCACGCCACGACGGTGGCGCTCTGCCTCACCACGACCGCACTCACGACTCTCATCCCCGCACTGAGGGACACCGGCGTCTTCGCCACGCCGTTGGGCAGCCGCCTGCTGACGCTGGGAGCGGTCGGCGAGTTCGGACCCATCGTCGTCGCCACGATCCTGCTCTCCACCTCCAGTGCCGGACTCACCTCACTACTCACCCTCGGCTTCGTCGGCGTCGCGGTCGCGGCGGGCGTCCTCGCCAACCGCGTCCGGCCACCGCGGGCCATCCTCTTCCTGCGCCGCCACCTGCACTCCACCTCCCAGCTACCAGTCCGACTCTCCCTCTTGCTGGTGCTCGCTCTCACCTACTTCGCCCAGGCGCTGGGACTCGACGTCCTGATGGGGTCCTTCGCCGCGGGCATCGTGGTCCAGGTGATCATCGCCGGCGACGATCGCGCCGCGGTCACGTCGAAACTCGACGCGATCGGCTACGGTTTCCTGGTCCCGATCTTCTTCGTGGTCAGCGGGGTGGCCTTCGACCTGACGGCCCTGTTCGCCAAGGCGCGCAATCTCCTGCTCGTGCCCATCTTCCTCGTGCTCTTGCTCGTCGTACGGGGTCTGCCCGCGTTCGCCCTCAACCGTCGCGACCTCCCCCGGCGTCAGCGAGTCTCGCTCGCGCTCTACGCCGCCACCTCGCTCCCCCTCATCGTCGCCATCACCGAGATCGGCGTCGCCCAGGGGCGCCTCGGACCAGAGAATGCCGCGGCCCTCGTGGCCGCCGGCGCCGCGTCGGTCTTCCTCTTCCCGGTCATTGGTCTACGCGTGACGGCCACGCGTCGACGTCCGCCGCGCTAGCCGGCCCCCGTAGCGGGCGCCGACTCGGGCACGGCGAGCCCGGACCGGGTCCTCAGCGCAACGACTGCGCCACGCGGCGCCACCGGTGACCAACGACGTCGAGTACGTAGAGGGCGTAACTCCCCCTCGGCAATCGAGCGAAGCTCGCGGGAGCGACGCGCAGGCCGATGCCCCCGCCGCGAACCCGATACCGCGAGATCGACCAGTTCGCGGTGGCGTGGAGGTACTGGTACCACTGTCGCCCGCCGTCAGTGGTGACGTCAATGATGGAGTGGCTGACCATGACCGCGCTCAGCGGACCCTCGCCGATCACCACGGTCACCTCGAAGAGCGAACCACCCGCCCAGTCGGAGGAGAGCTGGGGCCCCGCGGCCACCCAGCGCAGTCCGCCGTCGGCGCTGCGCACCGGGTATTGCGCGGGCCCGCCGGCGCGACGCCACACTCCCCACCGATCGGCACCCCCCGACGACTCGATCGTCACCCATCGAGCCTGGGCGGTCGTAAGCGCCGTGCCCCATCGCAGCGCGCGACCCGTCGTCGAGAACGTCAGCCCGTGTCGCATCGTGAGCGAAGCCGGATAGGGCGAGGGTGCCGCGCCCGCGGCGCCCGCGACGCCCAGCGACGACGCGGCGAGAGCCAACGCGGCACTCATAGAACGCAACCATCGCATACGAACCCACTCACCCGAGACTGGCCGTCCCCCGAGTTGACGGTACCTCGTCGCGCCCTCGCCGCCCGCGCAGCGAACCCTTGACGCGCTCACGACACCAGGTCATCTCATGGGGAACCCCCGCACCCCGCGGATCGTCGGACCACGCTGGTACCTCATCCTTTGGTGAGGAATGTACATAAGTCACAGCCCTTACGCGCCTTGGGCTTCAGCACTCGAACCCGCGCATTTTTAACTGAAAAATTGACGAGATCTAACTCCCTGGGCGACTTTCTCCAGTATTCGCACGGCATTTAGACTTGCCGCTCTTCGAGTGGCACTACACGGTCACCGAGGCACAGTCCCCTTTGTGAGCCACCTCATCGTCGGCAGACTCGACCACCTGATGGCGCTCCCTTCGGCCCTACCCTTGGAATGTGTGAAGGGAATGTCG
>JAJYSU010000048.1 GCA_021793395.1 Actinomycetes bacterium
CTGCGACGAGCGTGAGCCCCAGTTCGGCCGCCGCCTCCGCGGGGGCCGTCGTGCGCACGACGCAGCGCACGACGCTACGCTCCTCGATCCCTAGGGAGCGCATCGACGACGCCAGGCTGTACAGAGAGTGGAGCGGCTGCTCGAGGATGGGGTGGGTGAGCGACGTGCCGCGCCCTCGCTGGCGGACCAGTAGCCCGTCGGTGGCCAGACGGCGTACGGCCTCGCGTACGGTGTGGCGACTCACGTCATAGTCACGCGTGAGTTCCTCGTCGGTGGGGAAGTGTTCCTCGAACTCGCCGTCCAGGAGTCGGCGACGTAGGTCGTCGGCGATTTGCGCCCAGAGGGGAAGTGGGCTCGACCGATCCGGCACGGCGACCACGTCAAACTCCTGCGAGGAAGAATGATCCGATCAGCACTATCAACACGAAGAGGGTGATGAGGGCCATCGGGACATCCTTCTCGTAGAGGAAGGAGATGACCCCGACCGCAACGCGCAGGATGGGTGTGAGGATGAGTAGGAAGACGCCGAGCACGATGATGCCTCGTCCCTCGCCGTGAGCCAACGAGGTGCGCAGTTGGCCCAGCGTATGCGGGAACGGCGTCGAGCGAGAGGTGAGCGTCTTGTACGAGACGTGACCGGTTAGCGAGGTGTAGTCGCCGTGGTGGTAGAACATCACGCCCAGACCGACGCCGATGACGCTGACACTCAGGATCACACCGATGCGCAGCACGAGACTGATCGCGAACTCGATCTTGCGGATCTTCTCCTCCATGGCGGCGACTTCGGCCGGGCTCAACTGACGGTGGTGGCCCGACACCTGCAGGTCGCCCGGTGGCGTCGTGTTGTCCGCGGGGTCCGGACGGTTCGTGGGTGTCGTCACGGGAGGAGGCCCTTCTGCAGCATCTCGAGTGAGATGATCACGAGCACGCCCACGAAGAGCAGGCGGATTGTGCGGCTGGTGATACGTCCGAGGACGCGTGCACCGAACGTGGCGCCGAGGAGCACGCCCGCGGCGACCGGGGCCGCGATGATGGGGTCAATCTGTCCCCGGATGAAGTAGACGCCGGCACTGGCGGCGGCCGTGACCCCGATCATGAAGTTACTGGTCGCGGTGGAGACCTTCATCGGCAAGTGCATCGCGCTGTCCATCGCCGGCACCTTGAGAGCACCCGAGCCGATTCCCAGGAGCGCGCTGACCAGGCCGGCGATGTACATCAGAAAGAGGCCCAACCTGGTCCCGGCGACCTTGTAGGTAATCTCGCGTCCTTCGGCCGCGTCGTAGTAGGAACCGTGCAGGTTGAAGTAGTTCGCGATGCGATCGTGGGAGACCGTGAGGAGGTGGTCCTCGTGACGCTTTCGGTAGGTGATCACCGAGGAGTAGGCGAGAACCACGCCGAAGAAGGCGAAGAGGAAGCGCTCGGGCAGGAGTGTGGCTAGGTAGGCGCCACTCACCGCTCCGGTGGTGGTCGCGACCTCGAGGAACATGCCGGCGCGCAGATTCGTCATGCGCTCGCGCACGTAGGCCGCGGCGGCGCCGCTGGAGGTCGCGATGACCGAGACGATGCTGGCTCCAATGGCGAGGCGGATGTTGACGCCGTACACGAGGGTGAGCACCGGGACGATGACGACGCCGCCGCCCAGGCCGACCAGTGACCCGAGGACGCCGGCCGCCACCGAGATCAGGGCGAGTGAGACAACGAAGAGCAACGGAGTCACTTTCTAATTGTACGTACTTACGTATGAGTGCACAAATTCAGTGACGGAGGCGAGACCTCTCGCGAGCGGACCGGGTGTGGCTCCGTGCGAGACTGGGCGCATGTACGTTCCTGCACTGTTTCGTGTGGAGGAGTCGGCGGCCTGGTCGGTGGTGAGTGACGCGGGAGCCGGTTATCTCGTGGCGTCTACTCCCGACGGACTCGCCAGCGTCTTCGTTCCGGTGGTGGTCAGCGAGGATCACTCGGAGCTGACGACCCACGTCGCCCGGGCTAATCCGTGGTGGCGCGCCATCGAGGACGGCGCGCCGGTGGTGGGACTCTTCGTCGCCACGAGTGCCTACGTGTCGCCGTCGCTCTACCCGAGTCGACTCGAGGACTCGGGTGTCGTACCGACGTGGAACTACACGGCGGCCGAGGTGCGCGGTCGCGCGTACGTTCACGACGACCCGGCGTGGCTGGCGCGACAGGTGCGTCACCAGACCGACACCTTTGAGGAGGGTCGCGACCCACGGTGGTGGGTCGAGGACGCGCCGGCACCCTACATCAACCGTCAACTGGCGGCCATTGTCGGCGTGAGCGTGACGGTGACGTCGATCGAGGGCAAGGCGAAGCTCTCGCAGAACCGGCCCGAGAACGACCACGACCAGGTGGCGGCGGCGTTCGCGTCCGGTACGTGGCGCGAGCGAGACGTGGCCGTGAGGATGGTCCGTGGTCTCTGAGACACCGTACCGAGTCCGGCCGTGCACCCGCGCGGACGCGCTGGCCTTGCGTGCACTGCGTCTTGAGGCCCTGCGCGACACCCCCGACGCGTACGGTACGACGTTCGAGGAGAGCGTGCGCTGGAGTCGTGATCGCTGGGAGGAGATGGCCGCTACCCTCAACTACTTTCTCGCCGAGAGCCAGGGCCGCGCGGTAGGCATGGTCTCAGGCGGGAGAAACGATCGCCACCCGGGCACCTTGTGGATGTACGCGATGTACGTGACGCCCGACGCACGAGGTACCGGCGTCGCGGCACAACTGGTCGAGGCGGTCAGCCAGTGGGTACTCGAGCGCGGTGGCGCCCAGCTCTACCTCCACGTGACGTCCGCCGTGCCGCGCGCGCGGGCCTTCTACCGAAAGATCGGCTTTCGAGAGACCGGGGAGACCTTCACGATGGACCGTGATCCGTCCCTGGTTCTCGTCACGATGGTGAGGAACCTGGACGAGTTGCGCGAACCCACCGTCGACGGCGTGGCGTAGAGGAGAGACGAATGGACAACGAGGTGAGTGACGCGTTACGCGTGCAGCACGTGGACCCCCGGCGATTACACGAGCTACGACGTCGGGTACTGCGCTCGAATAACCCGTCCATCTCCGTGGCGGATCCGCGCGATGACGACGAGACGGCGGTTCACTTCGCGGGCGTGCTCGGCGAGCGCGTCGTAGTGAGTGCCTCGTTCTATCCCGACGAGTCACCGGTCGACAGCCACCTGGCGACCTACCAGTTGCGCTACATGGCGACCGATTTTGACGTGCAGGGTCGCGGGTACGGCTCGCGAGTGCTTGCCGAGGCCGAGGCGTTCCTCGTCGGGCGTGGGGTGCAACAACTGTGGGCCAACGGACGCGACACCGCGCTGGGGTTCTACGAGGCGACGGGGTGGCGCGTCGTGCCGGGATCGGACCACCTCAGTCCCGAGACCCAGCTGCCTCATCACATCATCGTCAAGCGTCTAATCGATGAGGACTGACGTGGCGCGCTCGCCGCAGCGGTCTCGCGGGGTCCGAGGCGTTCTCATAAGGTGGATCGACGGGTGGAGCGAGTGATGGTGATCGAGACGCGAACGGTGGTGGTGGCGGGGCGCACCCTGGAGGTGGCCACGGCGGGCGACCCTGGCGGCGACACCGTCGTCATGCACCACGGATCGCCGGGTGACGCCTCGAGCGTGTCACTGCTGGCTCCCCTGGTGGACGATGGCTTCTTCCTGGTTGCTCTGTCGCGGCCCGGGTACGGTGACTCGACTCGGCGCACGGGCCGACGGGTGGTCGACGTCGTCGAGGACGTTGACGCGGCCCTGGATGTGCTCGGACGCACCACGTACCAGTCAGTGGGTTGGTCGGGCGGCGGACCGCACTCACTCGCGTGCGCCGTACGGGATCCGGCGCGCTGCGTGGGCGCCTGGTCTCTCGCCGGAGTGGCTCCCGTCGACGTGGACTTCGAGTGGACCGAGGGGATGGCACCCGAGAACGTGGAGGAGTTCGCGCTGGCGCGAGAAGGTGGTCCCGTCTACGACGCACGTATGGCCGCGATCGGGACGTCGTTCGCCAACGCCACGGCGCACGACATCGTCGATCTCTTCGGTGAACTCCTGACGCCGGTGGACCGGGCCGCCCTCGCCGATGAGGGGCGACGCGAGGGGCTGGCGACGTCCTGCCACCGCGCGTTCGCTCACGGGGTCGGGGGATTCATCGACGACGACCAGGCGTTTCTCGCGCCGTGGGGCTTTGACGTCGCGGACGCCACGGCACCGGTGGCAATTTGGTACGGCGACCAGGACGCCATGGTGCCACCCACTCACGGGGCCTGGTTAGCCCGACACGTCGCGCGCGCCACGGTGGAGCACTGGCCCGACGAGGGGCACGTGTCATTGGTCGTGAATCACCTCGATCATTTGTCCGCCGCACTGCGCGCCGGACGCGATAACTAGAGAGGAACAAATATGCGTCTGGGAAATCTGTACGGTCCTGACGCGACGTTCCTCGGGATCCCGGCCGCGGACCCCGAGGATGTCGCGAGTTGGTCGCACGCGGGTGCGGCGATCATTGGCGCACCTTTTGACGGAGGGACCTCGCACCGTCCCGGCTGTCGATTCGGACCTCAAGCGATTCGATTGACGGACTACCTTCCCCACGATGGCGCGCGCCCGAGCCTGGCGCTCGGCGTGGATCCCCTGGTGGACCTCGCGGTGATCGATCTCGGCGACGTGGAGATGCCCTCGGGTGAGACGGAGCGATCGCTGCGAGCCCTGGAGGATCGAGTCGCGGCGGTGGCCGCCGCGGGCGTCGTGCCTATCATTCTCGGAGGTGACCACACGATTGCCCTACCGGACGTGACCGGGGTGGCGCGGCACGTGGGCTGGGGTCGCGTCGCGGTGATCCACTTCGACGCCCACGCCGACACCGGTGATACGCAGATGGGCTCGCTCTACGGGCACGGCACACCCATGCGCCGACTCATCGAGTCGGGCGCGTGCCGCGGTGACCGGTTCCTACAGATTGGTCTGCGCGGCTACTGGCCCGAGCCGGAGACTCTCGACTGGATGGCGGCCCAGGGCATGCGATCGTTTGAGATGAGCGAGATCGTCTCACGGGGTCTTGACGCGGTGCTCGACGAGGCGCTGACGATCGCGGCAATCGACTGCGACGCCGTCTTTCTCTCCGTTGATGTGGACGTGGTGGATCCCGGCTCGGCGCCGGGTACCGGTACGCCCGAGCCGGGTGGCCTCACGTCGCGCCAGCTTCTCGACGCGGTGCGCCGCATCGCCATGGAGGCGGAGTTGGGCGGGGTGGACGTCGTGGAGGTCTCCCCGCCCTACGATCACGCGGAGGTCACTGCCTACCTGGCCAATCGCGTCGTGCTCGAGGCCCTCGGCGGCGTGGCGTGGCGAGTGCGTCAGCGTGCCGGACAGCCGGTACGCCGACCCGGCGATCCCCTGTTGGAGGGCCGCTAGTTAGTCGCGCATCGAGTCGAGCACCTGGCGCACGACGTCGTCGCTGGTGTCGGGGTGCAGGAACGCGAAACGCGCGACGGTCTCGCCCTCCCACTTGGTGGGCGTGACGAAGGCAATCTGATCACGTAGCAGTTGGTGGCTCCACTGGGTGTAGTTCTCGTCGCTCCACCCGCGTCGACGGAACAACACCACCGACAGACTCGACGGGCGCACCATCTCGACGTGGTCCATCTCGTCGCTCTCGATGAGCGTCTCGGTGCGCGCGGCGAGGTCGATCGCCGATTGCACGGCCGTCTCGTAGGCGTGGGTTCCGTTGGTGACCAGTGAGAACCAGAACGGTAGGCCGCGGGCGCGACGTGAGAGGTGGATTGCGAAGTCCGACGGGTTCCACTCGTAGTCCTCGTCCTCGCCCGCGTGCAGGATGTCGAGGTAGCTCGCCTGCTGGGCGAGGACCGTGCGTGCGACCATCGGGGAGCGGTAGATCAGCGCGGCGCAGTCCAACGGCGCGAAGAGCCACTTGTGCGGGTCGACGACGTAACTGTCCGCGTGGCGAATACCGGAAAGGTATTCGCGGTGAGTGGGCGAGAACAGCGATGCTCCGCCGTAGGCACCGTCGACGTGGAACCACAGGTCGTGCGCGCGCGCGAAACTGCCCAGTCCTTCGAGGTCGTCGATGATGCCGGCGTTGGTCGTGCCCGCGGTCGCGACGACGCCGATGACGGTCTCGGGATGGGGGTCGGCGGCGAGAGCGCTCTGCAGTGTGGCCAGGGTGAAGCGGTGGTCGTCGGGTTCGACGAGTAGTGTCTCCACGCCCAGGACGTGCAGGGCCTTGCCGATGCTGGAGTGGGCGTCGGAGGAGACCGCGAAGCGCAGGGTGTGGGGCGCGAGTTCGGGATGACGAGCCCGACCCACGTCGCGGCCGACTGTCAGACCCGACAGGTTGCCCGAGGAGCCGCCCGACACGAACGCGCCACCGCTGCCGTCGGGCATCCCGGCCAGGTGCGCGAGGAAGGAGAGCGCCTGGTTCTCGGCGACCACGACACCGGCGGACTCGAGCCAACTCGTACCATTGAGACCCGAGCACGCGACGACCATGTCGAAGAGCAGTGAGTTCTTGGTGGGAGCGTTGGGGATGAAGGCGAGAAAGTTCGGCGCATCGATCGAGACGACCGCGAGAGCCAGGTGCTCCTTGAAGAAGTTCAACACCGACGTGGCGTCCCGACCGTCGGCGGTGATGAACCCCTCGAGGGTCGGAAGGGGCTCCGGTGTCAGACTTCCGTAGTCCAGCGGCACGGGGTCGAGGGAGAGGCGCTCCCGGCAGTAGTCAAAGATTTTATCGGTGAGTGCCGCGTCGTACTCGAACATGGGGTGCCCCATTGCGCCAACCTTTCGTCAGGGTCCGAATGGGCCCCCTCCATCGTAGGCAACGCGAGGACCCGTCGGATAACCAGGGCCCCGACCGGTATCATTCGCTGATGGAGTCAGCCCGTGTCGGTTTTCTGGGACCGGAGGGCTCATTCTCGCACGAGGCGGTCTCCACGCTCGCCGGAGTGACGCCCGTGGCCTGCGAGACGTTGAGTGACCTCCTGATCGACGTGGCGGCGGGCCGGCTGGATCAGGGTCTCGTACCACTCGAGAACGCGATCGAGGGAACCGTGTCGGCCACCATGGACGGTCTCGTCTTCGATCATGATCTGTACATCGAGCGTGAGTTGATCCTGCCGATCCGCCTCTACCTGTGGTCACGCCCCGAGACGACGGTGGAGTCGTTGACCATCGTGTGGAGTCATACGCACGCCCTCGCGCAATGTCGCGCCTACCTGGGCGCGCTGGGCGCGACGGCGCAGGCGACGACGTCCACCTCCCAGGCGGCGCGGTTGGTCGCCGAGTCGGAGGAGCCGTGGGGGGCACTGGCGTCGTCGGCGGCCGGGGAACTCTTCTCTCTGGTGGCTCTGGCCAGTGGCGTGGAGGATCATCCCGATAACGCGACACGCTTCGTCGTGGTGGGACGCGACCGAATTGCGGCGCCTACGGGTCACGATCGTACGACGATCGTGTGCTTCCAGGATGCCGACCGTCCCGGCTCGCTCTACGCGATCCTGGGTCGCCTCGCCGCGCGCGATATCAACCTGACCAAACTCGAGAGCCGACCCACCAAGCGGGGACTCGGGGACTACTGCTTCGTCATCGAGTTCGAAGGCCACGTCGCCGATGACGTGATCGCCGATGCGCTGGCCGACCTGCGCGCGCACTTGGCGCGCGTCAAGTTCCTCGGCTCGTATCCGGTGACCGGCGGGGACGCGGCGGCGCGCCGCGTCGAAGTCAGTGCGGCGCGGGAGCGATCGCGCGCGTGGATCGCTGACCTGCGTTCGCACGTCGCGCCGTGATGACTCGTGTGGGTCACGGCAATGGCGCGGCGAGGGTGGCCGCGACTCCGACTCGGTGCGACCGGCTCGGCGACTGACTCGTCCTGGGCCCCGTGCGTACGCCGAGTGGGCGTGGCGTCGGGCATCGCGCGTCGCGGCGTGGGGTGACGGCCCCGCGTCACGTCGCGTCACGCGGCCTCGTGTCGCGCTCACGCACGTGGCGCACGGGAGATCGATCGGGTGCGGCGCGTGTCGCCGAGAGTTATCCCTGCCTACTGCGGTCTTCAGGGACGTCAGCGTCCTCGTGGCCGGATGGTTGGTCGCACTCGTGGGAGTGGCCGCCACCGCACGGCCGCGATGACGCCGTACCGTGCGACGCCCCTACGCTCGTCGGACGACTCGTTCGCGTGACGTGTGGTGGTCGATCCCCAGCCCGAGTGACCGCGGGCATGTGCGGCTCGCGGAGTCGACACGTCTCGGGGTGGTCGCGCAACAATCGTGGCGGAGGGAGTGGGATTCGAACCCACGGTGGGCAAGCCCACGCCGGTTTTCAAGACCGGTACATTCGTCCGCTCTGTCATCCCTCCGGGGACGACTCTAGTGGGGTGTTAGCCCTTCTTACTGCGGAGACGGGCTCGCTGGGAGTGGTCCAGAACCGTCTTTCGCAGTCGCACGGACTTTGGCGTGACCTCCACAGCTTCGTCGTCGGCGATGAATTCGAGCGCTTGTTCCAGGGTCAGAATCGTGGGTGGCGCCGTCTTCTCGAAGTTGTCGCTGCCCGATGCGCGCATGTTCGTGAGTTTCTTTTCCTTGGTCGGGTTGACATTCATCTCGTCGGAGCGGGCGTTCTCGCCCACGATCATCCCTTCGTAGACCTCCACGCCGGGTCCCACGAACAGGACGCCGCGGCTCTCCAGATCGACGAGGGCGTTGGCCTTGGTGTCGCCCCGACGGTCCGAGACTAGGACGCCGTTGCGCCGCCCGCGTATCTCGCCGTACCACGGGGCGTACCCGTCGGAGTTGGAGTGCATGATCCCGGCGCCGCGCGTCTCGGTCATGAACTCGGTACGGATCCCCACCAGTCCGCGCGCCGGGATCCGCCACTCGAGGCGGGCCCACCCCGTGCCGTGGGTCACCATGTCGACCATCGTTCCCTTACGGGTCGCCAGTAATGTCGTCACGTTGCCGACGAACTCGTCGGGCACGTCGATCGTGACGTGCTCGACCGGCTCGTTGATGACGCCGTCGATCGTCTTGGTGACCACCTGAGGCTTGCCGACCGTGAGCTCGAATCCCTCACGGCGCATGGTCTCAATTAGCACGGCCAGCTGTAACTCCCCGCGCCCCTGTACCTCCCACGCGTCGGGTCGGTCGGTCGGCAGCACGCGCAACGAGACGTTGCCCACTAACTCGCGGTCCAGCCGGTCCTTCACCATCCTCGCGGTGAGAAGTTTGCCTTCGGTGCCCGCGAGGGGCGACGTGTTGATGCCGATGGTCATCGAGAGACTTGGTTCGTCGACGTGCAGCGGTTCGAGAGGCTCGGGGTTGTCAGGGTCGGCGAGCGTCTCACCGATGGTGATGTCGTCGAAGCCGGCGACCGCCACGATGTCGCCGGGGCCGGCGCTCTGGGCGGGCACCCGATCCAGCGCCTCGGTGATGAACAGTTCCGTGACCTTGGCGTGCTCGATCGTGCCGTCGATGCGGCACCAGGCGATGCGCTGGCCCCGCTCGAGCGTGCCATTCACGACGCGACACAGGGCGAGGCGGCCGAGGTAGGGAGAGGCGTCGAGGTTGCAGACCAGGGCCTGGAGACCGTGATGCTCGTCGTACTCGGGTGCCGGGACGTAGTCCGCGATTGTCTGAAAGAGCGGTGTGAGGTCACCGCCGGTGTCGGTAGCCGTCGTCGAGGCCCAGCCCTGACGCGCGCTGGCGTAGAGGATGGGGAATGCGATCTGGTGCTCGTCGGCGTCGAGATCGAGGAACAGGTTCTCGACCTCGGTGACGACATCGGCGATGCGCGCGTCGGGCCGGTCCACCTTGTTGATGACCAGCACGACCGGCAGACGTCGCTCCAGCGTCTTGCGCAGCACGAAGCGGGTCTGGGGCAGGGGTCCCTCCGCCGCGTCGACCAGCAGGACAACCGCGTCGACCATGGCCAGGCCCCGCTCGACCTCACCTCCGAAGTCGGCGTGGCCCGGCGTGTCAATGATGTTGATCGTGAGGTCGTGCCACGTGACCGCCGTGTTCTTGGCCAGGATGGTGATGCCCTTCTCCCGCTCCAGATCACCCGAGTCCATGACTCGGTCGGTGATCGCCTCGTGATCGGTGAACGACCCGGTCTGGCGCAACATGGCGTCAACCAGCGTCGTCTTTCCGTGATCGACGTGGGCGATGATGGCGATATTGCGGAGGGAGGTACGGAGCGTCATGACCGTACCACGCTAGTGGCCCGTGGCCCTCGGCGAATTTCCGCACGTCGACGAGGGTTACGGTGACGGTGACGATGACGACGGAACGTGACGCCAGGACGAGGGAACGACCCGGTAGAGCGGGCCTACGCCGCCTGATCAACGAGCTCGCGTGGCGGGGCCGAGGCGGTGCGTACGAGGACGCGAGCCGCCGTTCGCAGGTTCTCGAGCGTGCCGTCCGCGCTAAGGATAATCCCCGCCTCCGGCCAAATACCGAGCACGCGGGCCGCCGCCGGTACGGACGCGTCGCTGAGCGCGTCGATGAGAAGATCGACGCGTAATCCCGTTCCGGCGAATCGACCCGGCTGACCGGGACGTAGACGCACGAGGACACGCCGTTCGTCGGGTACCACGACGAGGTCGCGACGTCCGCGCAGTGTCGTACGCGCGCCGGGCAGGTCGTAGTAGGCGTCACTGGTCACGACGGCCCAGGGCAGGGCGAGGCCGCGGGTGCACTCGACGAGCGTGGCGACCCACGTCAGTGCCTCGGCGCGCACGAGAGCGAGTACGGCGGGGGAGAGCGCCCCGAGCCAGTGGTCGAGCGAGCCGGGTCGGGCGTAGCCCGTGGCGCAGCGCGTCCGGCGGGCCGCGATCTCGTGGTCGAGGGCGTCGGGTAGAGTGGTGAGTTCACGGTGCGCGCGGCGCAGGGTGGCGTTGCCGATCGTGCGCCGCGCCGCTGCCGGCGTCCAACGAAAGCCTCGGGGAGCCTGACGGGAGTGCTCGACGGTCCAGGAGTCGAGTCGGTGGTAGGTCGGGCGGGCGACGTCACGCAGGTGTTGAGCGAACGACGCGCGCTGTACGTCGTGGAGGTGAACGGAGTCTTTGGGCGCACTCGTGACGAGGTTTCTCAGCTGATCGACGCTGAGACGTCGCGAGATCACGGTGGTTCCGCTCACGGGGCGACCCGACGACGTACGAGGTCGAGGACGTCGCGCGCCGACCGTTGCAACTCGTCGCGGTTCACGTCAATGACGAGCAACTCGCCGGTAGCGCTCGAGAAGATGGCACTGCGTCGGGGGGCACGTGAAGTTCGTAGGGTCTGGACGAGGGCGTGGTAACGCGCGACGCGATCATCGTGTGCGGTGAGCGCCGCGGAGGTGACGTCGAGCAGGCAGACCGAGGCGTGCGACCCGTTGACACCGATCATCAGATCAATGGCGTCGTGAAGCTCGACGCGCGACGGACCCAGAACTACCCGGGCGCGGACGTTGCTGCGGGGCAGCCAGCGGGGGTCTATTCCCGCTAGGGCGCCGCCCAGGGTTGCCGCGTGGGCTTCTACTTCTGCGCGCAGGCGAGCGCGTTCGTCGTCGTCGAGATGATCGAACGCGGCCCGCAGCGGGTCGTCGGGCGATGACGCGCGCCAGGCGGCGAGAGCGTCACCCCAGGGATCCGTGACGGAGCTCACGCTCAGGAGACGGACGAGGATACCGACGAGGACTCCGCGCGCCCGGCCGGGGACTGACGCGAGCGTCGCGTGCGCATCACCTCGACGCACGTCACCGGTACGCACGATGAGCGTCGGATCCAACAAGTGGTCGCCGACGGCGCGGGCGACGCCGTCGGCGAGGGTGGCGCGCAGGCGCGCCGCGTGGGCGACGTCGGCGAGCGGACGATCCTGAATGTCCCCGTGGAGCTGTTCGATGATCGTGGGGAGCGTGGCGTTCACGGATCCACTGTTGCGCGACCGTGTGACACCCTTTAGCGTGGAGTGGTGTTCGTTGCGGTCTTTTCGGTGTTCGTGGTAGCGCTCGTGGCTCTCATCGTGGTGACGATCCGCTGGGCGGTGCACCGTGATCGTCTGGCGCGAGGATCACGTCGGGGAGATCAGGGTTGATCGAGGTGATCCAGACGTTCACGCAACTGCGTGACCGTACGATCCAGGTCGGCGATGGCGTGTTCGATGATGGTGAGTTTGTCCGCGAGGAGGTCGGTGACGCGCTGGTCGACGCGGGCATCGACTTGATCGCGTAGCCGAGCGTCCAGTGAGTCGACCAGTGGCTGAGCGAGCTGGCGAAGCCGGTCACGCAGGTCGTGGGATCGCCCGGGGTCGCTGTTGTCGGTCACGCGTTCACACTACGGCGAGACGGGCGGGCAGTACACGCCGGCGTTGAACTGCAGCGTGTTGAACTGGCCACCCCAGGGGCTGGTGAGCAGCGTCTGCTCCTCGGACTGCAACGTCGACGTGGGGCGGCATACCGCGCCGAAGGCGATGAAGCCGCGGATGTTGTTACCGCTCGCTCCGGGGACGGGAATCGGACCGCCACCGCCGAAGGCCAGCGCCTCGAAGACGGGGAGGGGCTGGGACGCGAGGCCGTAGTTACGGTACTCGGACTGGGTCGCGTAGATGCCGGCGTTGAGCGAGGGGTCAACGGACGCGATGCCCTTGGCCCAGCCCGTCAGCATCGCCGACCAGTAGGACGAATAGAGACGCAGGGTCGAGGGTGAGGCGCCGCCCGGCGCGTCGAGCCCGGAGTGGTCGTCGGGGTAGCCCTCGGGATCGAGAATGACCCAGTCGGGCTTCAGGCCCACGCCGAGGGCGCGGTACTGGTCGATCTGGCTCGCGACCCACGCGCCGGCGGAGAAGCCGTGCAGATAGTAGGTCGCCGCGGTGCGGGGCTCGCCCGACAGCGGGCCGCTGACCGTCCAGAACGAGAGCCAGGTGGCGCGCTGGTGGGCGTTGTAGAGACTTTGGCCCATCAGGTAGTCGGGCGACGACGCCACGCTCGTGGTCGAGGTGAAGCCGACCCACGGTGACGAGGTGGTGCCGAGACCCCCCGTCTCGCTCAGTATCGGCCAGCCGTCCTTCACCGCCTGGGTCCACTTGGTGCTCGGGATCGCGTAGACGCCGACGCCCTGGAGGGGTGGCGAGCTGATACCGGCCGCGAACAGGCTGAGCGCGCCGTTGACGGGCAGACCGGTCACCACGGAACCCACCGTGCGCGCGGTGCTTCCGGCCGTGACCGAAACGTCGGTCGAGGTCCACGGGTACGTACCGGTGGCGCTCGTCAGGGTGAACAGGTCGCCCCAGTGCGCGGCCGCTCCGGCAATCGTCACCTGGGTGGGCGTCGCGTTCAGGTAGAGCTCTCCACTCAGCGGCGGCGCGGCGGTGGTGTTGGTGGTGACGTTGAGCGCGGTCCACGGAGTCGCCCCCGCGATGGCGGTTGTCGTGGGGCTGGATCCCGCCGTACCCGGTGGCGTCGTGGTGGACGTGGCCGTGGGTGTTGGTGTCGGTGGTGACGCGAAGGTGTCCAACCCCGTGGAGAGGAGTTCGACCTCGCCGTTGGCGGTGAGAGCCGCGATGAACTCCTCGGTGCCGTTCGAGGCCGCGGCGACAGTCCCGGTCACCGCCGGTCCCGCCGTGGCCGCCGTGAGGTCCTGGACCGTCCAGGGCGTCGAACCGAGCGACACCGTGGAGTAGACCTCGAGGTGGCCCCGCGCGGAGATGGTGGCGATGGACGAGGGGGTGTCGGCCAAGACCACGGGGTCGCTCGTCGCAACGCCGGAGTGTGTCACTTGTGAGAGGTCGGTCACCGCTCCGCTCACGTAGGGGACGGGCTGTCCGGTAGTCCACGAGAGGGGGAAGACGAGGATGTGGCCGGTGCGTGTGCGTACGGTCACGAGTGCGTTCGTTCCCGTGACACCAATGCTGGGCAGTCCCTGAACCGCCGCGATGCCGGTGATCTCACTGAGGTCGGTCGCGACGAGGGGGAGCCACGGACCGTCGTGGTGAGTGTGCAACCAGAGCGACGTCAGAGGGTTGTTGTCCGAGAGGAGGATAAGGTCTCCGGTGCTCGAGACGTAGAGGACGTCGACCGTACCGAATGGGTCAATGAAGGGGATCGGGTCCGCACTCGGAGGTGGTGCATCCGCGAGTGGGGTGAGGTCCGACCACGTTCCGGGCCCGTTCGACGGCTGAGTGTACAGGGCGACGTCCGACGTGGCGGTCCGGTAGGCCAGTGCGCTGAGCGTGGTGTCGCTGACGGCGTGGGGTCCGCCGAGCATCGTGGTGTGATCGATGCGGTTCTCGAAGGAGAGGGCGTTCCACGGTAACGGCCCCGACTGGGAGTCCACGAACTGGTAGAGCGGCAGGCCGGCCGGTGCGGCGTTCGCGTTAACGCGACCACCGGTGGGCACTGTCGTGGTGGTGGTGGCATTCGTCGTGGTGGTCGTCGACGTGGTGGTCGTGGTGGCGGCGAGCGACGCGGGGCTCGCCACCAGCGCGCCCGCCGCCAGGGTCGTCACGAGAAACGCGAGGCGCACGGCCCCGAGCTTCGTCCCTAGCACGACACCGTGCATCGACTGGGCTCTACTACCACCCTGGTCATTCTAGGTGGCGGTCGCCGTGGCGTCGGTGTCGGCGCGTAATCGTCACGCGACTGACACGTTGATGAGGCGCGCTACGCGCGCGTGGCGACCCGTTGCACGGGCGAGGTCGGGCCCGGACCGGAGGCCGCGATCGCCCGCACCGTCACGGCGTAGGTGTGTCCCCGACCGAGGCCGGTGATGGTCAGCGTGGTCCTCGTCGCGGGCGTGCTCGACCAGGTGCGCCCGCCGTTG
>JAJYSU010000049.1 GCA_021793395.1 Actinomycetes bacterium
TCTGGCGACACCGTCGCTCTCTACCTCCTCGCGATGCACGACGACCGCACCGAACACCTCGGCGTACCAGGCGACGGCGGCGTCGAGGTCGCGCACGGCGATCGCCACGTGATCAATCTCGGTCAGGCGCTCCATCATCCCCCCCGATCGTGACGCCGAAAGATAGTAAGTCGACGCTCGCCCACATGCGCGCGGGTCGCGGCATCGCTCACGCCCAACCCCTCGCGTTCGGCCGCGCAGAGGATCCCAATCTTGCCCTCGTGGCGATTGTGGTGGACCTCGTACGCGGCCTCGCCGGTTCGTTCGAGGGGGAATACCGCCGACAGCGGCGGTACCACCTTGGCGTCGATCAACGTCTGGTTGGCGGCCCACGCCTCGCGGTAGTTCGAGAAGTGCGATCCCTTGATCGTCTTCAACTTCATCCACAAGTGCCGGTTGTCGTACTCGATCATGTACCCGCTCGTCGCCGCGCAGGTAACGATCGTCCCCGCCCGCTTGGCGACGAACACGCTCGCTCCCATCGTGGCGCGACCCGGGTGCTCGAACACGATGTCGGGGTCGTCACCGACCAGTGCGCGAATGTCCTTGCCCAGTCGACGCCACTCGGACTCATCCTGAGTGTGCTCGTCCTTCCAGAAGCGGTAATCCCTCTCCTGCCGGTCGATCACGTGTTCGCAGCCCAGTTCGCGCAGTGTCTCGACCTTGGCGGCGTTCGAGACCACCCCAATAGGGATGGCGCCCGAATTGAGAACGTGCTGCACCGCAAAGGACCCGATCCCGCCCGACGCCCCCCAGATCAACACCCGATCTCCCTGGGTGACCGGGGCGCCGTTGCGCGACACGAGCATTCGGTAGGCGGTCGAGTTGCACAGTGCGTTAACCGCCGCCTCCTCCCACGTAAGGTGGGCCGGCTTCGGCATCAGCTGATTCGCCTTGACCAGCGTGATGTCGGCCAGTCCACCAAAGTTCGTCTCGAATCCCCAGATCCGCTGATTGCTCGCGCGCATCGAGTCGTCGTGGCTGCTGGGGTCCTGATCGTCGACGTGGTTGCAGTGCACCGTCACCTCGTCGCCCACCTTCCATCCGCGCACCGCCGACCCAATGCGCACCACCACCCCCGCGGCGTCCGAGCCAATCACCTGATAGTCCAGCGCGTGGCGCGCGCCCCAGTACGACTCGCGCCCGAGGCGATCGAGGAAAGTAAAGGTCGATATCGGCTCAAAGATGCTCGTCCAGACCGTGTTGAAGTTGATCGACGACGCCATCACCACCACCAGCGCCTCGTCGGGTGCCATCTCGGGCAGCGTCACCTCCTGAAGGTGAAGGCTGCGTCGAGGATCCTTGTCGCGCGAGGCCAGCCCCTCGAAGATATTTTGCTCCTCGCGTCGCACCACCACCGCGCGCGTCGTCGTCGGTAGTGGCGTCCCCGCCAGCACCTCGCCCGACGCCCCGGCGCGCACCGCCTCGAGAATCTCACTCATCTCGAGAGAATAGTGTGCCGATCGCGCACGGCGCCGATGGCCGAAACGGGCCAGTGGGGGGACGGTCTATCGTGACCTGTAGCCACGCAATACGTAGGAGGACAGATCATGTCGCGCAGTGTCATCGTCGCCGGAGCACGCACCCCCATCGGCAAGCTCGCCGGAGCACTCGCACCACTCAGCGCCCAAGACCTGGGAGGAGCCGCCATTCGCGCCATCCTCGAACGCACGAGCGTCGACCCGGCCACCATTGACGTCGTTCTGATGGGTCAGGTCATCCAGGCGGGACAGGGCCAGATCACCGCCCGCCAAGCGGCGGTCAAGGCCGGCATTCCCATGACCGTGCACGCGACCACCATCAACAAGGTGTGCCTCTCGGGTCTGCAGACCCTCTACCTCGCCGACCTGATGATTCGAGCCGGCGACGCGGACATCGTCGTCGCCGGCGGCATGGAGTCAATGACCAACGCGCCCTACCTCCTGCCCGGGGCGCGCGCCGGTTACCGATTGGGCGACCAGGCCGTGGTGGACGCCATGATGCTCGACGGTCTCACCTGCGCCTTCGACCAGTGCGCGATGGGCCTAGCAACGGAACGTCACAATGGGGGGCGCATCACGCGCCAACGACAGGACGAGTTCTCGGCCCGCTCCCACCAGTTGGCGGCGGCGGCAATCGCCGAAGGGCGCTTCGCGCACGAAATCGTCCCCGTCTCGGTACCTCAGCGCAAGGGCGACCCGCTCGTAGTGGACACCGACGAGGGGGTGCGCGCGCAGACCACGGCGGCGTCCCTCGCCGCTCTACGCCCGGCGTTCCAGCCTGACGGCACGATCTCCGCCGGGAACGCCTCGCAGATCTCCGACGGCGGCGCCGCTCTCCTGGTTATGTCCGCGCAACGTGCGGCCGATCTCGGACTCACCCCCCTCGGCGAGCTCGTCAGCTACGGCCAGGTGGCCGGTCCCGATACCTCACTGCTGCTCCAGCCGTCCCACGCCATCACCCAAGCAGCCAACAAGGCCGGCCTCGACCCCCGGTCGCTGGACCTCTACGAGATCAATGAGGCTTTCGCGGCCGTCGCCCTCGCCTCGGCCGACGACCTGCGCATTGAGGAGAGCCGCCTCAACGTCAACGGCGGTGCGGTCGCCCTAGGTCACCCCGTCGGCATGTCGGGCGCGCGGTTGGCGCTCACCGCGCTTACCGAACTGCACCGCCGTGGTGGTGGCACGGCCGCGGTCGCTCTCTGCGGCGGAGGCGGACAGGGCGACGCCGCGATCCTGCGAACCCTCTAACGGCGTGCGTTCGATGTCCTCATGGCGACGATCTGATCAGTGAGTTCCGGGTGATACGGAGTACGTACCGCAGGAGATGACGTCGCATTGCTTCGGCGACGCGACGTCCGCACCGTGAAGGACACGGGAAGAGCCGTTCGCCACCCGTACAGACCTCGAGAGAGGCAGGACCTTGGGACGGAACCGGGACGTGTCAGGGCTGCCTGATCATCCGGGCGGTGACGTGCCGGCGAGTGAGTCGGCCACGGCCCACCGGCGTGTTCGAAAGGGGACACACGCTGTCATACTTACCCGCGTGAACTCATCGCGACTGATCGGGTAGGTAGCTCGCCACCAGCGCGTAGGGACCCTGATCCACCACCGGGTCGTCGGGCCACTCGAGAACGTACGCGCCACCAAGGGGGAAGTGACCATCGCGCAGTGACGTGGGGATGCGCGTGGTCCGGCTAAGGACGAACTCCAGCACCGTGGGATTGTGCGCTACCACGAGTAACGACGACGCCCCGGGGTCGATGGCCGCAAGTTGAGCGGCCAGTTCGTCGGCGTCGACCGCACGTCGCCCGTTGTAAATCGCCGCGCTGACGACGACACTCGACACGAAGGGCGTCTCTGCAAAGGATCGCTCAAAGGTCTCGGTGGTACGTCGTGCCGCACTCACCAGGGCCACCGTCGGACCGAAGCGACCCAGTGCCTCAGGGTCACACGCCCAGTCTCGCAAACGACGGCACTGCTCGCGACCCCGACCGCTCAGTGGCCGTCCGAGGTCGTCACCCCCCGGCGACGCCGGTGCCGCCTTCGCGTGGCGCACGATGGTTAGATACCGCACCCCACCAGTCTGGCGCACCGTGGGGGGTGCGACGGTGGTTTAACGTTCAGAGATGCACGCGACGCTGACCTACTTCCAAGCCGTGGTGATGGGGCTTCTCCAGGGCGTGTCCGAGCTGTTTCCGGTCTCTAGCCTCGGTCACAGCGTCCTGATCCCCGCGCTGTTGGGTTGGCACAACCTGGTCAGCAGCCAATCGGCCACCCAATCGTTCTTCCTCGTCTTCGTCGTTGGACTGCACGTCGGCACCGCCATCGGCCTGATCGTCTTCTACCGTCGAACCTGGGGGGATCTGCTCGGTGCCCTCGTTCGACAGGTGGGCGTCGCCCGTCGCGAGGGCGTCGCGTCCCTGTGGCGCGTGCGCGACCCGTCGATGGATCGCCACTACCGACTCCTGTTCATGCTGGTCGTGGCGACGATCCCCGTCGGGCTGGCCGGACTGATCTTCGATAAGACGTTGCGCGTGCTGTTCGCGAAGCCGCTGGCGGCCGCGATCTTCCTCACCTTCAACGGCCTGGTCCTGCTCTTCGCCGAGTACTGGCGACGCTCGCTCGGGCGTCACGCTCGCACCACTCCGCTCGCCCAGGTCAGTTCACGAGGTGCGTTCGCCATCGGTTCCGCCCAGATCCTCGCTCTCTTCGCCGGCTTCTCGCGCAGCGGCACGGCCATGACGGCGGGGCTGCTCGAGGGACTCGACCACGAGGACGCCGCCAACTTCTCGTTCCTGCTCGCCACGCCCGTCATCCTCCTCGCGGGACTGTACAAGCTCCCCGAGCTCGCGGGTCCCCTAGGGCACGGCGTACGGATGCAGACCCTCATCGGCGCGGTGTGCGCGCTCGTCGCGGCCTACGCGTCGGTGCGCTTCCTGGTGCGCTGGTTCACCACGCGGACCCTGACGCCCTTTGGACTCTACTCACTCGTGTTCGGGCTACTGTGCGTCGTGCGTTTCGCCTAGTCGGAGAGCACTCGACGCCCGTCGATTGCTCGTCCGAGTGTCAGGTCATCGGCGAACTCTAGATCACCGCCCACCGGCAACCCGCTGGCGGGCTGGGACACCACTAACCCCGGTACCTGCAACAAACGACTCAGGTACATCGCGGTGGCCTCACCCTCGACGTTGGAGTTGAAGCAGAGAATGACCTCCTTCACCGGCCCGCGTAATCGCTGCAGTAGCTCCTGGATACGTAGACGGTCAGGCGTCACTCCCTCGAGCGGGTTCAAAAGGCCGTGCAGCACGTGATACGTCCCGTGGAAGACGCCCGAGCGCTCCACCGCCACGACATCCGGCGCGCTCTCCACGACGCAGATCACCGTCTCGTCACGTCGCGCGTCACCGCAGATCGGGCACAAGCCCCCCGTCTCGGCGATGTTGCAGCACCGCTCGCAGAATGAAAGATGAGTGGTCATCGCCTCGAGAGACTCGGCCAGGCGCACGACGTCCTGGGCGGGCTGACGCATCAGCCAGAACGCGATGCGCTGGGCGGACTTGGGACCAACGCCCGGAAAGTGCCCGAGCTCATCGATCACGGCCTGCAACGCGGGCGGATAGTTCATCACAACTCCTGAGAACCGGGGAACACCTCCGCGATGAGGTGCTCGGCCACGGACTCCACCACGACGCCAGGGTCGGCACTGTCCCCGAGGTCGTCATCGGCGTCGGCACTCACGCTGACGGGCGCCGCGGGTGTCCGCGGTGGCCGCCCGGATCCAACCGGCGACGCGGGGGATCCCACGCTGGGGTCGACAATGACCTCGACCACGAACGACACTTTGAACTCGTGCTCCAGGGCGCCGCGTAGCCCCGGCAGGATCACGTCCGCGTGCTGGCGCAACTCCTCGTTGGCCACCGCGAGGGTCAGTCGTTGACCGTCCACGGCGTGCACTCGCGCACCGCGCAGGAGTAACTGCGCCGAACGTGCCGTGCGCGGCACGACACGCTGCTCGAAGCGTTGGCGCACCTCGTCGAGATCGACGAGCTCCTGAGGTACGGGCGGCGTGGGTGGCGTGGGTGGCGTCGGGCTCGGCGTCGACGGCGAAGGAGAGGTCGTCGGTGGCGTCGGCGGGGCGGTCGCCTCGGCCGTGGGCGGGCGGACACCGATGGGCGCACGCGGCGCACGCGGCGCGACGACGGGGGACCCGACGACGCGTTCGGCTCGCTCCAGCGCGCTTACTCTCTCCTCCAGCGCCTCGAGGGAATTGTCCAAGTCGGGGTGTACCACTCGCACCAGCGCCACCTCGAGAGTCACGAGTCGCTCCATCGCACTCTTCATCTCCCGCAGCGCCCGGCCCAGTGTTTCGAGGATGCGCACCGTACGTGCGAGGCCGAGTTGCTCGCCCCACGCGGCCAGTCGGGCTCGATCGGTATCGACGGCATCGGCCACCTCGGGAGCGACGAGGAGAAGAAACACTTGGCGAACGTCCGCGACGAATCCCTCAGTGAGTTGTTCCGGATCCCAGCCGTCGCGCACCAACGTGGCCAGGGCGGCCAGAGCCATCGACGCGTCGCCGCGCGACAAAGCGTCGAAGAGCCCGTCGAAGCGAGGCTGCGCGTCGCCGAGGTCGCCGGTCGCCACCATCTGGTCGAGGGCGCTGAGCGCGTCGCGTGCCGAACCCCGTCCCTGGCGCACCGCCGCGTCGAGCACCGCGTCGTCCACTACCAACTCAGCACGCTCGCGCACGTCACGCAGTAACTCGCTCAGTGTGTCCCCGGCCAGAAGACGAAACTCCAGATGCTGCGTGCGCGAACGAATCGTTGGCAGAACCTTGTGCGGATCCGTCGTGGCGAGCACGAAAACGACGTGCGCCGGAGGCTCCTCCAGCGTCTTCAGCAGTGCCGCCGACGCGGACCGCGAGAGCTGGTGAACCTCGTCGACGATGTACACCTTCCAACGACCCGGCGTGCCGTGCCACGCCCCCGCCGTGATCTCACGAATATCGTCGACGCCGTTGTTGGATGCGGCGTCGAGTTCGATGACGTCAAGCGACGCACCACGCGTGATCGCCCGGCAACTGGCGCATACGTCACACGCGTCGCCCTCCCGCGGACTCTCGCAGTTGAGGGCCTTGGCGAGAATTCGTGCCGCCGTGGTCTTTCCCGTACCACGCGGACCCGAAAAGAGGTAGGCGTGCACCACGCGTCCACTCGACGTCGCTGAGCGTAAGGCTCGAACCACATGATCTTGGCCCCGAAGTTCCGCGAAGCGACCCGGGCGAAATCGCCGGTAGAGGGACGCCACCCCTTCAGCGGTCGTCACCGAACTCTCGTCACTCATGCACGCATGCTAACGGGGGGGTGACGCGAGCCGGGATCCAAAGCGATGGTCAGGCGATCCGTGGCACCCGGCGCAATCCGCTGAGAGCTGCTGGCTTCCACCCCTGACTCGGTTCACGAACGGCCGTCGCACGGGACCCGACCACCGCTTTCGACCTCGGCCCCGCCAGGATACCGCGTCGTGCGACGACCTTGTCCGGCTCGGATAGCCTTACCCTTTGCCCCCGAGAGGGGGTTATCTCGGAGGAGTGCGAGAGCGGCCGAATCGGCACGATTGGAAATCGTGTGTAGGGAAACCTACCGTGGGTTCAAATCCCACCTCCTCCGCCACGGGGTGTGTACGAAAGTAACCCCCATCTGCTTACGAAAGTCCGGGCATCGAACCCCCCGAGCGGGCGCCAGGTCCATTTCGGCCAGCAGGGCATCCGTGGGCGGTTGCAGCCTGGCGAGACCAGGCATTCACACGGATCAACCCAACGAAAAGGGCCCTCGGAACGTGACTCGTCCCGAGGGCTACTAACTGGAGGAGACTGCTCGCCTAGGCGGCGAGATCGTCCGGTGGGTCGTCGAAGCAGAACGGCTCGGCGTGACAGATCGCGCCGTTCTCGTCGAGTTCCTCGAATCCGTGGTCGGGCGGGAACGCTACACACAAGGGGTCTGTGGTCAGTTCAACGCGCGTGGCCCACTTGCGCACGAGACGGATGTTCACTGCCACCACCTCGAACGTCAACATCAAGCTCGTCTTGACAAGACCGACCACGCGGCAGAAGCCGCGCCTGATGTTCTGGGTACTCTGACTGCGCAGGTTCCCGAAGATGCCTTCGATGGCGCTGCGTCGAGCGATGGAGTCGATCCATTTAGGCGATCCCCACGGGTCCGGGGATGACGATCGTCGCCTGCCAGCAGCATTTTGAGGCGGTAACGGGCGGGGATCCTGGATGACGGGCCGATCATCGCCGCAGTCGGCCAAGAACGGGCAGAGAGCGTACTGCACCTTTCCGACCTAGCCCGAACAGGGTTGACGGGTCTTGACGAGTCCTCCTTGATCGAAGTGTTCGGGTGGAACACGAACGCGTGCTTCTCGGGATCGGCCATCGGGGCGCGAATCCCCACGATTTCCTTGGCACAGCCAGTCAGTACCGAAATTGTACAGTAGAAGCGCCCGAAAGTGTGTAGTAAGTTGTCCCGAAATTGTATAATAGAGATTCCCGAAGTTGTAGTGTAGAACGACTCACGAAGGACCATGCCGATGACGAAGTATCAACGCCGAGTAGTGGACTCCGAACTAGACAGCCTCATTGGCGGAGGAATTTCCGCCATCTCACTCGAGGGCGCAAAGGCGACTGGCAAGAGCACTACCGCAGCTCAGCGAGTCGCCAAGACCTTCCTCCTGGAGCAACCGGTCACACGTCAATTGCTCGAGGCCGATCCCGACCAAATAGTGACGGGGGACACCGTCCTTATCGATGAGTGGCAACACGTACCGGCAACCTGGGGTGTCGTTCGAGCCGCTGTCAACGCCGGGGCCATTCCCGGACAGTTCCTCCTCACCGGATCCGCGTCTTCCCATCACCCCGGCACCCACAGTGGTGCCGGAAGGATCGTGAGCGTGCGGATGAGGCCGATGACCCTCATTGAGCGAGGAGTTGGTAGCCCAACCGTTTCCCTCGGCCAACTACTCACCGGAAAACGGCCCGCCATCACTGGCTCATCCGCCATCCGCCTGAGCGACTACGTGGAAGAAATTACGCGATCGGGATTTCCCGATGTGCGCCGCTTGAAGGACCACGCCCGGCAAGCCCAGCTCAGTGGCTACATCGATCGCGTGATTGACCACGATTTCTCCGATATAACTGGGCGAAGGCTGAGAAACCCGATCGCCCTTCGTCGTTGGATGAATGCCTACGCTGCGGCAACGGCCATGGTCACCTCATACGAGACAATCCGAGACGCCGCAACCGGCGGTCACACGGAAAAGCCAAACCGAACGACCACCCGCCCCTATCGCGACGCGATTGAGGCGCTTTTCATCCTTGATCCAGTACCCGCATGGTCACCGACCAACAACCACATCTCCGAGCTCGCGTCGACCCCAAAACATCACCTTGTCGATCCCGCTCTCGCGGTCACGCTCCTAGGGTTGGAGCCTGCCGCACTTCTCGCGGGCGACGAGGGTGGGATTGAGATCATTCGCGACGGGACGTTACTCGGAAATCTTTTCGAATCCCTTGTGACACTAGATGTGCGAGTCTTCGCGCAGGCTCTCGGTGCGCGGGTTGGCCACTTACGGGTCCACAGAGGAGAGCACGAGGTTGACCTCATTGTCGAGCGCCGCGATCGGAGAGTTATTGCATTGGAGGTCAAGCTATCGGGTGAGGTCTCAGCGAAAGACGTACGACACCTGCATTGGTTGAAGGAAAAGCTTGGCGACAATCTCCTCGACGCAGCGGTCATTACAACCGGACCGAACGCGTATCGGCGTTCTGACGGTATCGCCGTAATTCCAGCTGCGCTCCTCGGCCCGTAACGGGGTCGAGACCGGTCCCCAGTGTGAAAGTGAAGCGGGCGCAGGTTCTTTTCGAGCCCGCGAAGCAACGAAAGGAAACCCATACCCCTCGGGGTACCCATCTCACCTCAATACCGTTTACTTAAGTGATGAGGTCTCTCGGCGTCCGGTTCGGCGGTGGTCTAGGATTTCGGTGTTCGAGGTGCGTAACGCCATAGGTGGACATGGTGCATGTGACCACTCGGGCGTTGGTGAGGTGACGCCACGGGCCGAGCAGTTCGACGAGTAGTTTCGACGCCGCTTGATCCTGCACGTCGTCAAGTACCTGAGGGGAAAAACCCGGGTGGGACGCCGTGGTGCGACGCGCCACCCGGAGGGTGCGGGTGCAACTGATTCGATCGAGGTCGGCGTCCGCACCGAGCGCCACCGAGTGCATCGGCCAGCGGATGGCGTGGTGCACGCAGAAGTAGCCGTAGGCCTCTTGGAGCACGCCCTCGGGCATCTTCGAGCGCAACACGGCACGCGCACTGCACTGGTGGGTCTTCAACTCGTCGAGCGCGGACTCGATCCCCCAGCGCTCGACATAGAGACCAGCGAGTTCGGTGGCCGACAAGACCGTGGGATCGAGGATCGTGGTGAGTGGCCGGTAGGTGGTGTCGTCGACGCCAGGTTCACCCAGCGAGTACTCGACCACGCGCAGCGCGACGGCGTTGGTGTCGTGACGGCAGTCCTTCAGACTCGGATAGATCACCGAGAGAAACGAGCCGTCGAACAGACGCTGGCGCACGGGCAGCGAGTGGCTCGCCGTGGTGCGCCAGAGCAGGTTCTCACTGTCGAAGGCGCGGCTCGTGACGTCGGCCTCACCCCGTCGACGGCGGAGAACTACGCCACCCTGCTGGAAAAAGCGTTCCTCATCTACCGGCTCGAGGCGTGGGACAGAACACTGTCAGCGCGCTCGGCAGCCCTCCCGAAGGTTCACGTCGTTGACTCCGGAGTTGCCGCTCGTAATCTGCGCCTCACCCCGGCAAAACTTGCGGCTCGCGATCCGGCCGCCCTGACGGAACGTGGTCATCTCGTAGAGACGTTCGCCGTCGGCGAACTGATCAAGCAGGCTTCCTGGACCGCGGAAGTTACGGGCGTCGGGCACTGGCGCACTCGTGATGGCGTCGAGGTCGACCTCGTAGTCGAGCGCGATAACGGCGGAGTGGTCGGCTTCGACATCAAGACCGGGGACAGTGTTCCGGGAACGGAGCTGAAGGGTTTACGGCTCCTTCGCGACAAGCTCGGAAGTAGTTTGGTCGCGGGGTTCGCCCTGTACCTCGGGAAGCGATCGTACTCTCCGGAGGAAAAGCTTCACGTGATTCCCCTTGATCAAGTGTGAACTGCTCACTACGAGGTCACGTGCTAAGTCTTTAAAGACGGCCCTCTGATGGGGAATTTCAGTGATCGAGAGTGGGAATTTCCGGCATCGTCGTCAAAAGCGGAAAAAAATACGTCGTGACGCGCACGGTTCCACTCAGTACTCCGCCACTGAGACGGTCGGAACCACGAGAGGGGCACCGATGACTAGCACCCACGTCGGCGCGGCCCTTCGACCGGGCTACGCGACGAGGTGTCTGACCACGGCAGTCCCGGCCCGCCCCAACGATCCCCACGACGAGCCGGAAGATGATGCGACGGCGGGGCGTCGCACCGGGGACACGTCCTGCGCTGCGCTGCGCCGCGTCCGTCGATGAAGTGTGCTAGGAAACCGAGATGGTTGTTCGTGGGACGGTCGCGACATCACGCGACAACGAACGCGGAACGCACACGTTGCACCGTGTAAGGACCACGGTGAACGTCCTCAATCGGTCCCCGAACAGTGCTCAATGAACGTCCTGTTCATCACGCTCGACCAGTTTCGGGGCGATTCGTACGGCGCGGCCGGGCATCCGGTCGTGACAACGCCCACCCTTGATCGCCTCGCGCGCGAGGGGGTGCGTCTCGCGCGTCACTACTCCCAAGCCGCCCCCTGTTCACCAGGTCGCGCCGCGCTCTACACCGGAACGTACCAAATGAATAATCGAGTGGTGGCCAACGGCACGCCGCTCGCCGCGCGTTTTGACAACATCGCCACCCTGGCACGCCGCGCTGGCTACGTGCCGACGCTCTTCGGCTACACCGACCAGGGAATCGACCCGTTCCAGAGCGACGGCTTTGATGACCCACGCCTCGACAGTTACGACGGCGTGCTGCCAGGATTCGCGATTGGTCACTACCTTCCCGAGAGCCAAGCGACGTGGGTCGCGTACCTGCGCGAGCTCGGCTTCGACGTTCCCTACGGGTGGGCCGCCGCTCTGCGCGGTGAGCCTGATCGCCCCGCCGACACGTCCTTGACTAGCTTTCTCACGACCAAGTTTCTCGAGTGGCTCGACACGCGCGACAGCGGTTGGTTCGCCCATCTCAGCTACCTGCGCCCTCATCCGCCCTACGCGGCGGCCGGCGAGTACGCGTCCCTCTACGACCCCGCCGACGTGGCCCTACCCCTCGAGCCCGTCGAACCGGCCGCGCGGCACCCGCTGCACTCAATGGCGCTGCAGATTCCCGCCAGTTCCGCGCCGCACGACGAGGAGGCGATGCGACACCTACGGGCCCAGTACTACGGAATGATCAGCGAGGTCGACGCGAATCTCGCGCGCGTCGTCGACGCACTCGAGTCACGTGGTGAGTGGCGCGACACGCTCATCGTCGTCACCTCCGACCACGGCGACCAACTGGGCGACCACGGGCTGATTCAGAAACTGGGCTTCTTTCCTCAGAGTTATCACATCCTGGGGATCTGGCGCGATCCGCGACTCGCCACGCCCGGACGCGTCATCCAACAGTTCACCGAGAACGTGGACCTGGCGCCGACTCTCGCCCACGCGCTTGGTCTCGAGGTCCCCTCACAGTTCGATGGGCGAGTCCTGACGCCACTCTTCGAAGGCGAGGAAGTCGAGTGGCGCACCAGTGCCCACTACGAGTGGGACTACCGTTCCCACTTCATCGCGAACGCCGCCACTCCGTGGCCGTGGGACCGGTCGCTCTCGCGACTCAACCTGGCAGTGTCCGTCGGCGACGAACTGGCGTACGTGCAGTTCGCCGACGGTTCGGCGCGATGTTACGACCTACGTCGCGATCCCACCTGGCGCACCGAGTGCGTCGATGCCGAACGAATGCTCCACGCAGCTCAGGACATGCTGGTGTGGCGCCAAGAGCACCTCGATCGAGAGTTCACCGATCTTCTCCTCGAGCCGTCTCGACCCGGCCGCTGGCCCTCAGCGTGGCGTCGTGACGGTAACGCCCCGCGAAACTGATGCGACGTTACGGTGATTCGTGTTCACCAGGACCGTCGAAGGGGTAGATCGCGTTGCGCCGACGGGCGATCCGATCGGTCACGTCGTGGCGGCCCCACGAGTCATCGATGAACTACCACGAGCGGCCACAACCCCCACGTCGCGAATGACGGTCAGACACGTCGCGACGACGGCGTTCGAGGACGACGGCTCGACGGCGCGCGTTCACCCCACGCGAGGAACTTCTCGACCACGACGCGCACGACGCCTCGTCAGTTCCACACCCACACTCCGTTGTGCCTATACTCCTAGGGAGTATGAGCAACAGTTCGTGCCACCACAACCCTGACCCCTCGACCGCTCCACCTGGCTACCTCGTCGACCAGCACGCCATTCTGACCCGCCTACGGCGCATCGAAGGGCAGGTGCGCGGCATCCACACGATGGTCGAGCAGGAGCGCTACTGCATCGACGTGCTCCAGCAGGTCTCGGCCGTCACCCGCGCGCTGCAGGGTGTCGCCCTCTCTCTGCTCGACGATCACCTCGCCCACTGTGTCGTCCACGCCGTCGAGGCGGGCGGTGACGAAAAGGAATTGAAGTTACGCGAAGCATCGGCCGCTATCGCCCGGCTGGTCCGATCGTGATCGTCCTGCTCGACATCGGTCGAGGCCTGCGCGAGGGCCTCTTCATGTTCTGGGAGACCCTGTGGGCCCTCGTGCTCGGCTTTACCCTGTCCGGAGCGGTCCAGGCCTTCGTGTCGCGCGAGCAGATGCAGGCACGCCTCGGCGATCACGGCCCTCGAGCGGTGTTGCGCGCGTCATTCTTCGGCATGGTGTCGTCGAGTTGCTCCTACGCGGCCTCGGCGATGACCCACTCGATCGTTCGCAAAGGCGCCGACTTCACCAGCGCCATGATCTTCATGATCGCCTCTACGAATCTCGTCATCGAACTGGGCATCGTGATGCTGGTCCTACTGGGTTGGCAGTTCGCGGTGGCCGAGTTCGTCGGCGGACCGATCATGATTATCCTGCTCGCCCTCGTCGGTGGCGTGGTGTTCACCCTCGTGCGCCGGCGACCGGTGTCCGACGTGGCCGAGGCCGACGTCGTCGATCGCGCGTGCGCGACGGGCGTAGGCGACGCCGACGGAACCACCTCATCGATTCACTCGGCGGCGGGCTGGGCTGACGCGTCGCGCTACGCGGTCTCCGATGCCACCATGCTGCGCAAGGAGTTAGCCATCGGCTACGCCGTGGCGGGTCTGCTCACGGCCGTGGTGCCCACCCACCTGTGGAATGACCTGTTCTGGCACGGCCACGGGGTGGGCACCAGCGTCGAGAACGCGCTGGTCGGCCCGATCATTGCGATGCTCAGTTGGGTCTGCTCAATCGGCAACGTGCCCCTCGCCGCGGCGCTGTGGTCCGGGGGCATCGCCTTCGGGGGCGTCATCGCCTTCATCTTCGCTGACCTGATCTCCATGCCGCTGATCCTCATCTACCGCAAGTTCTACGGATGGCGACTCACGACGCGCATGGTCCTCGCCTTCTACGCGGTGATGGCGATCGCCGGACTAGCCACTGAGGGGATCTTCACGCTGTTCCACGCCGTCCCGCCCACCCGGCCGGTCACGGTCGCCAGCGCGCACTTCTCATGGAACTACACCACTTACCTGAACCTCGTCTTCCTCGCTCTCGCACTGGGCGTGTGGTGGCTCGCGCGCCACGGCGAACGCTTCGGCGCCGGGGCGGGCTTCGCCCACGACGTGGTGTGCGCCATGCAGGTACGCATCGCCGACGCACCCGCCCAGAGCACGTACCACGGAACGACCTACTACTTCTGCTCGCCGCGGTGCCGTGAACGATTCGACGCCAACCCCGAGCGTTTCGTGTCACCCCACGCGCCCGAGGAGATGATCGAGGACGGTGCGGCCATTGACCCCGTCTGCCACATGAGCGTGGATCCGGCGACCGCCGCCGATCACCGCGTCTACGAGGGCCACGACGTCTGGTTCTGCAACGTCGGCTGCGCTCAGCGCTTCGACGAGGACCCGACC
>JAJYSU010000050.1 GCA_021793395.1 Actinomycetes bacterium
ACCACCCTCGCGCCCCCGCCCACCAGACGACCCCCACGGCGGCGCCCAGGCCGGCGCCCACCGCGGGAAACCAGACGAAGGTGGCGGGCGTCGGCGCCGCCGCCGAGCCGAACAACGTGAGAAAGGCCACGGCTCGCCTCACGACGCCGGCTTCACGCGCAACGCCTGGCCCGCGACGACCAGAACAACCTCGTCGGCCACGGCCGCCACGGCCTGATTGAGGGTTCCGAGCGCGTCGCGAAACAACCGCCCCGCCTCGCTGGAGGGATGCACCCCCAGGCCCACCTCCTCGGAGACGACGACCACGTCGTCGGCGTACGCGCGCAGCGCCTGACACAAGGTCGTGGCACGGTGGCGTGCGTCACCCCCGCCGGTACGGGCCACCCACGGACCCAGCGAGTCGATCAGCACCGGGCCGCTGGAGGTCGCGAGTGCCCCCACGAGGTCGCCCCCCGCCTCGATCGTGACCCAGTGCGCGGGTCGGCGATTCTGGTGCGCGCGCACCCTCGCGGCCAGGTCCGCGTCGCGTCCCACCACGAGGGTCGCCACGTACGTCACGCGCCCGTCGCGTGACGCGAGCAGCGACTCGGCGAAGGCGGACTTGCCCGAGCGAGCACCTCCGAGGACCAGGGTGATCACGACGGGTACCGCCGCGCCCCGTCGCGCACGGCGGCGTAGACGCACCGGGCGAGGCGCGAGCCCCACCGCGAGCGCGGCCCGGCGAAGTCGTCGCCCTGCGCGTCGCACGAACTGGCGACACACACCGCGTCCGACGCCGTGCCGGTCCCGGCGACACCCTCGTCGAACAACGCCTGACACTTCGCCTCGGTCGCCGTCGTCAGCGCGTTGCACAGCGCCGCGTCGCTCAGGGACGCCGGCACGAATACCACGATGTTGATCGTTCCCACCGTCGGCTCGTCGTCACCGTCGCCGTCGGGGGCCGCCGCCCACGTAGGACGCGCCAGGCCCACCGTCACGTGGGCCTCGACGCCTTCGTCCGTGGCGTGGCGCACCCCGCGCACCGCCGCCGCGGTAAGCAGTCCCACGCCGTTACCCGCGAGCCCCAGGGTCGCGGCGAGTTCGCCCACGTGCGCCGTCACGTCGACACGTCCGTACCCCGACGGCACCTGCGCGTTGAGAATCCAGTCGCGCACGCCGACGCCGCCGCCGCTGGCGGCCGTCGCCGCCACGCGCGCCGAACGGGCCAGGGGCCAGTAGAGCAGGTCGAGCGTCCGGCCCTCCTCGACTCGTGAACTCAGACGTGGCCGACTCAATACTCGATACCCTTCATGGCACGAATTCCCTGGTCGTACGCGTGCTTGATCACTCGCATCTCGGTCGCGGTATCGGCGACGTCGAGCAGTTCCGCGGGCGCGTCGCGCCCGGTGATAATCAGATTGGTGGAGCGGGGCCGGTGCGTGATCACCTCGAGTACGTCGTCCAGTTCGATCCACCCGTAGACCAGCGCGTAGGTCATCTCGTCGAGGATCACCAACTGGTAGTCGCCGGAGGTGATCGTGGCGCGCGCCACCTCCCAGGCGTGGCGGCCCTTGGCGACGGTCTCGTCGATGTCACGCGACTCCCACGTGAAGCCGTCACCGAGTGAGCGCCACTCAATGCCGAGGTGCTCGGCCAGCTTGCGCTCGCCCGACTGCCACTTACCACTCTTGAGAAACTGAATGACACTGACACGCCATCCCCGAGCCCAGGCGCGACCCATCACGCCGAAGGCGGCCGACGACTTGCCCTTGCCGTCGCCGGTATTGACCAGCACGAGCGAGTCCGCCCGACGCAGGGTGGGCGGGGCGGGCGGACTTTCTCGCGGAGCCACGTCGTCTCGGAGGGTGTCATTGTGGACGGTGCCGTCTCGACGTGCGCCGGGGGTCTCGTCTCTCGGGGTGCTGGTCATGATGTCCTTTCACGTTGACGGCGGGGCACGACGATCACCTCGCCGTCCTCACCCTGCAGAACCTGGACCCTCGTGCCGAAGTGCTGATCCAGCGCACCCTCCACCAGGACCTCGTGGGGGGTGCCGGTGGCGACGATCACCCCTCCCGCGAGCAGGACCAGACGATCGGCGAACTGTGCCGCCAGGGTCAGGTCGTGCAAGGCGCTCACGACGGTGAGCTGACGCTCGCGGCGCAGTTCGTCGACGAGTTCGAGCGCCTCCACCCGCCGGCCGAGGTCGAGCGCGCTGGTCGGTTCGTCCATCAGCAGAATGGGAGCCTCCTGGGCCAACGCACGCGCCAGCACCAATCGCTGCAACTCGCCCCCCGACATCGCGCCGAGAGGACGGTCGGACATGTGCGCCAGCGACAGCCGCGCGAGCAACTCGCCACAGCGGAGACGGTCTCGGGGGTTCTCCGCGCCGAAGTAGCCCAGATGCGGGAGTCGGCCCAGCGCCACGTAGTCGACCGCGCGCATCTGCGCCGGCAACTCGGGCTTCTGGGGCACGTAGGCCACCAGCTGGGCGAAGCGCCGGCGCGACAGGCCCGCGGTGTCGCGCCCGCCAATACGTACGGCCCCCTCGTAGGCACTCAGGCGCGCCACGGCGCGCAGCAGAGAACTCTTCCCCGCCCCGTTGGCCCCGATCACGCCGAGCCACTCGCCGGGCGCCACGGTGAGGCGCACGTCACTCACCGCCACGGTCTGCTCGTAACGAACGACGAGTCCCTCGATGTCCAACTGGCCGTGGGGACCTGACGACGGGGCGGGAGTCGCGCGCATCTTAGAGCACGCCCTGCTGCGATCGGCGCGAGCGCAAGACGAAGATGAAGAAGGGTCCACCGACGAACGCCGTCACCACACCCAGTGGCACTTCGGCGGGGGACTCGAGCATCCGCGCCCCGAGGTCGGCGAGGATGAGGAAGGACGCGCCGCTGATCATGGACACCGGGAGGACCACGCGATAGCTGGCGTTGGTGGTGAGACGTACGAGGTGGGGGACAATGATGCCCACGAAGCCGATCAGCCCGCTCACCGATACTGCGGCCGCGGTACCGAGCGTCGCGGCCGCCACCACGACGAGCCGCACCCTTTGTGGATGGACGCCGAGGCTGCTGGCCTCCTCCTCCCCGACCCGCAGCGCATCGAGTAGCCGGCGGTGGGCCAACAGCACGGCACCGCTCACCACCACGTAGGGCAGGATCAGGCGAACGTCGGTCCACGAGGCCGTCGCGAGGCTGCCCAGGATCCAGGAGTAGACGGGCTGCAGATCCGCGGCGTGCTGCTGTTGTAGATCGGTCTGGACCGCGGTGAAGAGTGCGGCCACCGCCACTCCGGCGAGCACGATCGACGTACCCGACGAGCGCTGACCCGTACGCGCGCCCACGAGATAGGTGAGCGAGACGGCGACGGCGCCGCCGAGGAAGGCGGCGATCGGCAACCACTCGAATGACGCGCGCGGCGTGACGATGGCGATCGTCGCGCCGAGTCCCGCACCCGCGGCGACGCCCAACAGGTAGGGGTCGGCGAGCGGGTTACGAAAGACCCCCTGGTAGGACGCGCCACCGGCGGCCAGCATGGAACCCACGAGACCCGCTAACACGACTCGCGGCAGTCGGATCTCCCAGACGATGGCGTTGGCGACGGCCGAGGCCGACGCGTGGTAGTGAATCAGGGGAACGTGCGAGACCAGAACACCCACCACGGTGGCGAGCGATAGGTTCGCCGGTCCCACCGCCGTGCTCACCACCGCGACGACGACCAGCACCACCGCGGCCACGAGGATCGGCGTACCCGCCGACACCCCGGCGACCGCGGAGGTGATCGCCGGGGTCGGCGGCTCGCCGCGACGACGCCACCCTCTCACGCCACTACCTCTGGAATTTCGTGATGGCGTTGGCGACCGCCTGCAGCAGGTCCACGATCCGCGGCCCCCAACGCGAGGCGATGTCGGCGTTCAGGCTGACGATGCGATGGTGGCTCACGGCGCTCAGCACCGACCAGCCGGGCCTCGCGGCCACCGAGTGGGGCGTCACGCCGTCGGTCAGGAAGATGTAGTCGGGGTTCGCCTGGAGAATGAACTCCGCGTTCAACTGGGGGTAGCCCCCGTTCGTGTTCACCCCCGCGCCATCGGCGATCGACTTAAGGCCGAGCAACCCGAGGACTTGGCCCATGAACGTGTGCGACGTCACCGAGTAGTAGGTGGGGTCGAGCTCGTAGTAGTAGGTCGTTCCGGCCGGCACGTGCGGCGTGGTGCGCACGATCCGCGCGATGCGGGACTTCAGGCGACTCACCTCGGCCACGGCCCTCGCGTAGTTACCGGTAGCCCGACCGAGCCCCAGGTACTGGTGGTAGGCGACCGCCAGCGTCGGCGCCGCCGGCTCGTAGAGGACGGGGATCTTCAACTTGGCCATTTGGGCCATAAATCCTGCGGGCTCGTACGCCACCACCACCAGGTCCGGGTGATACTTGGTCAACGCCTCCGCATTCACGCTGAAGCCGTCGAGGTTGGTGATCGGGGTACCGGGCGGGTAGTTCGAGTACTTGTCCACCGCGCGCACCTGCGGCCCCGCGCCGATGGCGTAGAGCATCTCGGTGGCCGTCGCGGATAACGAGACGATCGAGGTCGGTCGCGACACGATGGTCACGCTTCCTCCCGCGCTGCGCACCGTGACCGGGAACGGCGATCGCGCGTGGGACGGGGGACTCGACGCACCGCTCACGCTGGACGCGAGAAGGAACATCGACGTGATTACCAGGGCACTGAGCCCCGATCGAACTGCTCTCATGGTCATCTCTCCGTTGACTACACGGAGGACTCGAAAGCCCGTCCACTCAACGGAGCGGAACGAACCGTCCTTCCTCCGAGGACCGATTACGTCGACGCAGCGCAGGCGACCGGACTCGTCCCCCGAAGGGGCATCACCGTTGCGGGACAGCACCGGAATCACACCGGACTTCGCTATCGCTACGTCACTCCGGCGAACCGGAGCACGCTCAGCGTACACCCTCCCACCCTGCGCTGGTGGCGCTCGACTCCGAGGTCGCGACGAACACCCGCGTCCCGCTCGCGGCCGGAACTCACGAGTCACCTCACGACGTGTTGGACGTCGTGAGACCCCGTGAACGGCACCGGTGACCCACGATCGCGTCGCGATGACGTGAACGTCGAGCGGTGAGGTGGTGCCTCGATTCACCACCCGGCCGCCGTCGCCGCGAGCGACCGACTCTGCGTGGTCGGTACCAACGGGGACAGCCATCGTCGCTCACGTGAAGACTCCCGGTCTCGCCCGAAACGCCCGCCCCCACCAACCACGAGTCACCGCGACCCGCCGCGTCGTTCGTACTCGACACCCACGTCCGATCAAAGGGCCCTTAGGCTCTGGACGAGGAGACGCGTCGGCGCCACACTAAAGGTGACAGAGGAGCACGTCATGGCGAACGTGATGCGAGCGTGGGCGGTGCGTTCCCCGGGCCCGATTGACTCGGGTCCGCTGGTCGAGGTGGAGCGCCTCATCCCCGAACCCGGACCCGGACAGGTGCGCCTACGGGTCTCCGCGTGCGGGGTCTGTCGTACCGATTTGCACCTGTGCGAGGGCGATCTGGCACCGAGGCGTCCCGGCGTGATTCCCGGCCACGAAATCGTGGGGGTCGTCGACGCGCTCGGGCCGGACGTGGATCACCTCAGGGAGGGCGAGCGCGTGGGGGCGGCGTGGCTCGCGCGCACGTGCGGTCAGTGCCGGTTCTGTCGCTCCGGACGCGAGAACCTCTGCCTGGCGCCGACCTTTACCGGCTGGGACATCGACGGGGGGTTCGCGCAGTACGTGGTGGTCGACGAGGACTTCGTCTACCACCTACCCGACGGCTACGACGACCCCTCGGTCGCGCCGCTCCTGTGCGCCGGGATCATCGGCTACCGGGCGCTGCGCCGCGCGGACCTCCCTCCCGGCGGACGCCTGGGCATCTACGGATTCGGCGGCTCCGCACACCTCACCGCCCAGGTGGCCATCGCCGAAGGCGCCACCGTCCACGTGCTCACCCGCTCGCCGGCGGCCCGCCGGCTCGCCCTGGAACTCGGGGCCGCGAGCGCCGGTGACACCGACGACGAACCCCCCGAGCCCCTCGACGCCGCCATTCTCTTCGCCCCCGTCGGGTCCATCGTCCCCACGGCGCTGCGCCGCCTCGACCGCGGGGGCACGCTGGCGGTCGCCGGCATCTACCTGAGCGACGTGCCCTCACTCGACTACCAGGACGACCTCTTCCAGGAGCGCACGCTACGCAGCGTCACGGCCAATACCCGCGAGGACGGGCGCGAGTTCCTCGACCTGTGCGCACGGGCCGGGATTACCACGACCATCACGCCCTACCCGTTCGCCGAGGCCGACCGGGCGCTGCGCGACCTCTTCCACGAGCGCTTTACCGGCGCCGCCGTCCTGGTCGGTTTCGATGACTGAACGACGTCGCGCAGCCCTACGGTGAGATCATGGCCGATCGCGACTTCACCCAGTACGTGGCCGACCTCGAGCGAGTCGGCTCGAACGTCGCGCTGCGTAGCCGCCGCTTCATCACCATCGCGCGGCTGACGCACCACCAGCTGGCGCAGCGCGCCCACCAGACGGCGCACTACCTCGCCGACCAGGGGGTCACGCGGGGGGAACGGGTCATGGTCGTGGCCCCCAACGCGCCCCAGTGGATCGAGTTGCTCCTGGGCACCGAACTCCTCGGGGCCATCCTGGTCCCGGTGGACGTCGCGAGCACGTCCGCGACACTCGATCGCGCGATCGCCCAGACCGAACCACGACTCGTCTTCGTGGCCGGTCCCGCGCCCTCGACCCACGCGCCGGCGGTGACTCGCTCGCTCGACGACCTCGACCACCTGGTCGACGGGTATCCGACCACGCCCCTCGATGACCGTCCCCCGTCCATGGCGCAGTGGCCCGGCCTGATCGTCTTCACCTCGGGGACCACGGCCGCGCCCAAGGGAGTGGTACTCACCCAGGGCAACGTGCTGGCCAACATCGACGGGATCCTCGAGCGGATCGAGGTGCGTCCCGACTGGCGCTTTCTCTCCGTACTCCCGCTGTCGCATATGTACGAGTTCACGGGCACCCTGGCCGCGCTATCGCGCGGCGCCAGCGTGGCTCACCTCGCTCGGGTCACACCCTCGACTATTGCCGAGGGGCTCATCGACTACGAGGTGACCGCGATGCTGGCCATACCCCAGTTGCTCACCCTCATGCTCCAGGCCGTGCGCCAGCAGGCCGAGCGCCGCCACGTCGGCCGTCCGCTCGCGCTCGCCCTGCGGGTCGGGCCCCACCTTCCACCGCGCGCTCGGCGCGCCCTCTTCTCGCCGGTGCTGCGCCAGTTAGGTGGCCACCTCGACCTGGTCGTCACCGGCGGAGCACCGATTCCCCTCGACGTCGCCGCCGCGTGGGAGGCCATGGGCGTGCGCCTCGTGCAGGGCTACGGACTCACCGAGACCTCGCCCATCCTCACCTGCAACCCCCTCGACGGACGGCGCCAGGACTCGGCGGGTCGGGTCCTGTCCAACGTCATGCTGCGCCTCGACGACGGTGGCGAGATCCAAGCCCGGGGACCGAGTGTTTTTTCCGAGTACTGGCACGACCCCGACGCCACCCGCGACGCCTTCACGGACGATGGGTGGTTTCGCACCGGCGACGTGGGCCGTCTCGACGACGGCTGGCTCTCGATCGTGGGACGACTCACGTTCGCAATCGTGCGCGCGAGTGGCCTCAAGGTGTTTCCCGAGGACGTCGAGGCGGTCGCCGAGCACGACACCCGGGTGCGCGAGCTGTGCGTGGTGGGCGTACGCGACGAGCGGGGCGAGCACGTTGAGGCGATCGTCCTCGGCGACGCGCCCGACGAAGTCGTCGACGACGTCGTCGCCTCGGTGAACTCCCGTCTCGCGTCGTTTCAGCACGTCGACCACTGGCGACGCTGGCCCGGCGACGACTTTCCCCGCACGCGTCTGCTGAAGGTGGACCGACGAGCGGTGCAGGACTGGGCCAACGCGGGACCGGACGCCGCGACCCCCGCGACGACCCCCGCGCCCGCCACCTCCCCGCGCGACGAGGATCCGGTGACCCGCGCGATCCGACTCAGCCTGGACGACCCGAACGCGGCCGTTCACGACGACGACCGCCTGAGCGACCTCGGGCTCGACTCGCTCCTGCGCCTCAACGTCGTCTCCCTACTCGAGGAGGAACTCGGGATCGCCCTCTCCGACGAGAGTGTCACCGAGTCCCTGACCGTCGCTCAGTTACGCGCCCTCGTCGGCCGGGGGGAGAGCGACGAGAGTGTCACCCGCGAGCCAACGTGGACCTACAATCCGGCGGTTCGCCACCTCGGCGACGCGCTGCGCGACCACGTGATCGCCCCCCTCGTCGGCCACTGGGTGAGTCTGCGGGTCGTCGGACTCGAGCACCTCGAGCAGCTCGACGGACCGGCGATCTTCATCTTCAACCACACCGACGACTTCGACGGACCGGTGATCTACCGCGCCCTGCCCCCCTCGATCCGTCGGCGACTCGCGGTCGCGACGGCCGCGGACGTGCTGGCCGAGCACCGGGTCCTCGCCCTGATCGCGCGCACCTGCTTCGCCGGATTCGCCTTCGCCCGCCACGAGCCCTACCGACGCAGCCTCGAGTACGTCGGACGGCTGATCGACCGGGGCTGGAACGTGCTGATCTCCCCCGAGGGCCGCCTCAGCACTACCGGCGAGCTACAGGACTTCAAGAGCGGCATCGGGCTGCTCGCCGCCAACGTGGGTGTGCCCATCGTGCCGATCAAGACCGTGGGGCTCGCCGGCACGGTTCCACTGCACGCGATGTGGCCCCGTCGCCACAGCCGCGTCGTCGTACGCGTCGGCGCGCCGCTGCGCGTCGAGCCCACTCAGGACTACGACGCCGTCACCGCGATGCTGCACCAGACCCTTCGCGACCTCTAGCCTGGGCGTGATGTCACCACCGGCACCCCCCGAGCCGGTCCCCGCGAACGGCTCGGACGCCGTCAGCCCCGGTGCGCAGAGTGATGTCCTGACCGGGCGTCCTGACCGGGTCACTGCCCTGCTCTTTCTCGTGGCCGTCACGGCCGCGTTCGCACTCTTCGGCTCCGAGTCGGCGCTGGGCGACGTCGCGCACGCCTTCGGCCACGTCGCGGCGGGCACGTCGCTGCGCGACGTCGTCGGACTGTCCGGCTCGGTGCTCGGACTCGGCCTGTCCGTGGTGCGAGTAGCGTCACTCGGCGCACTCCCGCTGTCGTCGTGGGCGGACCGTCGGGGACGAATCCGAGTGCTGACGCGCACTCTCCTCGTCGGCCTGCTGCTCACCGCCCTCGCCGCGGCGAGCCCCAGTTACTGGTTCTTCGTCGCCTGCTTCGCCCTCGCGCGACCCCTGCTCAACGCGGCGGCGACACTCGTTCAGGTCGTCACGGTCGAGCTCTCGACCAGCGCGGCGCGCATGAAGCTCCTAGCCGTGATGGCGGCGGGCACGGGCATCGGGTCGGGGCTCTCGGCCATCGTGCACGGCGTCATCCGTGGCCCCGACGCCTTTCGATGGCTCTTCATCCTCGCCCTCGTCCCCGTTCTCGTCGTCGTGCCGTGGGTGCGCACTCTCCCCGAGGTGGCCCGCCGGGCCGGCGAGCGGCCCCTCGCTCGCCTCGGGGCGGTGCCGCGCGAGGCTCTCGGTGCCCTGGTGATCGTCGCCGTCGTCGCCTTCACCACCGGCGTCATCACCGGTCCCGCCGGCGGGTTCACCTTCGTCTACAGCCAGCAGGTCCTGAAGATGACGGCCCTGTCGGTATCGGTGGTGGTCGCCTGCAGCGGCCTCGCCGGCTTGGCCGGTCTCGTGATCAGCGCGCGGATAGCCAGCACCTGGGGGCGTCGGGCGACGGTCGCCATCGGTGTCACGGTCACCGCCGCGACGTCGAGCCTCGCCTACAGCGGCGGACGCGTCTTCTTCGTCGTGGGCTACGTCCTCACCATCGGCGCGGGCGGCGTACTCGCGCCCGCCATGACCGCCATCTCCACCGAGATCTTCGCCCACCGCTTTCGCGCGACGGCGGCGGGCTGGATCACGGTCGCCGGCGTCGTCGGTGCCGTGGGCGGCTTCGCTCTCTTCGGACTCGTCGGCGATTCATTCCCGGCGACCGCCGCGGGCGGACTGCGCCTGGCCGCGCTCGTCACCTTCCTTCCCCTACTGCCCACGTTGACGCTGCTCCTGCGACTACCCGAGAGTCGCGGCATCGAACTGACCTAAAGGCTCACATCCCTTCTCGTCGAGGCGCTCGTCGACGATAACGCTGACCACCAGGGAGATTCGTCAACGACGCGACCCGTAGCACCAGCCCGGGCGAGGACCTCCACCGTGCCGTCGGGCACGGGTCAACGCACGAGGTCAAGACCGAGCGCCAAGCCGTCGATGCCGATACGCTGAGCACGAGGTCCATCAGGGAGTGGTCATGGATGACAGCAGTGTCCTCAGTCGCATCAATCAACTCGCGGACGAGGAGTTGGCCCTCGAGGAAGCGCACGTGGGTCGTCCCATGAGTGCGGACGACGAGAGACGCCTGCATGCCCTCGAGGTGGAGCTGGATCAGTGCTGGGATCTGCTGCGTCAGCGACGCGCGCGGCGCGCCGCCGGCCAGGACCCCGAGTTGGCCGACGTACGACCCGAAGACGTGGTCGAGCGCTACCTCCAGTAGGTCAGGCCGGCGCGGGCCGCACGATCAGTCGATGGCGGTCGTCGTCTTTTCGACACGGTGTTGAGCGATGCGCCGATCCGGGCGCACGATGGTCTCGTACACCACGCCGATCGCCACGATGATAAACATCACCAGCAAGGTGATCCACCCGTAGTTGAAGAGCGCGCGCCCGCTCGCCAGCGAACTCGGCCACACGATGTTCACGAGCATCACCAGCAGGTAGGCCATCCCGGTGACGGTCACGGGAACGCCCCACTTGCCGAGAGTGAACGATCCGCTCGGCTGCCAGCCGCGCAGTCGCGCGATGAACGCTCCGAGCACCGTCAGGAAGAACGACAGGTAGATGCCCGAGACCGCGAAGGACACCAACGCGTACAGCGCGTTGACGTTCGCGGGGTACTCGAACCAGAGGATGTGCACGGGCGTGGTCGGGTTGACCAGCACGAGCAGCATGAACAGGAACGGCACCACGACCCCAATCGAGATCGCGTTGGCCGGCGTCTTGAAGCGCCGCGACACCGTCTTCACCCAGTCGCTGCGCGGCACCGCGCCGTCACGGGCGAGCGCGTAGGCGACGCGGGCCCCCGCCCCCTGCACCGCCGTTCCGCAACTGAAGAACGCGATGACCACCATCACCAAGAAAAAGTCCGTCACGTAACTGGGAAGTTGGGAAAGCACCACCGGGATGCCGCCCGACACCACGCCCTTGATACCCGTCTTTGGTGTCGCGAGCAGGAGACCGAGCACCAGCACGAAGGAGGCGATGCCCCCGTAGAGCAGGGCGTTGCGCATCGCCCGGGGCACACTGTGGTGCGCGTTGACGGTCTCCTCGGAGATGTCCCCCGCTGACTCGAAGCCGTAGAAGATGTACGCGTTGGCGAGTACGGCGACCAGCGCCGCGCCGAGCAGCCAGTTGCCCGCAAGGTTGACGCCGAAGGGATTCTGGGCGACGCTCTCAACGTGCTGGCTCGTGAAGAGGAAACCGAAGCCCTGGTGAAACCCGTGGATCGCCAGCGCCAGGAACACGCCGAACGTCCCGATCGTCTCCACGTAGACCCCGAGGTTGGCGACGCGCCCCATGATCTTGGCGCCCACCGCGTTGAGTAGGCCGGACAGCACGAAGAACACCGCCACGATCACGAAGATCGTCACGTGGTTCGACGCGTTGAGATCGGTCTTGAACCACAGGTTGCACAGGTCCACGATGTAGAGCACCGCGCCGGAGTCCACCGACGCGACGGTCGCGAGCAGGGCGAACCCGTAGATCCAGCCGACGTACCACCCGTAGCGCGGCCCGACGTTGTACTTCCCGTACTGGTAGAGGGCGCCCGAGAGCGGGTACTCGCTCGACAGCTCCCCGAAGACCAGGGCCACCAACGTCATGAAGGCCACCACGAGCGGGATGGTCCAGATGTAGCGCGGCCCACCGGTGCCCAACCCGAGCGTGTACAGCGAGTAGATGCCCACCATCGGGCTGAGATAGCTGAAGGCCACCGAGAAGTTGTCGAACAACGACAACACCCGCTTCAACTCCTCGCGGTAACCCAGCGCCACCATCCGCTGGTCCTCGCTGTTACCCAACTCCTCGTCGGCCATGTCCTCCCCCTGCGCCCGATCCGTCATCTGATGAGACGTAACCTAGCCAAGGGCCGACGTACTCGCGTGGATGCGTACGCGACGTCCCGCGTACCCGCGCGACTGATTAGCGCGAGCGCACCGAGGGCGGGTCGATCCGGCGACGCACGAGGGCGATCACCACACCGGTCACCGCCGCGGCGACCAGCCCGCCGAGCACGCCGTGCACGTGCGCGACGTCCTCGAGCACGATCACCACCACCCCGGCGACCAGGCCGATCACCACCCCCCACCGCAGACCTCGCGTCATCATCCTCCTCACGGCTAGGCGAATCCTAGAGGCACCCCTCGGCGCCCGGACACGACCACGCGCTGCGACGGCGTGCCTAGCCGCGGACCCGCGCCATGGCCGCTCGGACGTCATCCAGGGCGCCCGCGGGGAAGTCTCGGGCTCCGCCCAGGGCGATCGCGTTGATCTCCGCCTCGGCGGCCTCCTCCAGCACGGTCAGCAGGGCCGCCGCCTGGCGCGGTCCCGTTCCGGCGACGAGCACCCCGTGATTGCCTAACAGCACGGCGTGGGTGGGCGAGGCGGTGAAGGCGTCAACTATGTCGCTCACCGAACGCGTCGACCCGCGCGGCGCCCAGGGCACCACGGGCACGTCCGACGCCTGGCCGAAGCGCAACAGCGCCTCGTAACGGCAGGCTAGCGGACGGTTGGCCAGTGCGAAGGCCAACAGGTGCGGCGAGTGGGTGTGGATGACACCGCCCACGTCGGGCCGAGCCCGATAGACCTCCGCGTGCATCGCGACGATCTCCGCGTTGGCGGGATCAAGGTCTCCCTCGCGCACGACGCCGTCAAGGCCGACCACGGCGAGACCATCGACCGTGAGATCGCGAACCTGCCCCTCGATGGTCAGAAGCATGGCGTCGTCGCCCAGCCGCGCGGACAGGTTCGCGTGACCAGTGCGGGATATGACACCGTTGGTGAACAGGGCAGCGGCGGCGTCAACCACGGCGCGTCGTTCGGCCAGATGACTGGTACTCATGTTGTCTCCTCGTTCGTTCGTTCCTCGTTAATTGTAGTAGTAACTACGATTTTTCGTACGCGGATCACCTCGCGTCGTACACTCGCGAGCGTGTCGACACCCCCCGGTCCCCCACCGCGCTCCGAGGTCACCACGCGCCCCTCGTCGAACGGTACGCGCTCTCTCATCCTCGAGGGGGCCCTGAACGTCCGCGATCTCGGAGGTCACCCCACTCTCGACGGGGGACACACCCGTACGGGGATCCTCTTTCGCGCGGACTCCCTGCGACGTCTTACGTCCCGCGACGTGTCGACATTGCTCGACCTCGGCGTCGCGGCCAACGTCGACCTGCAGAGCGAGGACGAGACCGCCTACTTCGGCCGCGGTCTCCTCGAGGAGGCACCGATCACGTGGATCCCCGTGCGCGAGGCGACCCTGCGCCCCCGCGGCGAGCGCCCCACGGACGGGGGCGACGTGCTGCTGGCTCGATACCGCGAATACCTTCGCGACGCGCCGGAAGCCTTCGTGCGCGCCGTGTCGGACATCGCTCAGCCCGGCCATCTGCCGGCCGTGATCAACTGCTTCTTCGGCAAGGACCGTACCGGGGTTCTCAGCGCCCTCGTCCTCGACTGCGTGGGCGTGACCCGCGACGCGATCGTCGCCGACTACGCCGCGAGCGCCGAGCGAATGCCCGCTCTCCTCGCGCGGCTACGCGACGACCCCGACCCCGTCGTGCGCGACACCATCGCGCGAACCCCCGCGCCGTACCTGGACGCGCGACCGGCGACAATGGCGGCGCTGGTGGACGACCTCACCGAGCACGGGGGCGCCCGAGGGTGGCTGATCGCACACGGCGCGGCGCCCGCCGATCTCGACGTACTTCGCGAGCGCCTGGTGGCGGGACCGGAACCGAACCGCGCGGCCGGGGCACGGCTCTAAGGTGGTCGCGATACCCACAACCACGAGGACGCCCGAGTGACCAGGCTCAAAACACTCATCGTCGGCCTCGGTGTCGTCATCGTCGTCGCGGCGCTGCTCGCGGTCATGACCGGGCTCGTCTCGCCCAAGGTCGTTCGACCCGGCGTCGTGAGCGTGGGAGCCACCAGCGCGTGCGCGGTCGAGGCCGCCGGAACGGTCGCCTGCTGGGGCGCCAACGCCCAGGGCCAGTTGGGTAACGGCACCCGGGTGGCCTCCACGACGCCGGTCGCGGTGCGCGGCGTGCACGACGCGAGCACGGTGAGCGTGGGAGCCACCAGCGCATGCGCGGTCGAGGCCGCCGGAACGCACACGT
>JAJYSU010000091.1 GCA_021793395.1 Actinomycetes bacterium
CGTTATGAGAGTTGGCGAAGAAGTACCGGGTCCACCGGCGTGTCGTGCGTCAGGCGCTGGCTTCGGCGATGCCACCACCGCGAAAGGTGTCGGCTCGCCGGGCGCCAGTAATGGGCCCCTACGAGGCCACGATCCGTGCGTGGCTCGTCGCCGACCAGGATGCACCGAGGAAGCAGCGCCACTATAGGCCAAGCGTCGCTGGCGGGACACTGTCGCGGCCGACGGGAGGTTACCTAAAGTTGCCTGCCACCAGGTACGTTGGGCAGCCGAACCGCCCGCAAGCTGATTCTCCGTGGTTGCCCCTACGGCTCAACGCCGTCGCTTCCGGTCTTTGCGACCAACTGCGGCTGACGTCTGGTATCGATAAAGTCACTTGGACCAGGTTAAACCTGCTTTCCGCACATCTGAAGTAGGTTTCACGTCCCCCATCCCTCTTCTCGCTCGACGCTGTGGATCTCCAAGCGCTCGAGGTCGGAGACCAGTTCACGTAGTTTGCGCGCGGCGTTGATCCGCGACCGGTAGCGCTCCTCCTGTTCTGCGGAGAGCCAGCGAGTGAACCGCTTGTTCTCGCGGGTGTAGCTCCACTGGAGGTAGGGGCCGTGCAGTTCGGGCGGTGCCGCGTGACAGTGGCAGTTGGCCTTGCCGCACCTGACGGTGCGCTCGATAAGGCTCCCAGGTAGGACGTGGTCGCCCTGAACCAGAAACTCGATCAGGCGTTGGCGTGCCTGCTCGACGCGCTTCACGTCACGGGCACTCACTGGGGTATCCACCTTTTCATGTCTTGCACTGTATACAGTGTGGGGCATGGTGTCAAGTTCCCAGGGCCCGTTCCGACTGGAAGAGGAGAGGCTCGGCGCACTGCCGGTGGTCGAGCACTTTCTCTCTCGTCTCGACCTCGCCCGGCTGCTCGACCAGTACGTCCCCGCGAGCGACAGACGAGTGCGTCTCGCACCGGCCACGTCGATCGGCGTCGTGATTCGCAACCTCGCGCTCTCGCATCAGCCGCTGTACTCGATGGGTGAGTGGGCGGCCCGGTTCGACCCCGCCCTGCTCGGGCTCGGCGCGCACGAGGTCCGCCTGGTCAACGACGACCGCATCGGGCGCAGCCTCGAGCGCCTCTTTGACGCGGATCGTTCCAGCCTGCTCTCACGGATGGTGCTCGACGCGGTGGGTGCCTTCGGCATCGACTGCGCCGAGATGCACAACGACTCGACCTCCGTGCGCCTAACTGGTGCGTATCCACTGGCGAGCGGCGCGCCGCGCGGTGGCAAGGCGACGGCGGCGGCGGCGAGGGGACACAGCAAGGACTTTCGCCCCGACCTGAAGCAACTCGTCTGGATCCTCACGACCTCGGGCGACGGAGCCGTCCCCATCGCCTGCCGGGTTGCCTCGGGCAACGTGGAGGACTCGACCACGCACATCGCCACCTGGGACGGGCTGTGTGCGCTGCTCGGACGGAGCGACTTTCGCTACGTGGCTGATTGCAAGCTCGCCACCAGGGCCAACATGGAGCACATCGATCGGGGTCATGGTCGTTTCGTCACCGTGCTGCCCGCGAGTCGCAAGGAGGACGGCGCGTTTCGCCGTCACCTGGTCGACCACGACGTTGTCTGGAGCGAGGCCCGGCGTTGTCGGGCGAGGCGGCTCGGGGAGCCCGATGACGTCTATGAGATCACCGAGGCACCCTGGCCGTCGGCCGAGGGGTTCCGGGTCATCTGGGTACGCTCGTCGCACAAGGTCGAACGAGACGCGCACGCCCGCAGTAACCGGGTCGCGGCCGGCGTCGTCGCCCTCGACGAGTTGAACCAGAAGTTGGCGTCGAACCGGTGTCGTCTCACGACCAGGGTCGCGGTGGACGAGGCGGCCACTGAGGCGGTCGCCTCCGCCGGCGCGACGCGGTGGGTGGGCTTCTCGGTCGAGGAGTACCAGGAGGTCCGTCACCGTCAAGAGACGAGGGGGCGACCGGGGGCCGACACCCGCTACCGCCAGATCATCCGCACCAAGTACCGGATCCACCTCGACGTCCACGACGACGTCATCGGGGCCGATGCTCGCTCCGATGGCTGCTGGCCACTCGTCACCAATGAGAAGGAGACCAGCCCGGCCGACATCCTCGCCGCGTACAAGCACCAGCCCAGTCTCGAGCGCCGCCACCACCAACTGAAGGGTGACCAAGTCGTCGCCCCCATGTTCATCCACGACCCGGCGCGCATCGAGGGGCTCATGACGTGCCACTTCGTCGCGCTGCTCGTCCACGCCCTGGTCGAGCTCGAGGTCCGCCGGACGATGGCCGCACGCGGCATGAAGAAGATCCCGCTCTATCCCGAACACCGTGCTTGTGAGTCACCCAGCGCGGTGCGGATCTTCGAGATCTTCGACGGCCTCGCCCGCCGTCACCTCATCGGAACCAGTGGTCAGGTGGTCCAGACGTTCCCGCCCGAACTCACGGAGCTCCAGCGCGTTCTGCTCGACCTGCTCGGGGTTCCCGAAGACCGCTACCGGTGACTGATGGGGGGCGTGAAACCTACTTCAGATGTGCGGAAAGCCAGGTTAAACTCTCTCGAGACCGGATTT
>JAJYSU010000051.1 GCA_021793395.1 Actinomycetes bacterium
GGGCCCTCGGCGAGGCGTTCGGCGCGCGAATCGAGCGTGCGCCCGAAATCGTGCACGGCCGCGCCACGTTGGTGGAGCACGAGGACCATGGCGTCCTGGCGGGACTGCCTCATCCCTTCACCGCCGGCCGGTACCACTCGCTGGTGGTGGAGGATGACGCGTTGCCGGACTGTCTTGAGGTGACGGCGCGCTCGGACGGATTGATTATGGGGGTGGCGCTGCGAGACGCGCCCTTGGAGGGGGTGCAGTTTCATCCCGAATCCGTACTGAGCCAGGGTGGGTACCGGCTGTTGGCCAATTGGCTGGCGACGTGCGGTTTCGCCGACGCACGGGAGCGTGCCGACGAGTTCGATCAGCGTGTGGAAGTGAATCGTCGCGCGCTGATGGCCCGCCCCTAGTCCACGTGGTCTCCCACGCCGTAGCGGGTTTCGACCACGGTGCCATCCTCGAGCGCGACCCGGTAGGCCGCCGGCCCGTGAGCCGGATCGACGTCGACGTCCGCGACCACGGTCGTGGGCTCCGTACCCTCGTACCAGAGTCCGATGGTGTTGTCAGTCGCGTAGCCCACGGCGGGCAGGACGGACGTCGCGATGAGTTCGTGCAGTAACGGTCGACGTTGTTCTTCGACGTCGTAGTGCACGCCATTGGCGTAGGGGAGTAGACCCAGGCCGTTCGTCACCGGCTTCAGCGTGGGTCCGAAGGAGTCCGTCGTACCGCCGACGTGCCAGCACAGGCTACCGGCCGAGACACCGCCCAGGATCACGCCCTTCTCCCACGCGGCCCGCATGGCCTCGTCGACTCCGTGCAGGCGCCACAACGCAAGGAGGTTCGCGACCGAACCGCCACCGACCCAGATCAGGTCACTCGTCGTGAGCCGCTCCACGGGGTTGGCGGAGGGTTGGGGGAAGAGCTTCAGTTCGGTCACGTCACAGCCGGCGGCGTTGAAGGCTTCGTAGGACAGGGCGTAGTACTCGCTCGCGTCGCCGCTCGCCGTCAGTACGAGGCAGACGCGTGGGCGAAGTTGTCGGGTGAGCACGAGAGCGTCGAGCAACATCGATCCGAGCCGGGCAGACTGCTGTACCGGTCCCGCAACGAAGCCACCCGACGTGGCGAGGATGCGCGAAGTCACCTCCCCGTTCTAGTCCACGACGAGCGCGACTGCCTAGGATGCGACTAGTCCCAGTAAGGAGTGCGCGTGACCCCGACGATTGACGAGCTCATTGATGATCTGGTGGCATCCTTCCCCCCGGGAGAAACCGACGGGATCACGTTTCTGGGCGCGCAGTTCGAGCGAGGGTTGGCGTGGGCTCACTTCCCGGTGGGCGAGGGTGGTCTCGGAGGGACGCCCGCCGATCACCAACGTGTCCTACGGCGCCTGTCCACGTTGCACGCTCCGTCGGCCGCGCTCCGCAACGTCATTGGCTACGGCATGGTCGCACCTACCCTCGTCGCCCACGGAACCAGCGAGCAGCGACGACGCTACTTGCGTCCCCTGTTTACGGGGGAGGAGATCTGGTGTCAACTGTTCTCCGAGCCCGGCGCGGGTTCGGACGTGGCCTCGTTGTCGACGCGCGCCGAGCGTGACGGTGATGAGTGGCGTCTCTCTGGTCAGAAGGTGTGGACCACGCTCGCGCATCAGGCTGCTTTTGGGCTACTTATTGCGCGCACGGACCCTGACGTGGAGAAGCACGTCGGACTCACGGCCTTTCTGGTTGATATGAGTGCGCCCGGCGTCGACGTCCGCCCTCTGTACCAGATCACCGGAGAAGCGGAGTTCAACGAGTGCTTCTTTACCGACGTGCGCGTGCCCGACGGTTCTCGTCTTGGGGGGGTTGGGGAGGGATGGGCGGTGTCACTCACTACCCTCATGAACGAACGTGTATCCATAGGCGGGACTGTTCCTCCGCGCGGCTCGGGACTTATCGGCGACGCGGTGACGATCTGGCACGAGCGGTGGGAGGGGCGTCGCGACGCGCACGCTCTGGCGATGCGATCGCAACTGATGGGGGCGTGGGTGCGCAACGAGGTTGGCCGCCTTACGAACTGGCGCGCGAGTGATCTTCGCCGCGCCGGTACGCCGGGGCCGGAGGGGTCCGTCGCCAAACTCGCTTTCGCGGAGGAGAATCAGCGCACCAGCGAACTGTGCGTGAATTTGCTCGGTGCGCACGGAATGCTCTACGGCTCGTCCTACCCGTTGGTGCGCCCGACGCAGTCGGCAATGACCAACGGCGACGCGCGCAAGGCGTTCCTACGAATGCGCGCCAACTCCATTGAGGGCGGAACCAGCGAGATTATGCGCAACATCATTGGCGAACGAGTTTTAGGACTCCCTGGCGAGCCGCGCGTGGATAAGGGGCGTGCGTGGCGCGACGTGGCGCACTCGTGAGTCAGCGGGATCGAAGGTGCTGGGTGAAGAACTCGTACGCACGCCGGGTGGCATCACGGGAGGCGGCTTCGTTGTAGACCGCGGGCCGTGCGTCGCAGTTGAAGCCGTGCTCGGCGTCGGCGTAACGCACGATCTCGGTGGCGTAGGACGTCGCACTCGTCGCGGCGCGTAGTTCCTCGACTTGCTCTACCGGGATTCCCTTGTCAAGGTCACCGTAGAGCCCCAACCACGGGCAGTGCAGCGACGGTGCGAGCTCCAGGAGTGACGGCAGACCGAAGCGTCCGTTTTCGATGCCCCCGCCGTAGAAACTGACGGCAGCGCCGACCACGCCCAGCGTGGCGGCGTAGAAGGAGACCGATCCGCCCATGCAGTAGCCCACGACGCCCACGGACTCGCGTGCGAAGCCACGTCCGGCCAGGAAGTCGGCGGCCGCCACGAGATCATCGTGGATCCCCGGCGCGGTCAGCGATCCCACCGCGGACATGGCGTCGGGGAAGTTCTCGTAGGGCACCTCGGGCGAACCCTCGCGGTGAAAGAGTTCGGGAGCCGCGGCGAAGAAGCCCTGCTCCGCGAACTTCTCGGCCACGGAGCGAATATGGTCGTTGACTCCGAAGGCCTCCTGAATGATGATGACCGCTCGTGGCGCGTCGTCATTGCTGGTGTGTTGGATCGGCGTGGCGGAAGGTGTGATGGTACGCGTGATCATGAGAAATCGGGCCCTTTCGTTCGAGTGCGCTTGAGTTCGTAGAATCCGGGAGTTGCGGCAACCATGACGACACCATCGTAGAGCCGACCCGCGGCCTCGCCGCGGGGTGCCGGTGTCACCACGGGGCCAAAGAACGCGACGTCGCCCACGTGGATGACGGGGGTGCCAACGTCGTCGCCGACGGGGTCCATGCCCCGATGGTGGCTGGCTCGCAGGGCGGGGTCGAGCGAGGTGTCCACGGCCGCGTCCGAGAGATCCGCGTCGAGGCCCTGGTCCGAAAGAGCTGCGACGATGACGGCGTCCAGATCACGCTCACCGCGCACGTGGTATCGCTCACCTAGGGCGCCGTAGAGAGGTCCAATGACGTTCTCGCCGTATCGCTGGGCGGCGGCAATCAGCACGCGCACGGGTCCCCACGCACGGCGCATGAGATCGACGTACTCCGGGGGCAGGTCGCGACCCTCGTTCAAGACGGCGAGGCTCATGACGTGGAAACGCACGTTGAGGTCTCGCACGTCCGCCGCTTCGAGGAGCCACCGTGATGTCATCCACGCCCACGGGCAGACGGGATCCACCCACAGGTCAACGGCGTCACTCACGCGCCGGCTCGTTCGTGTTCGTAGGCGGCGCCAATAACGATGGCTACCGCGTTGATGACGCGCACCGTCGCGTCAAGGTCCAGCATCTCGTCGATTCCGTGGGCGTTGGATTCGGGTCCGAGGACTCCCGTAGCCACGAACTGCACGTCGGGGTAGCGGGCACCCAGTGACGCGAGAAAGGGTATCGATCCCCCCTCACCCGCGAAACCCGGGGCGTGGCCGAAAGCGCTCTGGGACCCGGCATCGAGCGCGGCGGCGAGCCAGGGCGCGGTGGGTGGAGCAACCCACCCGGATCCCGCGTGAGACACGGCGTCAACGTGGGCGTGCGACGGCACGTCACGGGTGAGGGTCTCGGTAAGGGCGCGTGCGGCCGCGGTCGCGTCGGCACCCGGCGCCAAACGTACGGACAAAACAGCCGTCGTGAAGGGTCGCAGTACGTTGCCCGCGATGTCGGGTTCGGGGATTCCCCCCATGCCCACTACCGACAGTGCGGGGTGCCAGGTGCGGCGAATCAGACGGTCTTCGGGCAACTCGCCCATGAGGGCGAGCCCCTCGACAATGGGCAGTTCATGGGCGACGACATCACCGAACTCAGCCGTGACGGCTCGTGCCGCCAGGACGTGCGCCTCGGGTACCGGCGCGTGGCACTCCTTGATCAAGACCTCGCCAGTCGTCGCGTCCTCCACTCGGTCAATGAGCTCGCGAAGAATGCGGAACGAAGAGGGCGCGACGCCGCTCGCCGTTCCACTGTGCACCCCACGCTCGAGCACTCGCACCGTGAAGTCGACGTTGACCACGCCGCGCAGTGACGTCGTGACCCACAGTCGGTCGTAGGACAGTGCCCCCGAGTCCAGACAGATCATGAGCCCGACGGTACCCAGGTGATCAGCGAGGTGATCGAGGTACGCGTCGAGGTCGGGACTACTGCTCTCCTCGCTGGCCTCGATGAGCACGACGCATCGGCCGTGCGCCGTTCCGCTTTCCTCGAGCGCTTCGAGGGCGAGCAGTGCGGCGAAAGCGGCGTAGCCGTCGTCGGCGACCCCTCGAGCGTAGAGACGATTACCGCGGCGGACGGGCGTGAAGGGGGCTAGTCCGTCGGACCACTCACCGAGCGGGGGTTGCTTGTCCAGGTGCCCGTAGAGGACGGTAGTAGTGGTGGTGGGCAGTCCCGTGGCTCCGACGGTGACGGCGAGCAGTGGGGTACGCCCCTCGAGGCGGTGCACGGTGACGTCGAGTTCGGCCAGCTTTCGCTGGCGGGCCCACGCGGCAATGAGTTCCATGGCGCCATCCAGGTAGCCGTGGGCAACCCATTGGTCGTCAAACATGGGCGACAGGCACGGCACCGTCGCGTACTCGAGCAGTGGCGCCAGCGCGCGCGTCTCGAAATCCTCGAGAGAAAGAAGGGGCATGGAGTGAGGTTACCTCTCTCGATCGAGGTCAACGGCCCGCCAGCAGTACCACGCTACCGACGAGCGCACTCCACGGAAGGGGCTGCCGTGCGGGCGTAGTTGCGCCTCGGTGATCGGCTCGGCGAGGTGATGCAGGATGCTCCACCCGTGGCGCACTCCGAAGTCGCCGCTGGGCCAGACGTCCGGACGGGCGAGAGTATGCATGAGGTACATCTGGGCAGTCCATGGTCCGATGCCGTACACCTGGGTTAACTCGTGGCTCACCTCATCGTCGCTCATGTGGCCATGGCGCGCGAGTCGTACGCGTCCGTCGCGCACCGCGTGCGCTAGATCGACGATGGCGCGAGCTTTGCTCTGAGAGAGCCCCGCGTGGCGCAGGGGCTGGATTCCGACGTTGAGAATTGTGATGTCGCGCACGTCACCGTCGCAACACGCGACAATCCTCTCGTGGATGGTGGCTGCGGCTCGTGTCGCGAGGAGTTGGTAGGTGATGGAGCGAACGAGCGTGGCGAAGCGGTCAGCGACGGGTGTGGGCGAATTCTTGGGAGGTGGACCCGCGACGCGTACCACGTCGGCGAAGGCGACGTCGATCTGGGCGACGCGCTGCGCAATGGTGACCCGAGACGCGCTCACGAGGACGGTGGCGTCGTCGTGACGCTGACGCTCTCGGGCGGCGTGGCACGCCGAACGACCTCGTGCAGTAGCGCGGTGATCGCTCGCACGGGTGCGGCCGGAAAGCCGAAGCGACGCGTCACCACGCTGACGCGTCGGGGAGTGAGATCGTCGATCCGGACTCCGGTGAACTTGTCGCGCAAGTGTTGGGACAGGGCGGTCGCGGGCAGAATCGCCGGCCCGTAGCCGTCGAATGCCAGAGAGGCGATGGTGCGCAAGCCGTCGAGTTCGACCACGGGGCGCAGGGTGACTCCCTTCGCGCGCGCCGCGGCGTCGATCTCTCGGCGAAGTGCGGTTCCCGAGAGGGGAAGTAGGAGAGGGTACTGCGCCAACACGTCAAACGACACCGACTCGTGCGCCGCCAACGGGTGCGTGCGCGGTACGACGACGACCAGGTCCTCGTTGAAAAGGGGAGACTGCGTGAGCTCGGGGGCCACGATCGGTTGAGCCAGGACTCCGAGGTCCAATCGGCCGTGAACTAATTGCGGCTCGAGGGCTGAGTTGGAGCCCTCGTAGATTCGCAGGGCGACGTGCGGGTACTGGAGACGTTGGGCTTCGATGAGTAGGGGGACGATCCAGCGTCCGGCGGTTCCAATAATGCCCAACGAGACCGTTCCGCGAATGTCGGCGTTCAACTCGGAGACGTCGGCGGCGATGGACTCAAACTCGTGCAGGATCCGTCGCGCTCGCTCGACGACGACGCGGCCAGACTCCGTGACCTCGCCCGACCCGCGATCGACGAGTTCGGTGCCCAACTCCTTCTCGAGGCGCGCCACTCGTGAAGAGATGTTCGACTGCACTGTTCCTAGAGCGTCCGCGGCACGGCTGAAACTTCCGTGGTCGGCGATGGCGACGACGGCTTCAAGCTGGCGGACGTCCATGTATCGAGTCTACAGATGGCAAGTATCTTGATTATCGACTTGAACGATGAGCACGGTCGTGACATACTTATATCAGCCTGATCTGCTGAAAACCCCCCATTCAGCAGAAATAAGGTTTTGCAAAAGGACCAACCTCCCCCCGGTTGGTCCTTTTGTGTTTCCGGGCTTGTTAGCGTTGGCGCGTGACGACGATCTCTCGCTGGCGTTTGGGCGTTGCCGTGGCGCTGGTGCGTCTCGTGAACGAAGCCTCGCGTCGTAGCGGCCGAGGAACGGGCACCGTGGTGGGTGGAACCGTGGGATTGGCGATAGATCCGAGTGTTTTGGACGGGCTCTCACGGGGACGTACGACGATTCTGGTTAGCGGGACGAACGGTAAGACGACAACGACGGCGATGGTGGCAGCCGGATGGGGCGACGAGGTGGTCACGAACGATAGCGGCTCTAACATGCCGGCGGGTTTGGTGGCAGCTCTGGCGAGCGCGCCGGGTAGTGCCGCGGTGCTCGAGGCGGACGAGGGTTGGCTGGCTGAGATTCTCGCTCGTACGCGCCCGGCGGTCGTGGTGCTTTTGAACTTGTCGCGAGACCAACTCGATCGGGCCAACGAAGTCCGTCAACTGGCGTCTCGGTGGCGAGAGGCACTCGCCGACGCCGCCGATGTGCTCGTTGTCGCTAATGCCAATGACCCCCTGGTGGTGTTCGCCGCTGAATCTGCTCGTTCGGTGATGTGGTGTGACGTCCCCACTCCGTGGCTTGCGGACGCCTGGTCGTGTCCTCACTGCACGCGGGCGCTCGTGCGCGATCCGACGTGGCACTGTACGTGCGGTTTCGCGAGGCCCCTCGCACTGACGACGGTGCTCGACGATCGGCTCTCGATCGATGGCGTCGTCCTGCCACTGAATCTGGATCTTCCCGGGCGCTTCAACGAAGGGAACGCGGCTATGGCGTTGACGGCGCTACACGCGGTGGGGGTCGACCTCCACGGGGCCCTGTCGCGCATCAACGTCGTCAGCGAGGTTGCGGGTCGATTCGCCTTACGTCGCTGGGGCCCCTACACACTGCGTTTGCATCTTGCGAAGAACCCGGCGGGATTCGATGCGCTACTCCCGAGTCTCGCGCGAGACGGCGAGATTTGGGTGGCGATTAACGCTCGCGAGGCGGACGGGCGCGACCCGTCGTGGCTCTACGACGTTCCCTTCGAGACGTTGCGCGGACGTCTCGTGCGGTGCTGGGGGGATCGGCGGCTCGACCTAGCGACGAGGCTCGACTACGCGGGTGTCTCCTTCGCGATCGCGAACGAGACCGCGATGACCGGCCGCGTGAGTGACGTGGTGAGCGTCGTGGCTAACTACACCGCTTTTCGTGAGTGGCTGACGCGGACGCGGCCATGTTAAGGATCGGCTTGCTGTACCCGGAACTTCTCGGGACCTACGGTGACGGTGGTAACGCCACCGTTCTGGCCGAGCGGGCGCGACGTCGCGGCTATGACGCGTCGATCATTACGGTGTCGTTGGATGACCCGCTGGTCACGGCCGACCTCTACGTCGTCGGAGGGGGAGAGGATGGACCCCAGCGTCTGGCGTGTGAACTGCTGGCGCGGGGATCGCTGCGTCAACGGGTCGACGACGGTGCATTCGTGTTCGCGGTGTGCGCCGGTCTTCAGATATTGGGTACGACCTTTGCCGTCGACGGTGACGATGAGTATCCCGGCCTAGGGATGGTGGATGCGACGACGCGGCGAGGCGCGCACCGGGCCGTCGGTGACTTCGTCGCCGACGCCGGCGGCCGCACGCTGGTGGGTTTCGAGAATCACGGCGGACACACGACGCTGGGACCATCGGCCCGTCCACTCGCCCGAGTTGTCCACGGATACGGCAACGATGGTCGGGTGGACGGCTTCCTGACGGATCGACTCTGGGCCACGTACGCGCACGGACCGGTGTTGGCCCAAAATCCATGGCTCGCTGACGACATTCTCTCACGGGTTCTGGCGACGCCACTGGAACCGTTGGCAACCGTCGCCGACCTGCTCTACGCGCAACGGTGCCGGTCCCTCAGTCGCTCGTAGCCTGAGCACCGTAGAGCGGGTCTCCGGACACTTGACGACCAAGCTCGACGACGGCGCGCTCAATGCGTGCGCCGTAGCGGCGTATAGATTCACCGTCGAAGGCCTGTAGAGGCTCGCCGAAAGTGACGATGACGTGGTGACGTCGTCGCGAGGGTCCCTGAATGAACTGGGGAGCCTTGGCGTACTTTGGACCCTTGAGGAAGCCCGATTCGTGGACGTAGGTCGGTACGACTGCGGTGTGAGAGCGCTCCGCCAAGTAGGCCGCGCCCCCCTTGAAGTTGCTCAGATTTCCGTCGGTCGTGCGGCCGCCCTCAGGATAGATCAGGAGGTTCCACCCCTGGCGAACCAACTCCAGTGCCTGCTGGGCGCTTCGACGATTCAAACTGTGGCGGTCGAAGGGGATCGCGTTGAAGAGCAGTACGGTGCGAAACGCGGTTCGTGCATTCGTAAAGAAACTGTCCATCGCCGCTGCTACCACTGTTTTACGGCGTATCGATGGGGGAAGGGAACTCAGGATGAGCGGGGTATCCAAATTGCTTGAGTGATTGGCCACGAAGATAAGTGGCCCGGGACCCTGCACGTTGGACCGCCCGCGCACCTCGAGGGATGCCGTGTAGCGCATGTAGGGGGAGATCCACCATCGGTACAGCAAGTCGCGCGCGACGCGCGTGCCCGCGCGGCGACCCCACCGCGTGGGGTAGTCGAGTCCGAGAGTGACCATCGCCTAGCGGCGGCGGGCCCGCTGTTTGGGCGTGTATCGCTTGGAAGGCGAGGGTGCCGCCACGGATGCGGCCTTGGCGGGCATCTTCGCGTCGCGTCGAGAGCCTCGGGGCGACGCCGCCCGTGCGGCTCGTTTCTCTCGGGACATCTCCTTAGCGCGGCGCGCGGAGCCGGAGAAGGACGCGTCGCCGTAACGCTGAAGTCGAAAGGCTCGAATGACCAACCATCCGCCTAAGAACACAAACGCCAGTCCGACGACACCGAGAGCGAGACCTAAGAGCAGGCTAGCGACGGAAATTCCTACGCGGTTACGACGCCAGGCGAAGAAGAGGATGGCGAGCCCGACTATCAGTATTTCTAAGAACTGGGGTAGCCAGGTCGACGGATGCGTGAGGTGCCGGTACTGACACACGGCGTGGACGAGGTCGTAGCCAGTGGGGCAAACGCCGGTCTTGGAAGGTTTAGCTGTGTCGGTGACCCACGTGTTCTTGAAGAGGTGCGGGCTGATAATCGCTGCGAGGATGAGTGCAATCGCACCCGCGACGAGACTGGCGCGTCGCTCTACGTTGTCGATTCCCATGACGGCTTTGCGAGATACCCCGGACGCTCGCCGGACGCGACCGAAGCGAGTATCCGCGGGCGTTTCGGGCATCTGAGACACACGAGAAGGATACAGCGTCCACTCGTGGTAACTCGGTAGGGGGTAACCCAGGGGAGTGGTGGGGCCACGGTAAGTTGTTCTGGCGGGTGTACGGTCTCGGCCGCAGTGGTCAGCGCGTGACCGTCCTGAGCAATGGAGGACGGGGCCGTGCCAACGGCACGGTGAGACGCACGATTCTCCAGTAGTGAGAGCCCTGTTCGCTGCTGAAACTGGTGTGGGACATCGCCTAGTCGATAAGCTCACTCGCGCTGGATGGCACGTGCACCGTACACTTGCTGGCCGGGTTGTGGTCGTCGAGTTGGGCTTTCGTTCTATCCGGCCTGTGATCATTGCGCTCATCGGTTGAATCTGCCATCTCGACGTGCGACTAGTATTTTTTGTCCGGGCGCTTAGCTCAGTTGGTTAGAGCGCAGCCTTCACACGGCTGAGGTCACAGGTTCGAGTCCTGTAGCGCCCACTCCGGAACAGGATAAGAACTGGGTCTGATGGCACGGGCCACTGGTAGGATTCGAATTATGAAGTTCACGGTCGCGGTCACCCACGAAGAGCCTTGGTATGTCGCCAGGTGCCTTGACGTCGACGTCGTAAGTCAAGGTGAGACTGTTGACGAGGCTGTCGCAAATCTCGAAGAAGCACTGGGCTTGTACTTCGAAGGTGAAGAACTTCCCGACTCATTAGAGCCACCGATTATCACCACAGTATTGATCCCTGCGTGAGCCCCGCGCTCCCCGTTGTGTCCGGTCACGAGACCGTCACTGCGCTCAAGAAGATTGGCTTTACAGAGATTGGGCAACGAGGTAGTCACGTGAAACTCCGCAACCAAGGCGGCAGAACTGTGATTGTCTCGACTCACCGCGAACTTGCCCGCGGGACTCTGGCGGCAATTCTCCGACAGTCTGACGTTACGGTGAGCGAATTTATCGACTTGCTGTAGACAGCATTTGAACTTCAAGGAAGATCGACGTTCCTACGAGCACAGAGACCGAGTGGTTCTTATTGTGTGACCTAAGGTCTACGAAGTTGACTCGGTCGAACCTCACTAGGTTCAGACGGCGATTACTTGAATCAGTTCTTCGAGACCAATGAAGTCGTCGGGGTTGCGTGTATAGAGCGTCAGGGCGTTGGCGTGCGCGATTGCCGCGATGAGTAGATCGGCCATGCGTGATCGGTGCGTTCGGCCGGTGCTAGTAACAGCCGCAACCACTTGACCAAAGCTACGCGCGGCTGCTGCGTCGAAGGGGATAGGTTCGAAGGTCGCCTCCGCTTGTTGAAGGCGAGCCTGGCGGTTTGATTGCTCCGTGACCGTCGACGCCAGAATTGGTCCTGCGGCGAGTTCTGCAAGAGTGATCGCACTCACTGAAATCTCCTCAGGTAGGGCTCGTTGCACCGAAGGGTCATCCCAGTCGATGATCACTGACGTGTCGAGCAGGCCCGTGGTCATCTAGAACTCTTGGTCAACGACACTGTCGAGGTCGGCTCGAAAACGCGTGGCGTCGATGCGCGGTCCGCTCTCGACGAAACCAGCGATAGCGGATTTCGGAACAACTGTTCGTCGTGGAGCGAACAGAGGGCGCAATTCGGCCACCGGGATTCCATTGCGGGTCACCACGAAACTCTCCCCAGCGACGACCTCGTCGATCACTTTGGCGTTCTCGTTGCGTAGTTCACGCTGGGCGATGGTCTTGGTCATGAAAGTAGTGTAGCAAAGCGTGCGACGCAATGCTACGACGATAGCCCGCCGCTTCAATTCAGCCTGACGGATACTCACCGTCGTATTGAAAGGGTTGCGAGGAGAAGTGCATCCAACGGATCCTTCGTCACCTCAGCAGATGATCGGGAACTTCCACAGCGAGGTACTGGTTCTTATGGGGTGACCCAAGGTCCACGAAATGAAATCTGTCACGTCATCGTGAACATCTGAATCCGTGACCCTTGGGTCGGTCGTCACGATCTGGATCACCTCTGGTCTCACCGATGAACTCGCCGTCAACGGTCGCGAAGGTCATGACGTCGTCGAGCACGTAGGGGCAGATCGCGTGACCGCGGTAGGACCAGCCGACGTTGAGGTGACGGAGACGGCCGAGGTAACGCGGCGTGAAGTGGTATCCGCGCACGTCGACCGTGTCGGTGCGGACGCCAGTGCGGTTGGTAGATGAGCGTGAGGCGGGGCCTTGACACGCGTCGTCGGCGACACGCGGCGTGCGCCGCCACCACGCGAGAGGACGCACCTCGTTGCAGTAGCACACGACGTCGTCCAGGATCCGCTGCAACTCGCCGATGGTCGCCGCGGGACGCTGGGCGAGAGAGCCCTTCACCGTGCGGTGCCAACGCTCAACCTTGCCTCGGGTCGCAGTAGCAAGGGCGCGAATGCTTGTCGAGCACGCCGGCGACTATCAGGTCGCTCTTAAAGCCGCTGCGTCCCACGCGAGGTCGCGTTATGGATCGCACCAGTGTGCGTGAGACCGACGCCGCTGTGCCGTAGGGGGCGCAGGTGAGGCGAAAGAGGCCCCGCACGTTGTGCATCGTCACCGTCGGTTAGACCCGAGCTCAGCACCAGGCGCGAGTGGTCGTCGAGCAAGGTGAGGACCTCGAGCCCGGTGCCGACCTCAAGGTGCCCGTGGGCTATGTCGGATGGCCAGCACTCGGGGCAGGTCGGCCCCGAAACGAACGTAGGAGGACTGGGAGCTTCGTGGGCGCCGGGGTGACCACGCCCCGTCGGGTCAGGACGCTGGATCGTCGAGATCGACGGCGTGCGGTCCCTCGCGAACTACGTGGACGTGGATCGTGTCGGCCCCGGCGTCGGCTCCGAGATCAACCAGCTCCTTGCGCAGCTCGATGATCCTGGCCTCAACCGGGTCGGCGTCGCCGGGAGTTCGAGTGGGGACGTGTGAAGCGGTTCGAAGACCCCGGGACCCTCAGTGCGGTAGCGCAACGAGGGTCGATGCCGACGCCGGTGAGACGCTGTACTTCCTGGCGATTGCTCGCACCTAACCCCTGGGAAACCACCGACGTCACAATGATCTCGTTCGTTGCCACGACACGCCTTACGGGAAGTGGTCACCATGTCGCGACAGATCCGACCACTATTGGCCTTTCCCCCAAATTCCGGACACGTTGTTTATGCGGCTTGAAGTTGGCGGCGAGTGAATTGTAGTTCCCACTCGATCGGCAACAGGTGGTTAATCGAGCTGTGCTGGCGTAGCGCGTTGTAGTGATTGATCCAGTGGACGATGGCGCGGCGCGCTTCGACTCTCGTCTCGAAGCGGCAGCGACTCACCATCTCGCGCTTCAACGCAGCCCAGAAGCTTTCTGACACGGCGTTATCCCAGCACGACCCG